>NZ_JBFAOH010000004.1:0-364038 GCF_040675175.1 Nonomuraea sp. NPDC049649
TCGATCTCGGCGCGGATGGCCTGAACGGGCGGTAGTGTGCGTGCCACGAGCGTAGGTCCTTGCGTAGTGCGAACTTTGGTCGGTTCAGCACGGCAACCTACGCTCGTTCACTTTTACACCGCATCTCGGACGCGACCGGGCGGGTCACTAGATTTGACTGCCTTGGTGGGTCAGGTCGGGAGGTCTGTCCGTCCTGGTGAGGCGGGGTCACGAGATCTGTCTGCCCTGGTGGGTCGGGTCGGGAGATCTGTCCGTCCTCGTGGGTTGGGTCGCGAGGTTGGGTCTGTCCTGGTGGGGCGGGTCACGGGGTTTGTCCGCCCCGGTAGGTCAGGGTCCAGGAGATCTGTCTGCCCCGGCGTGTCTGTCTCTGTGGGGTGTCCTAGTGCGTCCTTCTCGGTGGGGTTGTCCCGGGGCGGGTCAGGCCACCCGATGCCGCGCAGTGGATCAGGTCAGCCGATGTCGTCCTGGTGGATTAGGTCAGCCGATGTCGTCCGAGGTCTCGGCCGGTCATCTAGGGCGACGTGGGGAGTGGTTATGGGAGTCGGTGGGGAGGTGGGGATGAAGGCGCGCCGGGGGTTAGCCAGCGGGTGTGGGTGCCGGCGAAGGGGGCCAGGCCTCGGTCAACTGCTTGGAGGAGCCACTGGGCTGTTTCCTCGGCCTTGACGATGATCTCTGGTGGGTAGCCGAGGGTCAGCTGGTGTTCGGCGAACTCGTCCTCGTCGTCGAGGTAGAGGCGGCCGTCCCGCATTCTGATGACGTCCAGGTCCAGGTCGATCATGGTGACTTCGGTGTCGTGCCACTCCGGGACGGTGGTGATGTCGATGTACACCTCGACGCGGCTGGGCGGGGAGTTGAAGGTGGCGGTCCACCAGGCGGAGCGCGGGAAAAGGATCACGGAGTCGGTTGGCCAGGTGTGTGACGGGCCTTCGTTGCCTTTGCGGGTGAATGTCCCAGCTGGTACGGCGACCCAGACGCCGTGTTCGTCCTCGTCTAGAACCGTGCCGGGGTGGTTCCAGTGCAGGGTGCCGCCGTACTTCCGGTAGACGACCTTGATGTCCTCCAAAGCCTGAGCCCTTTCCGTCCGATCCGGTGTCGATGAAGTGGTTCGCGGGGCTCGGCTTCTCGTGAGCGGCGTGGTGAGGCGGACAGGCTTCGCTCTTGGGCGGGAAGGAGTCGGACCCCTGCCAAAAGTAGAACAGGGGTTGGCGGGGCGCTATCGGATATATCGCTGTATCGAACGTTCCAGCAAGGAGGGGTGGATGTATGGAAAAGCGGTCTGTGGCCGCACCTTCGCGTCCCTTGTGCGGGGTTGTCGTGAGGGTGGGGAAGTGCCGCGGTGGGGGTCTCGTCCGCAGGTGCGGCGTGGTGGTGGGGTCTCGGTGATAGAGATGCGGCGCGGTGGGGGCCGGTGGTAGTAGCGCGACGCGGTGGTGGGTCTCTCGTTCGTGGTCGCGGTGGTGGGCGTCTTGTTCGTCGTCGCGGTGGCTGTCTCGTTTGTGGTGGTGGTAAGGCCGTGGGCGGCGGGAGCAATGGCGCTGGTAGTTCGCAGGGCGCGGGTGATGAGGGTCAGGGGTTGGGGGCTCGCCGGATCGGCGTGGTGGGGGGTGGAGCTCCGAGGCGAGCGCCGCGGGAGCTATGGGGCTGTCAGTTCCAGGGCGCGGGTGATGGCGGTCAGGCGTTGGGGGCTCGCTAGGCCGGCGTGGTAGAGGTGGAATTCCGACGCGCCCGCCTTGGTGTAGGTGGTGAGGAGTTCGGCCAGGTGGTCGGGGTCGGCGGGGCGCGGGGGGAGGGTCAGGACGTATGCGCCGACCCGTTGGCCGGGGGCGCACAGTTCGGAGAGGTGGGTGAGGCGGGCGGCGTCCTCGGTGGGGTCGCCCCAGCAGTTGCCCACCAGTACGTCGGCGCCCGGCTCGCCGCTCGGGAGGGCGGCGAAGGGGCCCGTCGCCCAGGGGTCGGGGTTGGCGTGCAGGGTGATGGGGAGGTCCGGTGCGATGTCGCGGGCCGCGGCGATGAGGCGGCGGCGGAGGGTGGCCGAGAGCTCCACCCGCAGAGCCCGTACTTCGTCCGCCAGGGGGCCGAGGGCGGCCTCCACAGGGCGCAGTGGGGAGTCGGTATCGGTCCTCAGCGGGGAGCCAGTGCCGGGTCTGAGCTGGGAGTCCGCGCTGGGTTTGAGTAGGGAGTCCGCCCTGGGTTGGAGCCGGGAGTCCGCGTCGGGCCTGTGCGGGGAGTCTGAGCTGGGTTTGTGCGGGGAGTCCGCGGCGGACCTGAGGGGGGAGTCTGCGCTGGGTCTGTGCGGGGAGCCCGCGGCGGGCCTGAGGGGGGAGTCTGCGCTGGGTCTGTGCGGGGAGCCCGCGGCGGGCCTGAGGGGGGAGTCGGCGATCGGCGGGGGGTTGTCGAGAGCGGTGCGGACGCGGGTTCTGGTGTCGGCGGGGTAGCGGGGGGCGCAGGACGCGCAGAAGCAGAGGGACATCAGGTCCGGGTCGTAGTCGGCGCCCGACGTCTTCTCGTGGACGCCCTGGTGGGCGAAGCCCATGGAGCCGGCACCCTCCAGGATGAGGCCGTCCGGCTCGCCCGCCACCAGCACCTCGCGCACCAGCCGTTCGCAGTACTCGGCGACGTCGGAGGCCGCCGGGCAGAGCGCGTAGGGGTACGGGTCGCCGAAGGCGTTCCGTACCACCAGGTGGGGGAAGGCGGTGCCGAGTTGCGCGTTGTGGGTGAGCACGGTCCAGGCGTGCACGCGCAGGCCAGCCGCGCGCAGGGCCTCCTGGGCCAGGAGGTAGGAGTCGGGGGTGGTCCAGGTGGGGCTGGCGGGGGTGAGCCGGCCCCAGGCGTGCGACCGTACGGGCAGGTAGAAGGCGGAGTGCAGGACGTCGAGCACGCGGTGCGCGGGGTGGAAGGGGGTGGCCGCCCGGGTGGAGTGGTAGGAGACGGCCAGCGCGACGGCGTCGACGCCGAGCGCGGCGATGCGCTCGGCGGCGGCGGGGTCGCCGACGACGTCCCAGGGGTAGACGTAGGCGAGGTTCACCAACGCGGCCTCCTCGCGGTGAAGTCGGGCTGGAAGCGGCGCATGTACGTGGTGTCGTCACGGGCGGTGACGCCGCACTTCTGGTACTGCTCGTGCATGACGGCCAGCGCGTCGCGGTCGAGTTCCACGCCGAGGCCGACGCCGGAGGGCACCGGGACGGCGCCGCCGGAAAAGCGGAGCGCGCCAGGCGCGACCACGTCCTGGCCGTCCTGCCAGGGGGTGTGCGTGTCGCAGGCGTGGGTGAGGTTGGGGGTGGCGGCGGCCAGGTGGGTCATGGCGGCGAGGCTGATGCCGAGGTGGGAGTTGGAGTGCATCGACAGTTCCAGGCCGAACGTGCCGCAGAGCGCGGCGACCTGGGCCGAGCGCTGCAGGCCTCCCCAGTAGTGGTGGTCGAGCAGCAGCACGCCGATCGCGCGGGCGGCGATGGCCTCGGGCAGGTGGTCCGGGGTGACGACGCACATGTTGGTGGCCAGCGGCATCGGCACCTGGGCGGCGACCTGCGCCATGCCGGGGATGTCCGGCGTGGGGTCCTCGAGGTATTCGAGCACGCCGTCCAGTTCGCGGCCCACCCAGACGGAGGTGTCGACGGTCCAGGCGGCGTTCGGGTCGAGGCGGAGCGGTACGCCGGGGAAGGCCTCGCGCAGAGCCTTGATCGCCTCGACCTCCTCGGCGGGCGGGAACACGCCGCCCTTGAGCTTGATGGAGGTGAAGCCGTACTCCTTGATGAACAGCGACGCCTGCTCGACGATCCCGGCCGGGTCGAGTGCCTCGCCGAACCTGTCCGGCTCCTGGCCGGGGTGGCCGGCCCACTTGTAGAAGAGGTAGGCGCTGTACGGGACGGCGTCGCGGACCCGGCCGCCGAGCAGGTCGACCACGGGGACTCCGGCGGCCTTGCCGCGGATGTCCAGGCAGGCCACCTCGAACGGGGAGAACACCCGGTCGATGCTCTTCTCCTTGGTGGCCACCCCGGTCAGCCCGTGCAGGTCGCTGACGGCGTCGCCGACGGTGGCCGCGATTCGCGCGTACATCTCGTTGGTGTGGTGCACGTCGAGGCCGATCAGCGCCTGCGCGCACTCGCGGACCTTGGACAGGTGGCCCAGGTCGCCGTAGGTCTCGCCGAGCCCGGTCAGGCCCTCGTCGGTGACCACTTCGACGATCGTGCGCAGAGCCCAGGGCTCGTGCACGCCGGCGGCGTTCAGCAGGGGCGGATCCTTGAAGGCTACGGGGGTGACGTGGATCTGCCTGATGATCATATGATCGCCGTCCATATATGTGAACAAGGGCCAGGTTTGTGGACAGAATGCGGCAACTGTAAGAATCGGGCTGAGAAGGTGTCAAGACTCCGAAGGGCCATTCGATGATCTACGGATACGACCCCAGGACCGGTGAGCCCGTGGGCGCCGGCGTGCCCGAGACCGACCGCGACGGGGTCGACCAGGTGGTCACCGCCGCAGCGGCCGCGGGCCAGGCGTGGCGGGCCACCCCGGCGGAAGACCGCGCGGTCGCGCTGGAGGCCGTCGCCGACGCCCTGGACGCGCACGTCGACGAACTGTGGCGGCTCGCCGACCAGGAGACCGCGCTGGGCGAGGCACGGCTGCGCGGCGAAGTGGCCCGCACCACCGGCCAGTTCAGGTTCTTCGCCCAGGTGATCAGGGACGGAGGCTACCTGGATGTGATCATCGATCACGCCGAGGCGCCGCGGCCGGACGTGCGGCGCATGAAGCAGCCGCTGCCCGGTGTGGTGGCGGTCTTCGCGGCCAGCAACTTCCCGTTCGCGTTCTCGGTGGCGGGCGGCGACACCGCCTCCGCGCTGGCCGCGGGCTGCCCGGTCGTGGTGAAGGCGCATCCCGGCCACCCGGGCACCTCCGAGCGGGTGGCCGAGCTCGTACGGAATGCGCTCCCGTACCCGGACCTGCTCGGACTGGTGCACGGCATGCAGGCGGGGGTCGACCTCGTCCAGCACCGGGCGGTGGTCGCGGCCGGGTTCACCGGGTCCGTGGCGGGCGGCAAGGCGATCCAGCGGCTCATCGACGAGCGGGAGGTGCCCATCCCGTTCTACGGCGAGCTGGGCAGCGTGAACCCGGTCGTGGTGCTGCCGTCGGCGCCCGCGCAGCAGGTGGCCACCGGGTTCGCCGCCTCGCTGACCCAGGGGGTGGGGCAGTTCTGCACCAACCCGGGGCTGCTGTTCGTGCCGGAGGACGACGAGCTGCGCAAGGCGCTGGCCGAGGCCGTCGAGGGCTCCAGCGGCGGGCCGATGCTGGGCGAGCGGATCCGCGACGGCTACCTGGGCGGCCTGGACCGGCTCGGGCAGCTGGAGCTGCTCGCCGAGGGCAAGCCGGGGGAGGGCAGCTGGGCGGTGACCCCGAAGGTGTTCACGACCGACCTGGCGACGTTCGCCGAGAAGCTGCCGGGCATCGGCGAGGAGTGCTTCGGGCCCGCCTCGATCGTGGTCACCTACCGTGAGGTCGGCGACCTGCCCGCGGTGCTGGAGCGGCTGGAGGGCTCGCTCACCGCCACCGTGCACGCCACCGACCCGGCCGAGGCCGAACTCGTGGCCGACGTGCTCGCCCGGAAGGCCGGGCGGCTGATCTGGAACGGCTGGCCGACCGGCGTGGCCGTCACCTGGGCCATGCACCACGGCGGCCCCTGGCCTTCGACCACCACGCCGACCACCTCGGTCGGCGCCACGGCCATCGACCGCTGGCTGGAGCCCACGGCCTACCAGGACTGGCCGGAGGCGCTGCTGCCTGACGAGCTGAAGGACGACAACCCCCTGGGGGTCCCGCGCCGCGTGAACGGCGCACTCGAACGGTAAGTGCGGCTCTGACGTGGCCACCGGGAGGTGTGATCCTTCCGGTGGCCACGTGCGTTGGTCATCGGGAGGTGATCCTCTCCCGGCGACCGCGGCGGGTGCTGAAGTTTCCGGCGGGCGTGCTGTCCGGTACGGTCAGGCGCCGATGATTTCCAGGCCGGCGGCGATGATCTTCTCCAGCTCCGTCACGTGCTCGGGCGACGGGTCGACCAGGGGCGGGCGGACTCCGCCGACGTCCAGCCCGCGCAGCCGTACGCCCGCCTTGACGAGCGACACCGCGTACCCCGGCACCTGGTCGCGCAGCTCCACCAGCGGCCGGTAGAAGCCCGTCAGCAGGCGGCGGACCAGTTCCTCGTCGCCGGAGGTGATCGCCCGGTAGAAGGCGAGCGCGATCTCCGGGGCGAAGGCGAACGCGGCGCTGGAGTAGAGGTTCACCCCCAGCCCCCGGTAGGCGGGCACGGTCAGCTCGGCCGTAGGCAGCCCGTTGAAGAAGGTGAAGTCCGCCCCCGCCGACTCCCGCACGGTCAGGATGATGCGCTGGAGCAGGTCGAGGTCGCCCAGCCCGTCCTTGAACCCGATCACCTCCGGTATCGCGGCCAGTTCGGCGACGCCCGCGGGGGAGAAGCGGGCGTTGTTGCGCTGGTAGATGATGACCGGCAGCCCGCCCGCCTCGGTGATGTCGCGCACGTACCGGACCAGGCCCTCGGACGGGGAGCTGACCAGGTACGGGGGCATGATCAGCAGCCCGTCGGCGCCGTTCGCCGCGGCCGCCCGGGCCAGTTCCCTGGCTTGCGGGAGCGTACCGCCGGCCCCCGCGAAGACCGGCACTCTCCCGCCCGCGGCGGCGACGGACACCCGCACCGCGGCGGTGTACTCGTCGAGGCCGAGGGCGTTGAACTCACCGGTCCCGCAGGCGGTGAACACCCCTCCCGCCCCCGCCGTGACCCCGGTCTCGACGTGCTGGGCGAGCACCTGCTCGGCCAGGTCGCCGTCGGGACCGAACGGGGTCACCGGGAAGAACAGAACGCCTTCTAGCCGCATCAACGCCTCCTTTTACCGGATGCCCTCTCGCCGGAGAGTGGCAGCCAGCTTGTGGGTGTGTGTGATCACCGCTTCGATGACCTCCTCGACGCGGGCGGGTGGCAAGTCCACCGGCATCGAGCAGCTGATCGCATCCGTGGCCGGGATCCGGTAGTCGACCGTGACCGCCACGCAGGCCAGGCCGGATGTGCCCTGTTCCCGCTCGTACGCCCAGCCCCGGGTGCGGACCTGGTCCAGCTCTTGGGTCAGCTTGCCCAGGTCGGTGATCGTGTGTTCGGTCATGGCGGGCAGCGGGTCCGGGAGCAGGGCCTTGACCTCGTCGTCGGTGAGCTGCGCGAGCAGCGCCTGGCCGAGCGCGGTCACGTGGGCGGGCAGCCGCCTGCCCACCCGGGGGATGATGTGGTGCGCGTCCCGGGAGTCGCGGGTGGCCAGGTAGAGGACGTGGGCCTCGTCCCTGCGGGCGAAGTGGGCGGTATGCCCCGTCTCCTCCCGGAGGTCCTCCAGGGTCGCCTGCGCGTACGGCAGCGCCTGGTCCTTGTCCAGGTAGGCGGTGCCGGTCAGCAGCGCGTGCGGGCCGATGCCGAAGGCGGATCTGGTGGCGTCGGTCTCCACCCAGTTGAGCTCCACCAGCGTGCGCATCAGCGCGTGCAGGCTGCTGCGCGGGAACCCGGTGATCCGCTGCACCTCTGACAGGGTCAGCGTGCCGGGGGCGTCGGCCAGTACCTCCAGGATGCGTACGGTCCGCTCGGCGGACTTGACCAACTGCGGCTCCATGCTCGTCCCATCTCGACGTCAACGTATGGGTGTCAGGATATGGGATGTCGTCCAGATACATGGACACGGGTCACCCCTTCACCGCCCCACTCGTCAGGCCGCGCATGAACTGCCGCTGGAAGGCCAGGAACGCGATGATCGACGGCAGCAGCGCCAGCAGCGTGGCCGCCAGCAGCACGCCGATGCCCAGCTCCTCGTCCGAGCGGAGCGAGCGCAGCGCGATGGGCAGCGTCCACATGTTCGACTCGGTGGCCACGATGAGCGGCAGCAGGTACTGGTCCCAGATCATGGTGAAGCCGAAGACCCCGATCACGCCGAGCGCCGGCCGGCAGAGCGGCAGGATGACGGTGAAGAACGTGCGCAGCTCGCCCGCCCCGTCGAGCTTGGCGGCCTCCTCCAGCTCGACCGGCACCTCCTTCATGAACTCGGTCATGACCAGGATCGAGAAGCCCCAGGCGCCGACCGGCAGGATCATGCCCGCGTACGTGCCGATGAGGTTGAGGTTCAGCCCGGGCAGGTCGGCGAGCACCAGGGAGAGCGGGATCGCGATGATCTCCTCGGGCAGCATCATCGTGGCCAGCGTGATCAGCATGACCACGCCCATGCCGCGGAACCTCTTGCGCGCCAGCGAGTAGGCGGCGAAGACGCTCACGATCACCTGCAGCAGCAGCCCGAACCCGACCACCACGAACGAGTTGAGCAGGTAGAGGTAGACGTTGCGGTCGGCGGCCTTGACGAAGTTGTCGAGCGTGAACTCCTCCGGCCACCAGGTGAAGGAGGTCGGGTCGAGCGTCTTGTTGAAGGCGCTGATCAGCAGCCCCGCCAGCGGCCCGGTGAAGACCACCACCATGGCCGTGTAGATGAGGATCTTGGCCGCGGTGGCCAGTGGCCCGCGCCGCGACTCCAGCCCCAGCGCGCTGTCGAACCGGATCATGCCCGCTCCCTCCTCCGCATGAGCTGGACCAGCACGGTGAGCGCCAGCGTCGCCACGAACAGCAGGACGCCGCCGGCCGAGGCGATGCCCAGGTCGCCGCTCTGGAAGCCGAGCTTGTAGATGAGCGTCATCAGCACCTCGGAGGAGCCGTTCGGCCCGCCGTTGGTGAGCACGTACACCTCGACGAACACCCGCAGGCCGCGGATGGCCGCGAGCGTGAACAGGATCCAGAACACCGGCCGCAGCGCCGGCAGCGTGATGTGCCGCAGCCTGCTCCAGGTGGACGCGCCGTCGACCGCCGCGGCCTCGTACAGCGTGCGGTCGATGCCCACCAGCCCGGCCAGGAAGATCATCATGTCGTACGGGGTGCCGCGCCAGATGCTCATGCCCATGATCGACAGCAGCGACGAGTCCTCGTCGGCCAGGAACGGCTGCGGCTCGATCGCGAACCAGCCGAGGATGGCGTTGAGGGTGCCGGTGTCGCCCGGGTGGTACATGATCCGCCAGACCTCGGCGACCGCCGCCATCGTCACCACGACCGGCAGGAAGGCCGCCGTCCTGATGAACCAGAGATACCGGGCGGGCCCCTCGATGAGCAGCGCGAGAACCAGCCCGAGGACGAGCGAGCCCGCCGTGGTGCCCAGCGCCAGCACCACGCTGTGCCAGATGGCCGAGCGGAAGGCGTCGTCGGTGAGGATGGTCGCGTAGTTGTCCAGCCCGACCCAGGTGCTGTCCAGGTAGCGGATCTCCTGGAAGCTCATCACCAGACCGGTGAACAGCGGGATGAACTTGAAGTACAGGAACAGCAGCAGGGCGGGGGCCAGGAAGGCCCAGGCGACCAGCGGCCCCCGCCAGCGTGCCCGGCGGGACGCCGCCGGAGTGAGCGTCCGGGTCATGATGCCTTTTGGTTCTGCAGTTCCTGGGTCAGCTTGGTGTTGAGCGCGTCCATCTCGGCCTTGACGTCCTTGGCGCAGTCGGCCCAGACCGCGTTGATCGCGTCGGCGGTGGTCTGCCGGATCGGCGCCCAGTTCGGCACCGGGTGGGCGTAGACGGCGTTGGCGTAGGCGTCCTGGAACACCTGCCAGCGCGGGTCCTGCCGCTCGGCGGCCATGTCGACCTCGCTGTTGACCGGCAGGCGGACGATGGCGCCGTTGGCGTCCTTGTTCATGCCGATCCGCTGGCCCTCGGCGGAGGCGGCGAACTCGGCGAACTTCTTCTGGCCGTCGGGGTTGGCCGATCCGGCCATCAGGTAGACGTTCTCGCCCTCACCGAGCGTGCCGGGGCCGCCCGACGGGCCCTTGGGCACGGGGTAGACCTCGATGTTGTCGGTGCCGATGCTGTCGACGAACCGGGCCAGCACGTACGGGCCGGTCAGGTAGATGCCGCCCTGGCCTTTCTCGAACACCTCGTGGGTGACGGCGGTGTCGTTGTTGACGGCGCCCGGGTTGACGGTCTTGGTCTCGCAGAACTGGTTCTGGAGGTACTGCACGGCCTCGACGGACTTGGGGTCGTTCATGGTGGCGGTGAAGGTGCCGGAGCCGGACGGGGCGACGAAGTCGCCGCCGTTGCCGTAGATGAACGAGGAGGCGTACCAGGAGGCGTAGCCGCGCTTGGTGCTCGCGGGGATGACGAAGCCGGAGGTGTCGTTCTCGCCGTTGCCGTCGGGGTCTTGCTCGGTGAAGGCCTTGGCCAGCTCGGTGAGTTCCTCCCAGGTCTGGGGGACTTCCATGCCGACCTTCTCGCGCCAGTCCTTGCGGGCGATGATGGCGAAGGCCTGCGCGGAGAACGGGACGGCCCAGGTCTTGCCGTCGCCGGCGGTGGCCGCCTTCCAGGCGACCTCGGAGAGTTTGTCGGCGCCGGCGATCGAGGCTCTGTCGACCTCGGTCAGCCAGCCCTGGGTCTGCATATTGCCGATCTGCGCGGTGTCGTTGATCACGATGTCGGGCAGATCGCGCTGTGCGGCCTGCTGCTGCAGCTTGGTCTCGAAGTCGTCCAATAACGCGACGACTCTGGTCTGGACGCCGCTGGCCTGGGTGAACGCCTCGGCCAGCTTCTGCGCCGTCTTGGCCGAGTCGGAATCGGGCGCCTGCCTGATCCAGATCTCCAGCGCGTCGTCGGTGCTCGTGCTTGTTCCCCCGGAGCCGCAGCCTGTCAGCGTAACGGCCAGGGTCGTGGCCATCGCGACCCCGAGCAGACGTCGTGACATAAGACCGCCTCCTGTTCACATATGTGACAACTGTCTTGGATGTGGGCGAGTCTCAAAGAAAGTAGCTAGTGACACACATCACGGTCAATATTCAAGAATGTGAATCTGTGCCACTGTTGTGTACAACAAGGGGATGCGCATACTCATGACCGGCGCCGCAGGGAACGTCGGCACGCTGCTCCGCCCCCGCCTCGCCCGGGACGGCCGGACGCTGCGCCTGTCGGACCTGGTGCCGCTCGAAACCGGACCCGGTGAGGAGATGGCGATCGCGGACCTCACCGACGAGACCGCCATGGCCGCCGCGATGAAGGACGTCGACGCGGTGCTCCACCTCGGCGGGCAGAGCCGCGAGCACCCGTGGACCGACATCGTGCGGGACAACATGAACGGGACCTACGTGCTCATGGAGGCCGCCCGCGCGGCGGGGGTCGGGCACGTGGTGCTGATGAGCAGCCATCACGCGGCCGGCTTCCACACCCGGCAGCCCTCCGGCGAGGACCTGCCGGACTACGCCTTCCCGCGCCCCGACACGTACTACGGCGTGAGCAAGCTCGTGATGGAGGGGCTGGGCAGCCTGTACCACGACAGGTTCGGCATGCACGTGACCGCCATCAGGCTCGGCACCTGCGCCGAGCGCCCCGCCGACACCCGCGGCCTGGCCACCTGGATCTCTCCGGACGACCTGGCCCGGCTGGTGGAGGCCGCGCTGACGGCGACCGGTTTCCACGTCGTGTGGGGCGTCTCCGGCAACGCCCGCCGCTGGTGGTCGCTGCGGGAGGCGGAGGCCATCGGGTACGAGTCGCGTGACAGCTCCGAGCCGTACGCCGCGGAACTCATCGCCGAGCAGGGCGAGCCCGATCTCGCGGACCCGGTCCACCACCGGGCCGGCGGGGTCTTCACCTTGAAGGAGCTCGGCGGCTCCTGGTGACCGTTTCTGCTCGATAGCCGCCCCGATCGATCAGGTCAGGGCGGCTATCGGCATGCCTGGACTTCTCCGCCGCCGTGTGCAACCGGTTGTAGGCACGGGGGCTCAGCGCCAAAATGTTACGAACGCGTATCCGTCGCCAAATGTCCGCTGAACTGCGGAAATTTGGTTAACGATATATCGGTAACGGCTTTGTAACACCTGCAAAGGGTTGACGTAACTTTTCAAGTCCTTATAGGAATGCGCTATCCGATCCCGCCGTGCCGGGCTGGGCCTGGAAGAGGGATGTATGTCCGAATCAATCTCTGTCACCCCGGAGCGACCCCCCGCCGCCCCGCCGGCGGGCGTCCAGCCGCCCGGGCGCCGTCGCCGGGCCACTCCTGTGAACATTCACCGGCGGCGAGAGGCCCGCGCCGCCTACGTCTTCCTCGCGCCGTGGTTCATCGGCCTGTTCCTCGTGACCGTGGGGCCGATGCTGGCCTCGCTGTACCTGTCGTTCACCGACTACAGCCTGCTCGAAGAGGCCCGGTGGATCGGCTGGGACAACTACGAGAAGATGTTCTTCGAGGACACCCGGTTCATCCAGTCGCTCAAGGTCACCACGATCTACGTCGTGGTGTCGGTGCCGCTCCAGCTGATCTTCGCACTGGCGCTGGCTCTCGCGCTGGACCGGGGCCTGCGCGGGCTGTCGTTCTACCGCTCCATCTACTACCTGCCCTCGCTGCTGGGCGGCAGCGTGGCCATCGCGATCCTCTGGCGGAAGATCTTCGGCACCGACGGCCTGGTCAACTCGGTGCTCGGGTTCTTCGGCATCGAGGGGACCGGCTGGGTGTCCGACCCGGACACCGCGCTCGGCACCCTGATCCTGCTGCACGTGTGGACCTTCGGCGCGCCCATGGTGATCTTCCTGGCGGGGCTCCGGCAGATCCCGCAGAGCTACTACGAGGCGGCGGCGGTCGACGGGGCCAGCAAGATCCGCCAGTTCTGGTCGATCACGATGCCGCTGCTCACGCCGATCATCTTCTTCAACCTCGTACTCGAAGTGATCAAGTCGTTCCAGTCGTTCACGCAGTCGTTCATCGTCAGCGGCGGCACCGGAGGACCGGTCGACTCGACGCTCTTCTACACGCTCTACCTGTACCTGAAGGGCTTCAAGAGCTACGAGATGGGCTACGCGGCCGCGATGGCCTGGGTCCTCCTGCTCATCATCGCCGGCCTGACCGGCGTGAACTTCCTCGCGTCGAAGTATTGGGTCTTCTATGGCGACTCGAAGTGACCAGGTGCCGTTCCTGTTCCGACCGGTTCGGGGCGGCCGCCTGCTCAAGCACCTGCTGCTGATCGGCTTCGGCCTGATCATGCTCTACCCGCTGCTCTGGATGATCTCCAGCTCGGTGAAGCCGGAGGACATCATCTTCCGCGAGCCGGGGCTCTGGCCGAGCACGGTCACGCTGGACAACTACAGCGAGGGCTGGACGGCGCTGAAGCACAGCTTCGGCTACTACCTGTGGAACTCGGCCGTCATCACGGGCCTGTCCGTGCTGGCCAACCTGATCGCCTGTTCGCTGGCCGCCTACGCCTTCGCCCGGCTGAACTTCCCGCTGAAGAAGATGTGGTTCGCGATCATGCTCGGCACGATCATGCTGCCGTACCACGTGACCGTCGTCCCGCAGTACATCGTCTTCGCCAACCTGGACTGGATCAACACGATCTGGCCGCTGGTGGTGCCCAAGTTCCTGGCGACCGACGCCTTCTTCATCTTCCTGATGGTGCAGTTCATCCGGACGCTGCCGCGGGAGCTGGACGAGGCCGCGGCCATCGACGGGGCCGGCTACTGGCGGGTCTTCCTCCAGGTCATCCTGCCGCTCTGCATGCCCGCGCTGGCGACGACCGGCATCTTCACCTTCATCTGGACCTGGAACGACTTCTTCAGCCAGAACCTGTACCTGACCAACTCCGACAACCTCACCGTGGCCGTGGCGCTGCGGCAGTTCCTCGACTCCAGCGGCGAATCGTCGTGGGGTCCGATGTTCGCCATGTCCATCGTGTCGCTCGGCCCGATCTTCGGGTTCTTCCTGGCGGGGCAGAAGTACCTGATCCGCGGTGTGGCGACCACTGGCCTGAAGTAGTTCCTCTTCACCCCCTGTAAACCCCCAAGAGGAGGTAGAGCTGTGAATATCAGCTCTCGTAAGACGATGTGGATCGCCGCGCTGTCGGCGGCCATGCTGACCGCCGCGGCCTGCGGCGGCGGCAGCGGCGGCGGAGACGCCGGCGGCGGTGGCGGAGACGACGGCAAGGTGACGATCACCTTCGCCTACTGGGGCAGCGACGCCCGGCAGAAGCTGACCGAGGAGGCCATCCAGAAGTTCGAGGAGAAGAACCCCACGATCGACGTCGAGGGCGACTTCTCCAACTGGGACAGCTACTACGAGAAGCTCGCCACCAAGGTCGCCGCCAACGACGCGCCGGACGTGCTGAGCATCGAGATCCGCGGCCTCAGCGAGTACGCGGGACGCGGCGCGCTGCTGGACCTGAACGGCAAGCTGCCCACCGAGGACCTCGACCAGCAGGTCCTGTCCAGCGGCCAGATCGACGGCAAGCAGTTCGCCATCCCGACCGGCGTCAACGCCTTCTCCATGATCGCCAACCCGGCGGCGCTGGAGAAGGCCAAGAAGGAACTGCCCGACGACAAGACCTGGACCTGGGACGAGTGGATCGCGCTGGCCCAGGAGATCTCCGCCACCGGCGAGGCCACCGGCGCCGAGTACAACCACAACCCCGCCTGGCTGCAGATCTACGCGGCCCAGCGCGGCGAGAAGTTCTACGACGGCACCAGGATCGGCATGTCCCCCGACACGATCAAGTCGTGGTGGGCCATCAAGCAGAAGCTCATCGAGACCAAGGGCTCGCCCGACGCCGCCAAGAGCGCGGAGATCGGCGCCACCGGCCCCGAGCAGTCGCTGCTCGGCACCAACCAGGGCGCGCTGGGCATGTGGTGGAGCAACCAGCTCAACGCCCTGACCAAGTCGTCCGGCCAGGAGATGAGGCTGCTGCGGATGCCCAAGGCCGAGGGCGCCACCAGCAGCGGCATGTTCCTGCAGCCCGCCATGTTCTACGCCGCCTCGGCCAAGACCGAGAAGGCGGAGGCGGCGGGCAAGTTCATCGACTTCCTGGTCAACGACCCCGACGCGGCGAGCATCCTGCTGAGCGACCGCGGCCTGCCGACCAACGCCAAGGTGCTGGACGCCGTCAGGGACAAGCTCCCGGAGACCGACCAGAAGACGCTGGACTTCATCGACGAGGTCAAGAGCGAACTCAGCCCCATCCAGGCGCCGCCGAAGGGCGCGCTGCAGATGGAGGACATCCTCAAGCGGGCCAGTGAGGAGGTCCTGTTCGGCCGGGCGACCCCGGACGACGCCGCGGCCAAGTTCCTGGAGGAGGCCAACGCCGCCATCGCCGGCTGACCAAACCGGCAACCGGCCGGGGGCGCCCAGCCCCCGGCCGTCACCGCGACTCGGGGAGAGAGCACTTGAGCACCAGGTACGCCTTCGTCGGTCTCGGGCACCGCGCGCAGATGTACGTCGACGCGCTGCTGGGAGACTGGCGCGACACCGGGACCATCGTCGGCCTGTGCGACGTCAACACCACCCGCATGGCCTACTACACCGAACGGATCGGCCGCCCGGTGCCGTGCTACGCGCCGGACGAGTACGGCAAGATGCTGGAGTCGGCCGACGCCGTCGTCGTCTGCACGGTCGACGCCACCCACGCCGAGTACGTCGTCGCGGCCCTCGACGCCGGGCTCGACGTCATCGTGGAGAAGCCGCTCACCGTCGACGCGGAGAGCTGCGCCGCCATCGCCGAGGCGGCCGAGCGCAGCCCCGGCAAGCTGGTCGTCACCTTCAACTACCGCTACTCGCCGCGCAACTCCGCCGTCAAGAAGCTCATCGGCGAAGGGGCCATCGGCGAGGTCACCTCCGTGCACTTCGAGTGGGCGCTCGACACCATTCACGGCGCCGACTACTTCCGCCGCTGGCACCGCGACCGGGCCAGCTCCGGCGGGCTGCTCGTGCACAAGTCCACCCACCACTTCGACCTGGTCAACTGGTGGCTCGGCGCGGCCCCCGAGCTCGTCTTCGCCCAGACCGACCTGCGCTTCTACGGCCAGGCCCGGGCACGCGGCCCCCGGCCGGAACGCGGGCAGGGCGCACCCGGCCTGGGCAGCGACCCGTACATCCTCGACATCTCCAAGGACGAGCGGCTCAAGCGGCTCTACCTGGACGCCGAGCACGAGGACGGCTACATCCGCGACCAGGACGTCTTCGCGCCCGGCGTGACCATCGACGACAACATGTCGGTGCTCGTCCGCTACGCGAACCGTGCGATGCTCACCTACTCGCTCACCGCGCACGCCCCCTTCGAGGGCTACCGGGTGGCCTTCAACGGCACCGAGGGCCGTATCGAGCTGGAGGTGTGCGAGCGCGCCTGGACCCCGCCGCACGCCGCCGTCGACCCCAGCGCGGCGAGCAAGGAGCACGCCGCCGGCTCCTGGGAACGGCTCGTCCTGCACCGCCACTGGCAGCAGCCCGAGGAGGTCCCCATCGAACAGGGCTCCGGCGGCCACGGCGGCGGCGACCGCCTGCTGCTCAACGACGTCTTCCGCGGCCCCGGCGACGACCCGCTCGGCCGCCCCGCGGGCTACCGCGACGGCATCCGCAGCGTCCTGGTCGGCGTCGCGGCCAACCGCTCCGCCGACTCCGGGGCTCCCGTCCACCTGACCGCCGACGGCACCCGCCTCGCCCTCTGAGAGCCTGTCCGTACGAGTCGGGAGAGGCACGACGGCACCCTGCCTCGTCCTTGGAGAGTCTGTCCGTACGAGTCGAGAGAGAGGTACGACGGCACCCCCTCGTCCTTCGAGAGTCTGTCCGTACGAGTCAAGAGAGGTGAGATGCGGCACCTAGGGGAGTTCGCCGGGCTCGCCGAGGCGGCGGGGAAGCAGTGGAAGCTGTTCCCCGACGCGCCACCCGGCCCGGAGCTGCGGGCCGCCGCCCGCGAAGCCATCGGCGTGCTCGACCTGACGGCGCGTGACGTACGAGTCGAGCGCACCTGGACGGCGGACGGCGTGGACGGCGAGGAGCTGTCCTGGGACGTCGGCTACGGCCCGCGCACCCGCGCCTACCTGCTCAGGCCGGAGGGCCACACCGGCACCCTGCCCGGCGTGGTCGCCCTGCACTGCCACGCAGGCATGAAGTGGGCGGGCAAGGAGAAGATCGCCGACGGCCCCGAGCCGCCCACCCCGGAGGTGCGGCGGGTCCGCGCCGAGCTGTACGGCGGCCGGGCCTACGCCTCCGAGCTGGCCCGGCGCGGCTTCGCGGTGCTGGCGCACGACGTGACCGCCTGGGGGAGCCGCCGGTTCCCGCTGAAGGACATGCCGGACCGGGTGACCGCCCTGGCGACCGACCCGGAGCTGTCGGAGGCCGACCACTACGACGTGGCGGCCGGTCACCACGAGCACGTGCTGGAGAAGTACTGTAGGCTGCTGGGCACCTCGTTCGCGGGCGTGGTCGCGGGCGAGGACCTGGCCGCTGCGGCGTACCTGCGGAGCAGGCCCGACGTCGGTCCGGTCGCCTGCGCCGGGCTGTCCGGCGGCGGGCTCCGCTCCGCGCTGCTGGGCACGTTCGACCCGGACATCCGGGCGGTGGCGGTCGCCGCGATGACCTCGTCCTATGAGGACATGCTCGACGGGTACATCGCCTCGCACACCTGGATGCTCTTCCCGCCCGGCCTTTCCCGCGTCTGCGACTGGCCCGCGCTGGTCGCGTCCGGGGCGCCCCGCCCCCTGCTGGCCCTGTACGCGGAGAACGACCACCTGTTCCCCGGGCAGGGCATGCGCCGCGCGCACGAGGCCATCGCCCGGCGCTACCCCGGCGGCGGCTACGAGGGCGCCTTCTACGAGGCCCCGCACGCCTTCGACATCCCGATGCAAGAACACGCCTTCACCTGGCTGTCCGCCCACCTGAAGGAGAGTCCCTGAGGAACTGGTCCCAAGGGAGGACACACATCCCGGGCCGGCGCGGGCCCGGCGTGGCACCCGCGCCGGGCCCGCGGGTCAGCGGCCGGCGGCCAGTTCGGCCGCCTCCTCACGGGACAGGCGGCCGTCGACGATCACGACGGACACCTTCCGGTCCAGCCTGTCCCCGAAGGTCAGCGGCGTGTCCCAGGCCAGCGCGGTGCCCACGCCCGGGTACTGCGCCACCCGCACGAACCACGGGTCGCTGTCCTGCGCGAACAGCAGCGTCCACGCCTCCGACGACAGCGCCAGCCACGGCGCCCGCGAGCCGTGCACCCGCTCCTCGCCGTCGGCCGCAGCCGTGAACACGCGCAGCCCAGCAGAGCCCGCCGGGGCACGCCAGAAGAACCCGCCGTAACCGGCGCCCGCCCGCCCCTTGGTGGCCGAGCTGCGCACGGTCAGCGGCGCCCCGGTCAGGTTGTGCAGGGTGAAGCCGAACTCCAGCACCCACCCGCGCGCTGCCGGCCGGGCCCGCACCGTCCGCTCCTCGCGCACCAGCGCGTCCTCTCCGGGCCGCTGCCACAGCAGCGTCTCGGTGAACCCGGCGGCGTCGCGCTCGGTGAAGGCCACGTGCCGCTGGACGCCGTGGTCGTCCAGCCAGGCGGGTCCCTGGTCGCGGACGTACGTGCGGCCGCCCCAGAAGTTCCGCCCGCCCAGGTCCGTCACGGCGACCCCGGCCCCGAGGTGGTGGGGGTGGTCGTCGGGCTGGATCTCGGTCACGACGGTGCCGCCGAGGGTGCGGACCGGGTGGAGGTAGGGCCGGGGCGCGGCGGACAGCGGCAGATCGGGGCTGGTCACGTACTCGGCGACGGGCGTGTCACGCACCACGAGCGGCGTCGCCCAGCTCACCCCCAGCTCGGAGAAGAGCGCCAGCTCCGACGCGCACCTGTCCACCAGGGACGCGATGCCCGGCAGCACCCGCCCCTCGCCGGACTGGTCCTGGTGGCCGGGGGAGATCGGCAGCGGGTCGGGCGCGACCCTGATCGCCTCCATCACCTCCATGAACCCGCCCGTGCGGTGGACCGGCACCAGCAGCGGCGTCCCGGAGCGCACGTGCTCCACCAGGTTGACCAGCAGGTCGGTGCGGTCGTACCGGCGGACGGGCCCGTCGTTCACCTGGACCTCGTCCAGCGTGTAGACGAGCCGGATGTGTCCCTTCTCGCCGTGGACGAGCACGTACGGCTCGTCCCGCCCGGCCGCGCAGAGCGTGACGGCGGCCACCAGCGGGGT
The DNA here is from genome assembly GCF_040675175.1 of Nonomuraea sp. NPDC049649. Lineage (NCBI taxonomy): Bacteria > Bacillati > Actinomycetota > Actinomycetes > Streptosporangiales > Streptosporangiaceae > Nonomuraea > Nonomuraea sp. NPDC049649. The sequence continues at coordinate 19,015 of NZ_JBFAOH010000004.1, forward strand.
GCCGTCGGCGAGCGTCACGCGGATCGAGGAGGTGTCGTCGGACTCGATCGGGTTGGCGTGGAACAGCTCGGTCTCCACCGACGCCACCGAGCCGCGCTCCTCGGCCCCGGCCACCGCGAGCGCGGTGGCCAGCGCGTGCGCGAACGGGTTGGTGAGCGCGCCGTCGACCACGTCCACGCCGTCGAGCACCCGCCGGCCCGCCCACGGGCTGCGGGTGAAGTACGAGGCGGGACGGGGCCACGCGCCGCCCACGCCGATGCCGGTGACGCGGCCGATCGCGCCGCCCGCGATCAGTTCGCGCACCGCGGGCACCGCCGCCGAGCCGAGGCTCTGGAAGCCGACCTGGCAGGCCAGCCCGGCCTTGGCCGCGGCCCGCTCCATCCGCTCGAAGTCCGTCAGCGTGGCCGCCGTCGGCTTCTCGACCAGGACGTGCGCGCCCGCCTCCAGCGCGGCCAGCGTCAGCCCGGCGTGGGTCGGGATGGGCGTGGCCAGGATGGCGATGTCGGCCCCGGTCCGCCCGATCAGGCCGGGCAGGTCGTCGGAGATCTCCGGGGAGCCCAGCCCGGCCAGGCTGTCCGGCGGCACCGGCCGCACGTCGCAGACGCCGACGAGCTCGACCAGCCCGGACAGCCTCCGCAGCCGGTCCAGGTAGTGGGCGCCGAAGCCCTGGGCTCCGGCCAGCACGACACGCATGTCACCTCCAGCGGAGCCCGAGGCCCCGGTGCTCGCCGGCGCGCAGCTCCGCGCCCTCCACCCGGACCGGGTACGGCTCGGCGAGCAGCCCCAGCGCGGCGAACGAGGCGTCCTCGACGTCCTCGGCCATGGACGGCAGCGGCAGCGACAGCGCCAGCTGTCCCGACAGGTCCGGCAGCAGATGCGGGTAGACCGGCACGTCGAAGGTCCGGGCCAGCTCCGCGATGCGCAGGAACGGGGTGATGCCGCCGACCCGGACCACGTTCGGCTGCACCACGTCGCAGGCCCCGGCGGTCAGCAGGTCGCGGAAGCCGTAGACGGTGTAGACGTTCTCGCCGACCGCGATCGGCACGTGCGTGGACCGGCGCAGCTCCACGTGCGCCGCCACGTCGTCGGCGGGCAGCGGCTCCTCCAGCCAGTGCAGCCCGTACGGGGCGAGCGCGTCGGCGGCGCGCCGGGCCCGGAACAGGTCCCAGCGCTGGTTGGCGTCCACCATCAGCAGCGTGTCCGGGCCGATCACCTCGCGGACGGCCGCGACCCGCTCGACGTCCTCGCGCAGGTCCGGCCGGCCCACCTTGATCTTGACGGCGGGGTAGCCGGCCGCCTTCCACCGGCCCGCCTGCGCCACCAGCTCCTCCAGCGGGTAGTGCAGGTTGACCCCGCTCCCGTACACCGGGACCGAATCCCTGCGGCGGCCCAGCACGTCGGCCAGGCCGCGCTCGCCGCAGCGCAGGTCCCACAGCGCCAGGTCGACCCCGGCCAGCGCGATCGTGGTGATCCCGCCGGGACCGGCCTCGCGCAGGTGCCGCCAGAGCAGGTCCCAGACCACCTCCGGGTGCGGGTCCAGGCCGATCAGGGCGTCGCGGATGTCGTGCTCCAGCAACGCGCGCACCGCCCGCGCGCCGATCTGCGGCGTCCAGGAGAACCCGGTGCCCACCCGCCCGTCGTCGAGGGCGACCTCGACGACCAGGACGTGGTTGGCGGGCACATCGGGTCCCCACGGGCGGTGCAGCGCGACCGTGCGCTGGGTGACCGTGAGGTCGCGGATCATGCCGTACCGGCCAGCGAACGACCGTGCTTGATCAGCTCCTCCAGCTCGGCCACGTCCTCGGGCGCGGCGTCGACCAGCGGCGGCCGGACCGGCCCCACGTCCAGCCCGCCCAGCCGCACCCCGGCCTTGACCAGCGCGACCGCGTACCCGGGCACCTTGGAGCGGAGCCGCACCAGCGGCTCGTAGAACTCGGTCAGCAGCCGGCGGGAGCCGCCCTTCAGGTACGCGGTCGCGATCTCGGGCGCGAAGGCGAAGGCGGCCGAGGAGTACAGCTCGACGCCGATCCCCCGGTAGGCGCCCATGGTCAGCTCGGCCGTCGGCAGCCCGTTGAAGAACGTGAAGCCGTCGCCCACCTCCCTGCGCACCGCCAGCACCGAGCGCTGGATGAGGTCGATGTCGCCCACGCCGTCCTTCAGCCCGATCACGCCGGGCACCTTGGCCAGCTCGACCACCTGCTCGGGCGTCGGTACGAGCGAGCCGCGCTGGTAGAGGACGACCGGCAGGATCTCCGCGATCCTGCGCACGTACTGCACGAGCCCGTCGGGGGTGCCTTGGATCAGGTAGGGCGGCATCAGCAGCAGCCCGTCGGCGCCCGCCTCGCGGGCGGCCCTGGCCTGGGCGAGCGCGGCGCCGAGCGGCCCGCCCGCGCCCGCGAAGACCGGGGCCCGGCCGCGCGCCGTCTCGACCGCCACCCGGACGGTGGCGGCGTGCTCGGCCTCGGACAGAGCGTTGAACTCGCCCGTGCCGCAGGCCGCGAACACCCCGCCCGGCCCGTACTCGAGCCCCCGCCCGATGTGCTCGGCCAGCACCCCCTGGGCCAGCTCGCCGGACGGGGTGAAGGGGGTGATGGGGAAGAAGAGAACTCCGCTGAGGTTCATCAGATCTCCAGTTCGGTGCGCCAGGAGCGCTTGGCGGTCCAGCCGAGCATGCGCTCGGCCTTGGCCGAGGTGAACGCGGGAAGGGTGTCGGTGAGCGCGGTGGCCTGCTCGCTCGTGCCGGGCATGACGGCGGGGAGCAGTTCCGCGAGGGGGCGGCGGGCGAGCGCGTCCGCGGCGCCGGCGAAGAACACCTCGCCGTTGGGGAGGCCGGGCAGCCGCTCGATGAGGGTGGCGATCATGTCGGAGGCGTCGCGGGCGTCGATGTAGTTGAACAGCGAGACGCCGGCGATCTCGGGATGGTCAAGGCGTTCGAGGATCGTGTGGCCCGACTGGGTGGGCGCCCCCGCCCACTCCTCGGGAGCCACCACGAAGCAGGGCCGCACCGCCGCGAACCGGGTCTGCGAGGAGCGCGCGAACGATGCCATGGTCTGCTCGGCCACCACTTTGGACAGGCTGTAGGCGTTCCACGGCGCCGTCGGGTGTTCCTCGTCGATCGGCAGGTAGCTGGGCGACCAGCCGGACGGCGATCCGTAGCCGATCACCGTGGGGCTGCTGGCCACCACGACCCGGCTCACACCGGAGTTGCTCGCCGCCTCGCACACGTTGAACGCCAGCTGGGTGTTCGTACGGAAGATCACACCCTCGGTGCGGCTGAACGGGGTCGCGATGGCCGCGAGATGGACCACGACGTCGGGCCGGAAACGGGTCATCACGTCGTACGCCTCGCCCAGGTCGGTGAGGTCGGCCGGGAGCGTGGCCGCCGCGTCGTCCGGGGTGCCGGGAGCGACGTCGACCCCGATCACTTCGTGACCGGCCTGCGCCAGCGAGGTGACCAGGCTCCGTCCCAGCCTTCCGGCGCTGCCCGTCACCAGTGTTCGTGTCATCGCTTCGTTCACCCTTCCGCAGGGGCCAGATACCGCAACCGGTTGCAAAAAGTATTGAGGCGAGGCCGGGACGGCGTCAAGCCGACAGGTTCTGGCCTGCGCTATCCCCGCTGGCCTCGCGGGCGCTAAGCTGAGTTTTCGATGCCCGGTTCCCGTGCAGGGGGGCCGTTGACATCGATACAAGCGATTGCATTAATGTACTTGGCATGCTCGGAGGCCCAGCGTGGCGGTGACGATTCGTGATGTGGCGGAGGCGTCGGGCGTGCACGTCTCCACCGTGTCGCGCGCATTCTCCGCGCCTCATCTGGTCAACCCGGTGACGCGCACCCGCGTGCTCGCCGTCGCCGAGGACCTCGGCTACCGGCCCAACCGGGCCGCCCGCGCGCTGACCACGGGGCGTACGCACAATATCGGCCTGATCGTGGCCGACATCGCCAACCCGTTCTTCCCGCCGCTCATCAAAGCGGCCCAGGCGCAGGCGAGACTCCGCGACTACCACGTGTTCGTGGCCGACACCGACGAGGACCCGCAGGTCGAGGAGGAGCTGATCCAGACCCTCACCAAGCAGGTCGACGGTGTGCTGCTGTGCAGCCCCCGGCTGACGAACAAGACGATCGAGCGGCTGCGCGAAGAGGTGCCGTTCGTCGTGGTGAACCGCCGGGTCAAAGGCATGCCCACGGTGCTCATGGACGTCGGGCGCGGGGTCCGGCTGGCCGTCGAGCACCTCACCGGCCTCGGCCACCGCAGGCTCGCCCTGGTGACCGGGCCCAGCGGGTCGTGGACCAGCAAGGAGATGCAGGCGGCCGCCGCCGCGATGAGCGAGGCCGACGTCACCTTCCTCGGCCCCAACGCGCCCACCGAGCTCGGCGGCCTGGCAGCCGTCACCGACGTGATCGCCTCCGGCGCCACGGGAGTGCTCGCTTACAACGATCTGGTCGCGATCGGGCTCATCGAGGGGCTGGCCGAGCGCGGCGTCGACGTGCCGGGGGAGATCAGCGTGATCGGCGTCGACGACATCGTGCCCGGCCGCCTGAGCCGCCCCAAGCTGACCACGATCGCGATGCCCACCGCCGCCGCCGGCCGCATCGCCGTCGATCTACTGCTCGGCTCGGTCGACTCGGAGGCCGCCGGCGGCGTTACGGTTCTGGAGACCAGCCTGATCGTCCGCGATTCCACGGGAGAGGCCAACTCATGAACTTCGGAACGCTGCCCACGGGGGAGCGCGTCGAGCGCCACGAACTGACCTCCGGGCGCCTGCGCGCGGCGGTGCTCACCTACGGAGCGATCCTGCAAACGCTTGAGGTCGACGGCGTCAACGTCGTACTCACCCTGCCCACCTTGGAGGACTACCAGACCCGCAGCCGCTACTTCGGCGCCGTGGTCGGCCGCTACGGCAACCGCATCGCGGGTGGCCGCTTCACCCTCGACGGCACCGAGTACCACCTGCCCCTCAACGACGGGCCCAACAGCCTCCACGGCGGCACCGAGGGCTTCGACAGCAAAGTCTGGACCGTACAGAACGTCACCGGCTCGGCCATCACGCTCACGCTCGTCAGCCCCGACGGCGACCAGGGCTACCCCGGCACGCTGACCGCCTCCGTCACCTACACCCTCGACGGCGACGCGGTGCGCATCGACTACACGACCGAGACCGACGCCCCGACGGTGGTCAACCTCACCAACCACTCCTACTTCAACCTGGCCGGCGGCGGCGACGTGCTCGGCCACGTGATCCGCATGGCCGCCGACCACTACCTGCCCGTCGACGACGACAAGATCCCCACCGGCGAGCTCGCCCCGGTCAAGGGCACCGTGTTCGACTTCACCACCCCGCACGCCGTGGGCGAGCGGTTCGACGGCGCCTACGACCACTGCTACGTCCTCAACGGCGACATCACCGTGACCGAGCCCCGCAGCGGCCGCACGATGGAGGTCACCACCACCGAGCCCGGCGTCCAGCTCTACGCGGGCGGCATGCTCGACGCCGACGCGACCACGTACGGCCCGCACGCCGGGCTCTGCCTGGAGACGCAGCACTACCCCGACTCGCCCAACCAGCCCGCGTTCCCCTCGACCGTGCTGCGCCCCGGCGAGGTCCGCACCTCCACCACGACCTACCGCTTCCCCGCCTAGAGCAGCGACGGCGTCGCCCGGAGCACCAGCAGCGCCACGTCGTCCCTGGACGGGGCGTCGGCGAAGGAATCGACCGCCTGCCGCACCCGCTCGGCGACGGCGTGCGCGCTCAGCCCGGCGCACTCCGACAGGATCCGGGCCAGCCCGTCGTCGTCGTCGAGCAGCCGGTCGCCGTCGCGCCGCTCCGTCACCCCGTCGGTGACGCAGAGCAGCACCTCCTCCGGCGCCAGCTCGAACGTCTCCACCGAGAACCGCGCGTCCGCCTCCACCCCCAGCAGCAGCTGCGGCGAGGCCACCTGCTCCACCTTGCCGCAGGCGCGCAGCAGCAGGGGAGGCACGTGCCCGGCCGAGGCGATCGTGCAGAGCGCCCCGCCCTGCGGCAGCGGCGTCAGCTCCCCGCACAGCAGGCTCAGGAACCGGCCGTCCTCGTCGTCCGCCTCCTCCAGCAGCGTCCGGTTGAGCCGGTGGAGGATGTCGGCCACCGTGTAGTTCTCCTTGGCGAGCAGCCGCACCGCGTGCCTGGCCAGCCCGGTGACCGCCGCCGCCTCCGGCCCGCTGCCGCAGACGTCGCCGAGCGCGAAGCACCAGTGGTCGGCCACCGTGAACAGGTCGTAGAAGTCGCCGCCGACGTCCGCGCCCTCCCCGGCCGGCTGGTACACCACCGCCGACTCCAGCCCCGGCATCGGCGCCATCCGCACCGGCAGCAGGCTGCGCTGCAGCACCTTCGAGGTGGTCGCCTGGCGCGCGTAGAGCATCGCGGTGTGCAGGTTGAGCGCGATCAGGCGGCACAGGTCGGCCAGCAGGTCCGCCAGCTCCAGCGGCAGCGTCGGCTCGGCGCGGCCGATCACCAGCGCGCCGTACGACCGGCCGTGGGTCAGCAGCGGGAACGACAGCACGTTCTCGCGGCCGATCGGCCAGGTGACCTCGCTCAGCGGCGAGTGCGGGATCGCGGGCAGCGACTCGCGCAGCCCGGGGTTGTGCCGCTCCTCGCGGTGCCAGACGTGCGCCAGCCGGGTCATGCCCGCCAGGTCGGTCAGGTAGATCGCCGCCCAGGTGGCCAGCTTCGGCACCACGAGCTGCGCGGCGAGCACGGCGATCATCTCCTCCTCGTGCACGCCCGCGAGCAGCTCGCCCGCCTCGGCCAGGAACGACAGCCGCCCCCGGTGCGCCCGTTCCTGCTCGGCCAGCCGCTCCCGCTGCACCGTGCCGGCCACCTGGTCGGCGATGTGCCGCAGGCTCGCGGGCAGGTCCTGGTCGAACCGGCCGGGGTCGGCGGCCGTCACCGCGAGATACCCGACCACCTCGCCCGCCGCCACCAGCGGCGCGCACGCCAGCGACCGGGCCCGCAGCTGCTGGGCCAGCTCGACGTCCGCGGCGAGCAGATCCTCCACCACCGGCGGGGTGCCCGGGTCGGGGGCGAACGCGCCCGCCGCCACCACGCCGACCAGCCCCGCCGTCGCGCCCGCGCCCGCCGCCACCCCGAACCGGTGGCCGGAGTCGGCGCGCAGCAGCACGTACGCGGCGTCGCCCGCGCTGGAGTGCTGGGCGATGCGCGCGATCGTGTCGAGCAGTTCGGCGAACGGCCGGTCCCGGTCCAGCAGGTCCTTGATGCGCCGGCCCGCCTCCCGCCGGGCGGGCGACGGCGGCGAGGCCAGCACGAACCCGTGGGCGCCGCCCACCACCATCCAGATCGCCCGCCGATGCTCCGGCGGCCCCCCGGTGCGCAGGTGGGAGACGTAGACCGGGACCAGCCGGCCGTCGCGGTGGCGCATCCGCGACTCCCCGCGCCAGCGGCCGAGCGCGAGCGTGTCGGACAGGGCCAGCGTGTCGCCGCCGTGCCCGTGCCAGTCGACCAGCTCCTCCAGCGGCCGGCCCGCGACCTGCCGCGCCGTCCAGCCCAGCAGGGACTCGGCGTCGGCGTTCCACGAGATCACCCGCCCGCCCGCGTCCGCGACCAGCACCGCGACCCGCAGCGCGTCGACCGGCTCGCGCGGCGCGGGCACCGGCGGGCAGGGCGGCTCCTGGGCGTCGGCGAACTCCATCCGCACCCAGACCCGCTTGGTGGTCCTGGTGTACGTGACGCCCCAGGCGTCGGCGAGCATGCCCGCCAGCGCCAGGCCGCGCCCGGAGGTGGCCAGCGGCCCCGCCGGGGCGGGACCGTCCAGGATGACGCGGTCCGGCTGCTGGTCGTCGACCTCGATCTCCAGCTTGGGCGGCACCGCCTCGGCGTCCAGCCGGCAGGTCAGCTCGATGCCGGTGCCGGCGTGCACCACGGCGTTGGTGACCAGCTCGCTGGTCAGCAGGACGGCGTCCTCGGCCAGATGGTTCAGGCGCCACTCCCCGAGCACCTGGCGGACGAACCGCCGCGCGGCCGCTGGGGCATGGGTCGTGCCGTCGAAGGCGGTGCTCGACACCCGGGTCGTCTCCACTGTGCGTCCTAGAACATCACTCGATGTGGCTTCGGTCACACTCAGGGTGGCAGAACGAGAGCCTCCGCTCCCGCCACTTCCGAAGAAGGCCCCGGCTGGGCCACCAGGTTGGGTGCTCTTTTGACACGATCCGGCGAGTCACGATGCTTTCGCCGTGGTATCCGACGTACCTTTGGCACCATGGCCACCCGTACGCCGAAAAGCGCACCGAAGGGGCCGGCGAAGCGGTCGCCCTCGTCTCGCTCGACCCCCGCGAAGCGGGGAGCCACGTCCGCGGGGCGGGCCAGGGCGAAGGGCTCGGGACCGGCCCGCAAGGCGCCCGCGACCCACCAGGATCCGATCAGCTGGATCTTCACCATGATCGGCAAGCTGGTGGTGGGGCTCTGGATGCTGCTCGCCAACGGCATCGGCAGCACCGCCCGCGCGCTGGGCAAGAACGCCAGAGAGCTCGACCCCGTACACCGGCGCGACGGCGTGGGGCTGGCCATCCTGGCCGGCGCCATCGTCCTGGCGGCGATGACGTGGCGCGACACCCGGAGCGGCGTCTCCGAGGTGGTCCACACGGTGGCGCACGCCGTGTTCGGCTCGCTGGCGTGGGCGCTGCCGCTGCTCCTCGGTCTGCTGGCCTGGCGCTACCTGCGCCACCCCGACCAGAACGCCGACACCGGCCGGCTGGTCATCGGGTGGAGCGCGCTGCTCATCGGCATCCTCGGGGTGATCCACGTCGCCAACGGCACCCCCTATCCCGCGGGCGACGGCAACCACACCATGGAGCGGGTGTCGGAGGCCGGCGGCCTGATCGGGTTCATCGTGTCCGCGCCGCCGATGAGCATCCTGCCGCCGTGGATCACGATCCCGCTGCTGATGCTCCTGTCGGGGTTCGGCGTGCTGGTGATCACGGCCACGCCCGTCCACCGCATCCCGGAGCGGCTGGCCGAGCTGCGCCACCTGGTCTTCGAGCGCCAGGCGCCCGAAGACCGGCCGGCGTCCCAGCCGAGGAAGCGCGCCCGGCCGAAGAAGCCCGCCGTCGAGGGCGAGGACTCGGTCAAGCCGTATGACACCCCCGTCCTGGCCGAGAAGGACAAGCGCCAGGACCACTCGCCGGAGATCGTCCCCGGGCTGGTGGACGAGGAGCCGCCCCCGCCCAGGCAGCCGGAGCCGCCGCAGCCCACCCCGGCGCCGCGCAAGGTCGAGCAGCTCGTGCTCTCCCCGCAGGCGGGCCCGTACCAGCTGCCGGACCTGCAGCACCTCAAGCCGGGCACCGCGCCGAAGCCGCAGACCAAGGCCAACACGGTCGTGGTGAACGCGCTGACCAGCGTGCTGGAGCAGTTCGGCATCGACGCCCAGGTGATCGGTTTCACCCGCGGGCCGACGGTGACGCGCTACGAGATCGAGCTGGGGCCCGCGGTGAAGGTGGAGAAGGTCACCGCGCTCACCAAGAACATCGCGTACGCCGTCAAGTCAGCAGATGTCCGGATTTTGTCCCCGATCCCCGGCAAATCAGCCATCGGGGTCGAGATCCCCAACGCCGACAAGGACCTGGTGGCACTCGGCGACGTGCTGCGCGCCCAGGTGGCCCAGGCCGACCACCACCCCATGATCGTCGGGCTGGGCAAGGACGTCGAGGGCCGCACGATCGTGGCCAACCTCGCCAAGATGCCCCACCTGCTCATCGCCGGCGCCACCGGCGCCGGCAAGTCCGTCTGCGTCAACGGCCTGATCACCTCGATCCTCATGCGCGCCACCCCCGACGAGGTACGCATGGTGCTCGTCGACCCCAAGCGGGTCGAGCTGAGCGTGTACGAGGGGATCCCCCACCTGATCACCCCGATCATCACCAACCCGAAGAAGGCCGCCGAGGCCCTCGAATGGGTGGTGGGCGAGATGGACCGCCGCTACGACGACCTGGCCGCCAGCGGGTTCCGCCACATAGACGAGTTCAACAAGGCGGTACGGGCCGGCAAGCTCACTCCGCCGCCCGGCAGCGAGCGCGTCTACCAGCCCTACCCGTACCTGCTGGTGATCGTGGACGAGCTGGCCGACCTCATGATGGTGGCCCCGCGCGACGTCGAGGACTCGATCGTGCGCATCACCCAGCTCGCCCGCGCGGCCGGCATCCACCTGGTGATCGCCACCCAGCGGCCGAGCGTCGACGTGGTCACCGGCCTGATCAAGGCCAACGTGCCGTCCCGGCTGGCCTTCGCGGTCTCCTCGCTGACCGACTCGCGGGTCATCCTCGACCAGCCGGGCGCCGACAAGCTGGTCGGGCAGGGCGACGCGCTGTTCCTGCCGATGGGGGCGAGCAAGCCGATCCGCATCCAGAACGCGTTCGTCTCCGAGAAGGAGATAGCCGAGGTCGTCAGGCACTGCAAGGAGCAGATGCAGGTCGAGTACCGCCACGACGTGACGGCGGCGGCGAGCGCGAAGAAGGAGATCGACGAGGACATCGGCGACGACCTCGACCTGCTCATCCAGGCGGCCGAGCTGATCGTCACCACCCAGTTCGGCTCCACCTCGATGCTGCAGCGCAAGCTGCGCGTCGGCTTCGCCAAGGCCGGGCGGCTGATGGACCTGCTGGAGAGCCGCGAGGTGGTCGGCCCCAGCGAGGGTTCCAAGGCCCGCGAGGTCCTGGTGAAACCGGATGATCTGCCCCAATTGCTGGCTGACCTGCGTGGCGAATGACCCCAATGGCCGCTTCCCCGACGCTAACTGCTTGAATAGGAGTTACTACGCTCCGTCGTGGGGGAGGCGGTTGTCGTGCAGGAGCAGAGCATCGGAGCCATGTTGACGGCGGCTCGGCAGTCTTCGGGGCTGACGGTCGAGCAGCTGAGCCAGGTCACGCGCATACGCGAGGCGATCATCAAAGCGGTCGAGCGTGACGAGTTCGCCGATACCGGCGGCGATTTCTACATCAGGGGGCACATCAAGACCATCGCGGCGGCCGTGGGCCTCGATCCCGAGGCCGTGGTCCACCGCTACGACCAGCAGAACGGCGGGGCGCCGAAACCGGTGCGGGCCTCGGCCGTGTTCCAGACCGACCGCATGCTGAAGATGTCCGAACGGCGCGGGCCGGGCTGGACCGCCGCGCTGGCGGTCGCGCTGACCGTGGTGGTCGTGTTCGGCGTGGTCAAGGTCCTGGGCGGCGCCTCCGACCAGGTGCGCACCGCCGGGGCGGAGCGGCCCGCGGCCAGCGTGCCGCCGAACTCGCCGTTCACCGAGGCGCCGCCGCCCGTCGCGATGGCGGGCAAGAACACGGTCGTGGTCGCGGTCGAGGCGAAGCGGCGGGCCCACATGACGGTCCGCGACGCCGAGGGCCACGAGCTGTTCGACGGCAGCCTCAAGGCGGGCGGGAGCGCCACCTGGCGGGCCAAGAGGCGGATCGATTTCGAGGTGCATGACGCCGGGGCCGTGTCGCTGCAGGTCAACGGCAAGAAACTGGGCGCCGTCGGGAAACGGGGGGAGAAGGTGCGCCGGTCGTTCGGCCCTGGGAAGCCGTCGGCCCGGTAGCCACTGCGCGGGGGGTGGCCAACTGCCGATACCGTAGGTGTCACCATGTCATCCCGCCGAACCGCATCGCTGATCACGCTGGGCTGTGCCCGCAACGAGGTCGACTCCGAGGAGCTGGCCGCGCGACTGGAGGCTGCCGGCTGGCAGCTCGACGACGACGACCCCGAGGTCGTGGTCGTCAACACGTGTGGCTTCATCGAGTCGGCCAAGAAGGACTCGATCGACACCCTGCTGGCCGCCGTCGACTCCGGGGCCAAGGTGGTCGCCGCGGGCTGCATGGCCGAGCGCTACGGCAACGAGCTCGCCGAGGCCCTGCCGGAGGCCAGCGCGGTCATCTCCTTCGACGACTACGCCGACATCGGCGGGCGCCTCGACGACGTGCTCGCCGGGCGGCCGCTCACGCCTCACACGCCGCGCGACCGGCGTGCCCTGCTCCCCATCACACCGGTGGAGCGGGCCGCCGCGCCGCGCGGCCACATCCCCGGCCACGGCGACCTGCCTGACGGGGTGGCGCCCGCGAGCGGCCCCCGGGTGCTGCGCAAGCGGCTCGACGAGAGCCCGGTGGCCTCGCTCAAGCTCGCCTCGGGCTGCGACCGGCGCTGCACGTTCTGCGCCATCCCGGCCTTCCGCGGCGCCTACGTGTCCCGCGACCCCGACGACCTGGTGGCCGAGGCCGACTGGCTGGCCCACCGTGGCGTGCGCGAGCTGGTCCTGGTGAGCGAGAACTCCACCTCCTACGGCAAGGACCTGGGCGACCTGCGGGCGCTGGAGAAGCTGCTGCCGCGGCTGGCGGCGGTCGGCGACATCTCCCGGGTGCGGGTCAGCTACCTCCAGCCCGCTGAGCTGAGGCCGGGCCTGATCGACGTGATCGCCGGCACCGACGGCGTCGCCCCGTACTTCGACCTGTCCTTCCAGCACGCCAGCGGCGGGGTGCTGCGGCGGATGCGCCGCTTCGGCGACCCCGAGCGCTTCCTGGGCCTGCTGGAGAGCATCCGCGAGCGGGCGCCCGAGGCGGGCGTGCGCTCCAACTTCATCGTGGGCTTCCCGGGCGAGACCGAGGAGGAGTTCGGCGAGCTCGTCTCCTTCCTGGAGGCGGCCCGGCTCGACGTGATCGGCGTGTTCGGCTACTCCGACGAGGACGGCACCGAAGCCGCCGGCTTCGAGGGCAAGCTGCCCGCGGAGGTCGTCGAGGAGCGCGTGCGGGTGCTGACGGAGCTGGCCGAGGAGCTGACGGCGCAGCGCGCGGAGGAGCGGATCGGCACGGACGTGGACGTGCTCATCGACGAGGACCTGGGCGACGGCGGCTACGAGGGCCGGGCCGCCCACCAGGGCCCCGAGGTCGACGGGTCGGTCACGGTCCAGGGCATCGGCCTGGTGCCGGGCCAGCTCGTGCGGGCGACGGTCGTCGACGCCGAAGGGGTCGACCTCATCGCGCGGATCAAGGCCGCCGGTCCATGAGCAGAGACGAGCGCCGCGCGGTGAGCCCGTGGAACATCGCCAACGTCCTCACGGTCCTCCGGTTGGCGCTCGTCCCGTTCTTCGTCGTCTGCCTGTTCCTGCCGGGGACGGGCTGGCGGCTGGCCGCGCTGGCGGTGTTCGCGGTGGCGTCGTTCACCGACCACCTCGACGGGGAGCTGGCCAGGCGCTACGGGCTGATCACCGACTTCGGCAAGATCGCCGACCCGATCGCCGACAAGGCGCTCACCGGGGCCGCGCTGGTGTGCCTGTCGGTGCTGGGCGAGCTGCCGTGGTGGGTGACGATCGTGATCCTCGGCCGCGAGCTGGGCATCACGCTGCTCCGGCTGGTGCTGATCAAGCTGGCGGTCATCCCGGCGAGCTACGGCGGCAAGGTCAAGACCGCTCTGCAGATCGCCGCCATCGTGCTCTACCTCCTGCCGTGGGGGCCCGACGCGCTGCGGTGGACGCTGATGGGGGCGGCGGTCGTGGTCACGGTCGGGACGGGGATCGATTACGTGATCCGCGCGATCAGGCTGCGCGGGATGGCGAGGCGTACGCGCGGGGAGTGAGGGGGCCATGGGAGGTTCAGCCGCCGTAGCGCGGGTGCTGGCGTCGCTGGAGCGCCGTGAGGCCACGCTGGCCGTGGCCGAGTCGCTCACGGGCGGGCTCATCGGGGCGACGATCGTCTCGGTGCCGGGCGCGTCGAAGGTGTTCCGGGGCGGGGTGATCTCCTACGCCACGGATCTGAAGCGGCGGCTGCTGGACGTCCCGGAGGAGCTGCTGCGCCGCGAGGGGGCGGTCCATCCCGAGGTGGCCGCGGCGATGGCGGCGGGGGTCGCGCGGCTCTGCGAGGCCACGTACGGGCTGGCCGTCACGGGTGTGGCCGGGCCGGATCCGCAGGACGGGCAGCCGGTCGGCACGGTCTTCGCCGCGGTGAGCGGGCCGGGCGGAAAGTTGTGGGAGCGGCCGTTGAGACTTGAGGGGTCGCGCGAACGTATCAGGGTAGAGACGATGGACGAGGCTATCGATCTACTGTCAACTGTGCTTAAGGAGAACAAGGGGGAACATTTCGGATGATTACCGTGTTACGTCCCCAGCGAACATGCGAAGCACGGTCTGACGCGGTGTCGGTTGATGCGGGTACGGTGGAGCTGTGAGAGAGGTCCGTGAGCCAACTGCAAGCAGCAAGCGCCCGGCAGGCGGGCCTGACGAGTCACAGGATGCGCCACGAGCGGCGGGCCAGGCTCGGAGACGCCCGGTGATGACGGCGAGGAGTATGTACGAAGCGAAGAAGAACAACGAGCGGCACGACTCGATCGCGCGGGGCGTGGTGAAATCATCCGCGCCGGGGAGGGAGCGACAGATGATTCTGCTGCGTCAGCTGCTCGGAGACGTGCTCAGGCGGTTGCGCGTGCGGCAGGGACGCACACTCCGAGAGGTGTCCACGCTGGCACGCGTTTCGCTTGGTTACCTGTCCGAGGTCGAACGGGGCCAGAAAGAGGCGTCGTCCGAGCTGCTCGCGTCCATCTGCGGCGCGCTCGGGGTGCCGCTCTCGCAGGTCCTGCGTGAGGTCTCCGATCAGTTCGCGCTGGCGGAGCTGCAGGCCGCGCCGGTGCTCGCCGACGTACCCGAGCACGAGCGCATCGCGGTTCCCGACTCGGTCCCCGGGTCGATGTCCGATTCCGTGTTCCCCGAGGTCAAGGACATGGTGGCTGCCTAACGCGGCTGGCAGCCACCACACCACAGGATGAGCCGCTCCTGCGGCCGTGCCCCCATCTCCCCGCGGCTGATGCGGGTGCCGCAGCGTCGACAGGGCCTTCCCGCCCTGCCGTAGACCCACGTCTGGTGGGCCGGGCGGCGATCTCCCGTGGTGACCGTGCCCGCGCGATGCCGGTTGGCCGCCAGGAGCCTCTGCGCCAGCGTGACCAGCCCTTCCAGATCCCCGACGTCTCCGACCCGCCGCCACGGCCACACACCGCGCAAGAACAACGTCTCCGCCCGATAGATCGTGCCGATCCCGGCGAGATTGCGCTGATCGAGCAGCGCCTCCCCGATCGTCACGTCCGGGGCCCGGCTCAGCCGCCGCACGGCCTCGGCCGGATCCCAGTCGTCGCCCAGCAGATCAGGGCCCAGATGGCCGACGACCTCACCCTCGTCGGCCGTTCTCAGCAGATCGACCATCCCCAGCTTCAGCCCGACCGCCTGCCACTGCCGGTTCGCCAGGATCAGCCGCACCTGGTCGCCCCCGGCCGTGCGCCGGCCCGCCGGAACGACCAGCCACCTGCCGTCCATCCGCAGGTGGGTGTGGACGGTGAGCCCGCCCTCCACCCGGGTGAGCAGATGCTTGCCCCGTGACACGGTCTCCAGCACGGTGCGGCCGGTGAGGTCGGCGGTCGCGTGGCGCGGCACCCGGAAGTCCGACCGGGTCAGCGCCTGCCCGTCGAGCGCGCCCCGCAGCCGCGCGGCGGTCCGGTAGACGGCGTCACCCTCGGGCATGCGTCTCAGTCTACGGACGAGCCGGCGGCCTCCACCCACGCGTCGACCAGGTCCGCCAGCCGGTCCAGGGCCTCGTCGACGCGCTCCCGGTCGCCGGTGGTGAGGATGTCGATCTGCAGGCCGGTGTAGGCGGCGTTGGCCAGGGTCGAGATGCGCAGCGCGTCGGGCTCGGGGACGCCGCGCTCGCGCAGCAACGAGGCCACGAACTGCGTCCGCTCCGACAGCAGCCGAGGGATCAGCCCTGCCAGCCGCCCACTCGCCGCCAGGCCCTCGATCTCGTGGATCAGCCGGGCGATCGGCAGGTTCTCCTCCTTGAGCTGCCACTGCCAGGTACGGCGGATGATCGTGCCGACGCGTTCGGATCCGTCCCAGCCGGGCAGGGAGCGCAGCCAGGCGCGGTGCCGCTCCTCCAGCCGGGCCATGGTGGCCGACAACAGCTCCTCCTTGTCGGCGAAATGGTGCGTGAGCACGCGGGTGGACTTGCCCAGGTGCTCGGCCAGCGGCCGCATGGACAGGGTCGACAGGCCGTGCTCCGCCACGTAGTCGACTATGTGGTCGAGCAGTTCGGCCCGGCGGGCGGGGTCGGCGGTCCTGGCCATCGGATATCCCTTTGACGCCATCTGGGTGACGACTGCTACCTTAATCGGGCAACGACTGTTACCTTTATTTGAAGGGGCATCCATGTCCGGAAGAGTGCCCGTCTGGCTGCTGGCATTGACGTTCACCACCTTCACCTTCGCCACCGACGACTACGTGATCGCCGGCGTGCTGCCCGCCATCGCCCGCGACTTAGCCGTCAGCGAGGCGGCGGCCGGGCAGCTGGTGACGGGGTTCTCGCTGACGTTCGCGCTGGCGGCACCGGTGGCGTCCGTGGTGACCGCCTCGTGGCCGCGGCGCGCGCTGATCACCTGGGCGCTGCTGGTGTTCGCAGCCGCCAACGGGGCGGCGGCCCTGACCTCGTCCTATCCCGTCCTGATGGGGCTGCGGGTGCTGGCCGCGGCGGCCGCCGCGGCCGTCGTGCCCGCCGCGTACGCTGTGGCCGCCTCTCAGGCCCCGGACGGGCGGCAGGGGCGCTACCTCGCGCTGGTGATGGGCGGACTGACCGGTTCGCTGATGCTCGGCGTGCCCGTGGGCACCTGGGTCGGCGGTTGGTTCGGATGGCAGGCCACGTTCGTGCTCGGCGCACTGCTGGGGCTGACATCCTTGGCCGCCGTGCGCCGGACGCTCCCGCGCCTGGCGCCCGAACCGGCCGACGGCACGCTGCGGGAGCGGCTGGCGCCGCTGGGCCGTCCCCAGGTGGTCCTGGGCTTGCTCGCGATCGTGGCGACGGTGCTCGGCAGCATGATGGTGCTGACCTACGTCGCCCCGTTTCTGCGCGAGCTGGCGGGAGCCGGGCCCGTCGAGGTCGGCTGGGTGTTCGTGCTGGCCGGCGCGGCCGGGCTCGTCGGCGGCCAGCTCGGCGGGCGTTCCGCTGACCGGTGGGGCGCCGACCGGGCACTCCTCGCGGGCATCTGCGCGTTCGGCGGCGTCATGGCCGCGTTCACCGCGCTGTGGGAGCTGCGCCCGCTCGCCCTGCTCGTGCTCCTGCCGCTGCTCGCGCTCTGGGCTGCGGTGTCGTGGTGGATCCCGCCGCCCGCGCAGACCCGCCTGCTCGCCCTGGCCGGTCCGGCTGGTCCGCAGGCGCTGGCGCTCAACAGCAGCGCGGTGTACGTGGGCGTGTCCGGCGGGGGCGCGCTCGGCGGCGTCGTGCTGGAGATGTACGGGCCGGGGCTGCTCCCCGCGGCCGCGGCCGTGGTAGAGGTCGTCGCCCTGGCGCTCTTCTGGCAGGCGTCCCGGCTGGGCCGCTCGGCGGGCGCACCGGCCGCGCAGGCGAGCGCGGCGGCCGTACGGGGGCGTGAGCAGGGTTAGTACGAGGATCTGAGACAGGGGGCTGGTACGAGGGCGTCGAGGCTGCCCGAGTCCGGCGGCAGCGTATCGGGCCGGTCAGTCCCAGGCGGCGGGGTCGGCGGCGAGCTGGCGGACGCGTTCGGGCAGGCGGCCGGTGGCGACGTTCTCCAGCGTGACCTCCTCCAGGATTTCGCGCTCGGTGGCCCGCAGGGCGATCCACACCTGCTGCAACGACTCCGCCGGCCCCCGGTAGCCGACGTGCTCGGGCCGCTCGCCCCGCACGTTGGCCAGCGGGCCGTCGACGGCCCTGATCACGTCGGCGAGCGAGATCTCCGCAGGGGGGCGGGCCAGCACGTAGCCGCCCTCGGGACCGCGCTGGCCGCGGACCAGCCCGGCCCGGCGCATCTGCAGGAGGATGTTCTCCAGGTACTTGGGCGGCATGTCCTGCTCCTTGGCGAGCTCGCCCACGGTTGTCGGGCCCGCACCGGCTGCGGCGAGTTCGGCGGCGGCTCGGAGGGCGTAGTCGACACGAGCAGAAAGGCGCATGATGTCGATTATCCCTGTTGGTCAACAGTGGTTAGGCGCACGGTGGCCACTACGGGCAGATGATCTGAGAACCGCACCAGCGGAGCATCGGCGGAGAGGGCGGTCAATCCGTCGGTGATCAGCACGTGGTCGATCCGTTTCGCCGGGTCGTCGGCGGGTGAGGTGTGCGGGTCGCCGAGGGCGAGCAGCGGGTCGGACAGCCCGGCCTGCTCCAGCACCCGCATCTCCGGGTCGCCGGGGCGGATGTTGAGGTCTCCGGCAAGGATCACCGGCCTGATCGCCTCGCCGGTCTCCCGCGAGCGCGGTCCCGCCTCGGCGGCGCTCCTCCCGGCGGCCAGGGCCCTGACCATGGCGGCGACCTCGGCCGCCTGCCCCGCAGGGGCTTGCAGATGGGTGTTGACGAGGCCCAGCTCGCGGTCGCCGATGCCGAGCACGATCGCCTGGGCCTGGGCCCCGGTCGGGTAGTCGTGCCGGCCCAGCGGATGGGAGTGCACGTCCCGTACGGCCAGGTTGGTGAGCAGGGCGTCGCCCCAGAGGTGGTCCGCGGCGGGGGCGAAGTGGTAGCGCATGCCGAGGCCGCGGGCGATCCTGGCCAGGTCGTCGTGGCCGCCGTTGAGCAGCCAGCCCCGGTCCACCTCGCTGAGCAGTACCACGTCCGGCCGCTGGGTGGCGGCCCAGGAGGCGATGTCGTCCACTCCTGTGATGGATGGAGGGAAGCGTCTCGTCCTCCGTCTGGGTCGGGGCAGTGTCCTCCGTCTGGGTCGGGGTGGGGCCGTCCAGGAGGGGCGGGGCAGCGTTCCTCGTCCCGGTGGGGAGGATGTCGTCCGCGGGGGAGGTGTCCTTAGCGGTGGAGGTGCGGGTCAGGAGGAGGAAGGCGACGCACAGTGCTGTCACCGCGGCCCACGGCAGGACGCCGGAGCGCCACGCCAGGTCCACCCCGTCGAGCAGCAGGTGACCGAGGAACGAGACGGCCAGACCGGCCATGATGCCGACGGGAGCCGCCGGTCTCACAGTCGTCCGTGCGCATCCGTACAAGAAGATCAGACCGGCGGTCACGCCCGCCGAGGACGTGTAGAGCTGCCAGGCGCCCGCTTGCAGGAGCACGCGCGCCAGCACCAGCGCGACGGCCCCGCCCAGCACGGCCCAGCGCGGCCGGAGCAGGAGCGCCAGGAACGGCAGGACGAACCACGCGGCCGCGTACAGGCCCATGAGTTCGGGAGCCGTCGAACCGGCCTGCCCGAACAGCGTGATCAGCGACGGCAGGAACACCCGCAGCACGTCGAGGAAGAGGACGACACCGAGGGTGAGGAGAGCGACCTGTCGGCGGAGGGACAGCATGAGCCATCCTCGCGTTCACCTGCATCGATAAGCAAGGGTGGGAGCGCTAAACTTCTAATAACCTTTTCGATTTCGTTTTTGACGGTGGGATTTCAGCGTGGAGCGACGCCCTGGTGTGCCCAGACTTCTCCGGGAGATCAACGACCGGGCGGCGCTGGAGCTGTTGCTGACCTCCGGGCCGATGACCCGGGGGCAGATCGGCGAGCAGACCGGGCTGTCGAAGGTGACCGCGTCCCAGACGCTGGCCCGGCTGGAGGAGCGCGGGCTGGTCGAGGTGGTCGGCGCCCAGGCGGGCGGGCGCGGCCCCAACGCGGCGCTCTACTCGGTCATTTCCTCCAGCGCGTACGTGGCCGGGCTGGAGGTCGGCCCCGGGCTGATCTCGACGGCGGTCGCCGACATCCACGGCCGCACGATCTCGCGGGTCGCCGTCGATCCCGACGCGTACACCGACCCGGTCGCCGCCGTGCACGAGGCGATCACCAAGGCGTGCCGGAGCGCCAAGGTGGGCTTGAGCAGGCTGCGCGGCGTCGTCATCGGCACGCCCGGCGTGGTCGACCCGCGCAGCGGCGACGTGCGTTTCTCCTTCGACCTGCCGGGCTGGCACGAAGGCATCCACGAGGCCCTGGCGGGCGACCTGAAGCGCGAGGTGACGATCGAGAACGACGTCAACCTCGCCGCCATCGCCGAGCGCGCCGACGGGGCCGCGCAGGGCGTCGACGACTTCGTGCTGCTCTGGTCCAGCCGCGGCCTGGGCATGGCGGTGATGCTCGGCGGCCGGCTCCACCGCGGCCGGTCAGGCAGCGCGGGCGAGATCGGCTACCTGCCCGTGCCGGGCGTGCCGCTGCCCGAGGACATCCGCACCACGCCGGGGCGGCTGCCGTCGCTCGCGGGCGGCCTGCAGTCGCTCGTCAGCTCGGAGGCGGTGGCGGAACTGGCTCGGGGGTACGGGTTCGCGGCCGACAGCGCCGGGCAGTGCGTCCAGGTGGCGGTGGCGGCCGGGGCCGAGGGCGAGCCGCTGCTCGACGAGGTCGCCCGCAGGCTCGCCCTGGGCGTGGCGGCGGTCTGCGTGATCCTGGACCCCGGCCTGGTGGTGCTGGCGGGCGAGGTCGGCCATGCCGGGGGAGAGGCGCTCACCTCCCGGGTGGAGGAGGCGGTGGCCCGGATCTGCCCGGTCCGCCCGCAGGTGACCACCACCGCCGTCACCGACCCCAACCCGGTGCTGCGCGGCGCCGTCCTCGCCGCACTCGACCAGGCCCGCGAGGAACTCCTCACGTCCTGACCTCAGGGCTCAGGTCCCGAGCAGCAGCTCCGCCGCGGCCTGCGCGTTCACTCTCGCCGCGCCGTACGTGGCGATGTAGGCGGCGGTCTCCGGCCGCCACACCGGCAGGCCCATCTCGACCACGGTCGTGTCCGGCCGGGCGGTCACCAGCGCGGAGACCAGCGCCCGGCTGTCCGGGTGGCGGTGCGCGTCCTTGACCACGACCACCAGGGAACGATCCACGGCCTTGGCCAGCAGCCCCGGCACGTCGGCCGCGTCCGGGGCGACCCGCAGCACCTCCGCGCCCGGCAGCCACGGCCCGATCCCCCACGGCACGTCGCCCACCGCGATGGTGGGCGGCGTCTCCACCTCCACCACCAGCGGCTCCGCCAGTGGTGCGGGCCGGCCGGTCAGCCGCACGGCGCGGCGGGCGGCGCGCAGGCCGATCCCGTCCAGTCCGGCGGGGGCTGCGGAAACCGTGCCGAACCAGGCGCGCAGCGCCTCCACCCGGGCGGCGGCCTCCTCCAGCCTGGCGGGCGGCAGCGTGCCCTGGACCGCGGCCTCGACGATCGCGTCGATCACCGCGAGCACGTCGTTCCGGTCGGGGATCGGCCCCAGGCAGAGCAGGTCGGCGCCGGCGGCCAGCGAGCGCACCGCGCCGCCGTCGAGCCCGACGCTCTTGGTGATGGCGTGCATGTCGAGGGCGTCGGAGACCACCACGCCGTCGTAGCCGAGCTCACCCCGCAGGAGCTCGGTCAGCGCGGCCGATGACAGCGTGGCGGGCATGCCGCCGGTGAGCACGGGAACGGCCACGTGCGCCGTCATGATCGTCCTGGTGCCGGCGGCGATGGCCGCCCGGAACGGCGCCAGTTCCCGCTCGCGCAGCACCTCCGGCGTGACGTCCACGACCGGTATGGCCAGGTGCGAGTCGACGCGGGTGGCGCCGTGGCCGGGGAAGTGCTTGACGCAGGCGGCCACTCCGGCCGCCTGCAGCCCTTCGACCGCGGCCACGGTGTGCCGGGCGACCAGCGCCGGTTCGTCGCCGAACGAGCGGGTGCCGATGACCGGGTTGTCCGCCTCGGTGTTGACGTCGGCGTCCGGCGCCATGTTCAGGTTGACGCCGCACCCGGCCAGCTCCGCGCCGATCGCCCGGTAGACCTGATGGGTCAGCTCGACGTCGTCCACGGCGCCGAGCGCCGCGTTCCCCGGGTACGGGCTGCCCTCGTGGTAGGCGAGCCGGGTGACGTCGCCGCCCTCCTCGTCCAGGGAGACGACGGGTTCGCCGCCCGCCTCCCGCAGCGCCGCGGTGAGCGCGGCCACCCGCTCGTGGCCGTCGACGTTGTGGCCGAAGAGCGTGACGCCGCCCAGCCCGTGCTCCAGCTCGCGCAGCACCCAGCCCGGCGGCGTGGTGCCCCGGAAGGCGACGAGCAACGTACCGGCCGCGAGGCGGCGCAGCCCCCGATCACTTCGACTCATGGCTCCTCATCGGATGAGAACAGGCAGCCTCAGACAGAGGAGGCGCCCGACGGCGTGGAATCAGCCCTTGACGGCGCCGGCCATCAGACCGGTCACCATGCGGCGCTGCACGATCATGAAGAAGATGACGACCGGGATGGTCATCATCGTGGAGCTGGCCATGATGGCGCCCCAGTCGGTGCCCTTCTGGCCGAAGAAGAACTGCAGGGCCACGGGCATGGTGTAGCCGGACGACTCGCTCATCAGCACCAGCGCGAAGATCAGCTCGTTCCAGGCGGTGATGAACGAGAAGATGCTGGTCGCCACGAGACCGGGCGCGACCAGCGGGAAGAGCACCCGCCAGAACGTGGTGAACCTGGACGCCCCGTCGATCCAGGCGGCCTCCTCCAGCGACTTCGGCACCGCGGCCACGAACGTGCGCAGCATCCAGATGCCGAACGGCAGCGTCAGTCCGACGTTGACCAGGATCAGACCGGCGAGGTGGTCGTACAGGCCGAGCGCCTTGACCCGCAGGAACAGCGGGATGAGCAGCGCCTCGGCCGGGATCATCTGCGCGACCAGCAGCAGGAACAGGAACCCGGTGCGGCCCTTGAACCGGAACCGGGCCACCGCCGTCGCCGCCAGCAGCGAGAAGACCGCGCCGATGAGCACGGTGCCGAGCGCCACGATCGCGCTGTTGCCCATGTAGACCCAGATCGAGTTGCCCGCGACGCCCTCGGTCAGCACCCGCATCAGGTGCTCGAACGTGAAGTGGGTGGGGAACGGGATGAACTCGGTGGTGAAGATCTGATCGTTGGCCTTGAAGGCGGTCGAGACCATCCAGTAGACGGGGAAGACCGCGAACAGGAACACCATCAGGGCGAGCCCGTTCAGCACCACCTTGCCCAGGCGCTTCCTGGCCAGCGGGGTCATCACAAATCCTCCTGCTTGACCAGTTGCCGGATGTAGACGGCCGTGACGACCAGCAGGATCACCGTCAGCACCAGCGCGATGGCCGAGCCCGTGCCCATCTTCTGCGGCGCCTTGAACGCCTCGGTGTAGGAGTACATGGACAGGTTGAACGCCTCCCGGTTCGTCGGCCCGCCCATGAGCACGTACAGCTGGCTGAAGACCTTGAAATCCCAGATGATCGACAGCACCGTGAGCACCGCGAACACCGGCTTGAGCAGCGGGAACGTGATCCGCCAGAACGTGCGCCAGCCGGACGCCCCGTCGACCCGGGCGGCCTCGTACAGCTCGCCGGGAATGCCCTTGAGGCCGGCCAGCACCGACACCGCGATGAACGGGAAGGACGCCCACACCACCGTGATGACCAGCACCAGGTAGACCGACCAGGCGTCGTTGAGCCAGGGCTCGCCGGTCCAGTCGGCGCGGCCGAAGAGCGCCGAGGACAGCCAGTCGGGCAGCAGGTTCAGCGCCCAGTTGATGATCCCGGCCTCGGCGTCGAACAGCCACTTCCAGATGATGCCCTGGGCCACCGGCGGCACCGCCCAGGCGCACATGATGCCGATCACCAGGAACGTGGACATCCTCTTGCCGAGCTTGCTCAGCAGCACCCCCACGGCGGTGCCGAGCACCAGGGTCAGCGTCACCGCGACGGCGGCGAACACGACGGTGTTGCGGAGCGAGTCCCAGAAGATCTCGTTCTCGAAGATACGGGTGAAGTTCTCGGTGCCCACCCATTCGGCCGGTCTCCTGCCGCTGATCTGCGGCAGGCCGACCTTCTGGAAGGCGATCACGGCGACCTGGAACATCGGGTAGAGCAGCAGCGCCGCGATGACCAGCAGGCCGGGGATCAGCAGGACGTACGGGATCGACCAGGTGGGCAGGCCGCTGCGCCTGCCGCCTTTGGACGGGCCCCTGCCCGGGGCGGAGGCGTGCCTGCCGCCCCGGGACAGTGTCGACGTGTTCGTCATGGCCTCAGGACTGGTTGAGGATGTCTTCGAGCTCGGTGTTGGCCGCGGCCAGCGCCTCGTCGACGCTTGCCTTGCCCTCGATCACCTGCCGCGCGGCGTTCTGCAGCACGGCCTTGGTCTCGTTGGCCTCGGTCCAGTTCGGGTCCGCCGGGAAGGCCTTGGCCTTGGCGAACGCGGCCGCGAACGGCGCCTGGGCCGGGTCCTCGGCCAGCTTGGCCAGCGCCTCCGGGTAGACCGGCAGCAGGCCGCCGTCGGTCGCGTACCTGACGCCCCACTCCTTGTTGGTCGCCAGCTTCACGAACTCCTTGGCCGCCTCGGGCTCCTTGGCGGCGCCCCAGACGGCGATGTCGTTGCCGCCGAGGAACGCCTGCGCCTCGCCGCCGTCCTTGCCCGGGAGCGGGAAGAACGCGAGGTTGTCACTCTTGAGCTTGCCCTTGCTCTCCTCCTCGATCGCGGGCAGGTCCCAGGACGCGGTCAGGTACATGCCGACCTTGTCGTTGGCGAAGCGGGTACGGATGTCGGAGCTGTTCTGGGTGAGCCGGGACTTGCCCGACAGGCCGTCGGTCACCAGCGACGTGTACTGCTCGAAGCCGGTCTTGAAGCCGGGCTCGGTCAGCTTGCCGACCCACTTGTCGCCTTCCTTGACCGCGTACTCGCCGCCCGCGGTCCAGGCCAGGGAGCCCAGCAGGTGGTTGGCGTCGGAGCCGCCGTTGAAGGCGAACCCGTCGACGTCGGAGCCCTTCTCGGCCTGCACCTTCTTGGCCGCGGCGACGAGCTCGTCCCAGGTCTTCGGGACCTCGATCTTCAGCTCCTCGAACCAGTCCTTGCGGTACAGCACCGCGCGGGTGCCGCCGCCCCAGGGCACGGCGTACGTCTCGCCGTCGATGGTCTCCATGCCCATCAGGTTCCTGGGGATCTCGGCCTGGTCACCGGCGTTGACGATGTCGGTGACCGGGGCGAGCGCCTCCTGGCTCACCCAGAGCGGCACCTGGTCGTTGCCGATCTCGGTGACGTCGGGGCCGGCGCCGCCGGCCGCCGCGGCGGTGAACTTGTCGTTCACCTGGGGCCACGGGATCCACTCGACCTTCACGGTGGCGCCGGTCTCCTGCTGGAACGCCGCCACCAGTTCGTCGGTGTACTTCTGCGCTTCGGGGTTGCTGTCGCCCAGGCGCCAGAGCGTGAGCTCCTTGCCGGCGAAGGCGGGGCCGCCGCTGTCGGCGCTGCCGGCCGCGCTCGGCTCCGCCGCCGGCGTCTCGCTGCCCCCACAGGCCGCCAGGCCCAGGGCCAGGGCGGCCGTGGTGACCGTAGTGGCTGTGATCTTCGCGATCCTCACAGGGTTCTCCCTTCCCGGGTGCCGGCCTACGGTCCGCACCAGGCTGATCGTCATGTAGAACGACAGGTGGTAAACTAACAAGAAACTTTCTTTAAAGAAACCACCCGTTAGCCGATCGTGACGAGAAGGGCATGAAGATGAGCCGGAGCCCCGGGACGCCTCGCCTGCTGCGCAGGCTCAACGACCGCTCCGCGCTCGAACTCCTCCTCGCGGAGGGCCCGCTCACCCGGGCTGAACTGGGCGAGCGGACCGGGTTGTCCAAGGTCACCGCGGGTCAGCTGCTCTCCCGGCTGGAGGACCGGGGCCTGGTGGAGGTGGCCGGGGAACGCGCGGGCGGCAGGGGACCCAACGCCGCACTCTACGGCGTGCGCCCCTCCAGCGCCTACGTCGCCGGCCTGGAGGTTTTGCCCGAGAGCGTCACCGTCGGGGTGGCCGACATCACAGGCCGCACCGTGGTCGAGGTCACGGTCAACCCCTTCGGCGGGGACCCGGTCCGTACGGTCCAGGCCGCGGTCGAGCGGGCCTGCGCCGCCGCCGACGTCGGCCTGTCGCGGCTGCGCGCCTTCGTCATCGGCACCAGGGGCATGGTCGATCCGCGCACCGGCGACGTCCGCTTCTCCCTGGACCTGCCCGCCTGGCACGTCGGCGTGCTCGCCGCGCTCCGCCGCGGCCTCGGCGGCTCCGTCACCATCGAGAACGACGTCAACCTCGTCGCCCTCGCCGAGCACCACTACGGGGCCGCCGCCGGCGTCGACGACTTCGTGGTCATGTGGGCCGGCATCGGCCAGGGCCTCGGCGTCATGCTCGGCGGCCGGCTGCACCGCGGCATCACCGGCGGCGCGGGTGAGATCGGCTGGCTGCCCGTGCCTGGCGAGCCGCTGCCCGCCGACGTCAAGCAGCCCAACTCCGGGTCCTTCCAGCGCCTCGTCGGCACCGCCGCGCTCCAGGCTCTGGCGAGCGCGTACGAGGTGCCCGGCGCGACCGTCCCCGACCAGCTGCGCAACGGCGGCGACGACTTCCTCGACGCCGTCGCCGCCCGGCTCGCCGTCGGCGTCGCCGCCGTCGCGGTCGTCCTCGACCCCGGCCTGATCGTGCTCAGCGGCGACATCGGCCGGGCGGGCGGCGAGCGGCTGGCCGCCAAGGTGCAGGACGCCGTCGCCCGCATCTGCCCCGCCCCGCCCGCCGTCGCGACCGGCGGCGTCCCCGGCAACCCGGTGCTCCGCGGCGCCCTCGTGGCCGCCCTCGAACAGGCCCGCGAGCAGGTGTTCTCCGACACCGTCTGACGCATGTGGGAGAATTTCTGCACATGTGGCAGCCCCCGAGTGACATCGTGCTCATATCCGATCCCCGCGTGGCGGCGATCCCGGTCCGTGACGACGGCGAGTCCCTGGCGGACGTACGCGGACGGCTCCGGGTCGACACCCGGCTCGCCGACGCCGACGGCGCCTACGCCCACCTCCGAGAGGGCCTGCTGACCAGGCTCGAACGCGCAGAACGTCACCTGCCCGACGGCTACCACCTGCTCATCGTCGAGGGCTACCGGCCCGTCGCCACCCAGCGCCGCTACTTCGATGAGTACCGCGACGAGCTGCGCGCCGCCTTCCCCGACATGACCGAGCAGGAGGCGCACGTCGCCGCCAGCCGCTACGTCTCCCCGGTCGAGGTCGCCCCGCACACCGCCGGCGCCGCCGTCGACCTCACCCTCTGCGACCCCGACGGCCACGAGTACGACATGGGCACGCAGGTCAACGACAACCCCGAGGAGAGCGACGGCGCCTGCTACACCGCCGCCCCGCACATCTCCGACGACGCCCGCGCCCACCGCAAGCTCCTGGCCGCCGCCCTGGAGCCGGTCGGCCTGGTCAACTACCCCACCGAGTGGTGGCACTGGTCCTACGGCGACCGCTACTGGGCGCTGGCCACCGGCGCTCCGGCCGCTTGCTACGGACCGGTAACGATGTAGGGATTCCCGAAGGCGGCAGGCGGGCACAAATCGTGCGGAGGCTCCCCCGACTTCCTGCGAGGTGTGGGCATGGTTCCGCTGATCGGGATCGAAGAGGAGTACCTCGTCGTCGACCCGCATACCCGGCACGTCACCCCCCGGGCCGCCGACGTCCTCGCCGCCGCGACCGACGTGCTCGACGTGGCCCACGAGATCACCCGCTTCCAGGTGGAGGCCCGCACCGCGCCCTCCGCCGACCTGGCCGACCTCGGCGCCCAGCTGCGCGCCGCGCGCGAAGAGGTGGCCGGGGCCGCCCGCTCCTGCGGGCTCGCCGTCGTCGCCAGCGGCATCCCGGTGCTGGGCAACGTCATGCCCCCGCCGCTCAGCGACGACGCCCGCTACGAACAGGGCCGCACCCTCTACCGGGCGCTACAGGACGAGATCAGCATCTGCGCCCTGCACGTACACGTGGACGTGCCCGACGAGGAGCACGCCGTCTACGTCGGCAACCACCTGCGCCCCTGGCTCCCCACGCTGATCGCGCTGGCCGCCAACTCGCCGTTCTTCGTCGGCCGCGACACCGGCTACGCCTCCTGGCGGGTCATCAGCTGGGGCCGCTGGCCCGTCTCCGGCGCGCCGCCGTACTTCCCCACCTTCGAGGACTACGAGCTGGCCCTGCGCGCGCTCGCCGAGTCCGGCGCCCTCATGGACCCGAAAACCGTCTTCTGGGACACCCGGCCCTCGCCCCGGCTGCCCACGGTCGAGGTCCGGGTCGCGGACGTGCCGCTCGACGTGAACGACAGCCTCACCATCATCGGGCTGGTACGCGGCCTCGTCGTCAAGGCGCTGGCCGACGTCGCACGCGGCGACCGCGGCCTGCCCATCCCCTCGGAGGTGGTGCGCGCCGCCTACTGGCGGGCCGCCCGGGACGGGCTCACCGGCGACAGCCTCGACGTCCGCCACGGCACGCTCCTGCCCGCCCCGATGATGGCCCGCCGCCTCCTGGCCCACGTCAGCGACGCCCTGGCGGAGGCCGGTGACCTGCCCTACGTCGAGGACGGGCTGGAACGCCTGCTCGCCAAGGGCTCCGGCGCCGAACGCCAGCGCCGCGTGCACGCCCGCGAGCAGGACCTCACCGACGTGGTCGACGACCTCATCGAAGCCACCGTCGCCTGACGCCTCCCGTGGGAACGGGTGTACGGTCAGGCTCGCAATCTGAGACCCCGCGGCGTGGGGTGGAAACCCGCCTCCTCCAGGGCCGCCCCCAGCGGCGAGTCGTTGATCGGCTCGCCGTCGGCCCGCTCCACGGTCAGCTTGCCCAGCGCGCCGTCGCGTACGGCCAGCGCCAGCGCGTCGACCGCCGGACGCAGCCGGTCGTCGTCGGCGAACGACAGCAGCGTCTTGCCGCCCCGCTCGACGTAGAGCACCAGCCGCCCGTCGACCAGCACCACCAACGCCCCCGCCTTCCTGCCCGGCTTGTGGGCCACCTCCCCGGGATGCGCAGGCCAGGGCAGCGCCGCCCCATAGGGGTTGGCCGGGTCGGCCGCCGCCAGCACCACGGCCCGGCGCTCCGCCTCCGGCCGCTCACCGGAGGCGGGGGGCGCCATCGCGCGCATCCGGTCGACCGCCCCCGGCAGCGCGAACTGGGCCCCGCCCAGCCCCTCGACGAAGTAGCCGCGCCGGCACCGCCCGCTCTCCTCGTACGCGCGCAGCACCTGGTAGATCGGCGAGAACCCGCCCGGCAGCCGCTCGGCCGTGACCGCGCCGCGCGTCACCACGCCGTGCCGCTCCAGCAGCACCTCCGCCTGCGCCTGCGCCCGCTGGGTGGCGTCGGAGGCCGGCTCCGGCAGCAGCCACCAGCGCCCCGCCACCGTCGGCGGCCCGCTCCGGGTCGGCAGCACCGCCCGCCGCCTGCGCGTGGCCGTCCGGTGGGCGGGCCGCCCCGAGCCGAGCGTGGCCCGCAGCGGCGCCAGCGTGTCGCCCGACACCCGCCCCGCCCACGCCAGGTCCCACAGCGCGGTCGCCGCCGCCTGGTCGTCCAGCAGCCCCATCCGGTCGGTGAGCTGGCGGAAGAAGAGCGCGCCGCCGCCGCTGAGCGCCTCCAGGATCTTCTCGTGGACCGGCGTCATCGTGATCTCGCCCGGCTCGGGCAGCAGCAGCGGCGCCGTGTCGGCGAAGTAGAGCGACACCCAGCCGTCTCCGCCCGGCAGCGACCCCTGCCCGGCCCACATCACCTCACCGGACGCGGTCAGCTCGTCGAGCAGCGCCGGATGGTAGCCCGGCACCCGCGACGGCAGCACCAGCGTCTCCAGCGCCGAGGCGGGCACCGCCGCGCCCTGCAGCAGTTCGATGGCGCGGACGAGCGCGTCCATCGCCCGCGCGCCGCCGGCGGCGCCGCGCGTCTCCCCGGTGATGCCGTGCCAGGCCGGGGTGAACATGGCCAGCGTCTCCGGCGGGACCGGCTCGACCTCCTTCCGCAGCCGGGCCAGCGACCTGCGGCGGAGCATCCGCAGCACGCCCGCGTCGCACCACTCCTCGCCCCGCCCGCCCGGCCGGAACTCCCCGCTCACCACCCGCCCGGACGCCGCCAGCCTGCGCAGCGCGTCGGTCACCACGGCCACGCCCAGCCCGAACCGGGCCGCCGCCGTCGAGGCGTGGAACGGCCCCCGGGTGCGGGCGTGCCGGGCCACCAGGTCGGCCAGCGGATCGGCCACCGGCTCCAGGAACGCGTGCGGCACCCCCACCGGCGGCGGCACCCCCAGCGCGTCGCGCAGCCGCGCCGCGTCCTCGACCGCCGCCCACTGCTCCTCGCCCGCGATCCGCACCCGGATCGCCCGCCGCGCCCGCTCCAGCTCCTCCAGCCAGGCCGGGTCGCCGCCGCGCACGCTCACGTCGGGCGCCAGCAGCGGGCCGTGCGAGCGCAGCAGGTCGGCCAGGTCCTCGGCGTGCCGCAGCGGGCGGTCGAGCCTGGCCAGCTCCCGCTCGGTGTCGGAGATGACGTCGGGGTCGAGCAGCTCGCGCAGGTCGGCCTGGCCCAGCAGCTCCGCCAGCAGGGACGTGTCCAGCGCCAGTGCCTGCGCCCGCCGCTCGGCCAGCGGCGCGTCGCCCTCGTACATGAAGGCGCCCACGTAGTGGAAGAGCAGCGACGCCGCGAACGGCGAGGCCTGCCCCGTCTCCACCTCGACCACCCGGACCCGGCGGGCCGCGATGTCGCGCATCAGCTCGACCAGCCCCGGCAGGTCGAAGACGTCCTGCAGGCACTCGCGCATCGTCTCCAGCACGATCGGGAACGACGCGTACTTCGAGGCCACCCCGAGCAGGTGGGCCGCCCGCTGGCGCTGCTGCCACAGCGGGGTGCGCCGGCCCGGCACCCGGCGCGGCAGCAGCAGCGCCCGCCCCGCGCACTCGCGGAACCGGGACGCGAACAGCGCCGACCCGCCCAGCTCCTCGGTCACGATCTGCTCGATCTCCTCGGCGTCGAAGGCCGCAACGTCTGTCGGCGGCTCGGCCAGCGTGTCGGGGATGCGCAGCACGATGCCGTCGTCGGAGTGGACCGCCTGCACGTCGACGCCGTAGCGCTCGCGCAGCCGCCGGTTGATCGCCAGCGCCCACGGGGCGTGCACCCGCGCGCCGTAGGGGGAGTGGATCACCACTCGCCAGTCGCCCAGCTCGTCGTGGAACCGCTCCACCACCAGCGTCTTGTCGTCGGGCACGTAACCCGTGGCCTCGCGCTGCTCGCGCAGGTAGGAGAGCAGGTTGGCGGCCGCGTAGGAGTCGAGCCCGGCCGCGCGCAGCCGCTCCGCCGACTCCTCCTTGGCCAGCTCGCGCAGGAACCCGCCGATCGCCCGGCCCAGCTCGGCGGGGCGGCCGGGCGTGTCGCCGTGCCAGAACGGCAGCTTGCCCGGCTGGCCGGGAGCGGGGGAGACCAGCACCCGGTCGGCGGTGATGTCCTCGATCCGCCACGACGAGGCGCCCAGCACGAACACGTCGCCGACCCGCGACTCGTAGACCATCTCCTCGTCCAGCTCGCCCACCCGCGAGCCCCACTCGCCGACCAGGAACACGCCGAACAGGCCCCGGTCGGGGATCGTGCCGCCGTTGGTGACCGCCAGCCGCTGCGCGCCCGGCCGCCCCCGGAGCGTGCCCGTCACCCGGTCCCACACGATGCGCGGGCGCAGCTCGGCGAACTCCTCGCTCGGGTAGCGGCCCGCGAGCATGTCGAGCGTCGCCTCCAGCGCGCTCCTGGGCAGGGTCGCGTACGGGGCGGCCCGCCTCACCACGGTCTCCAGCTCGTCGACCGTCCACTCGTCGAGCGCCGTCATCGCCACGATCTGCTGGGCCAGCACGTCGAGCGGGTTACGCGGATAGCGCAGCTCCTCGATCATGCCGCTCTTCATCCGCTCGGCCACCACGGCCGTCTGCACCAGATCGCCGCGGTACTTCGGGAAGATCACCCCTTTGGACACCGCGCCCACCTGGTGACCCGCGCGGCCGATGCGCTGCAGCCCGCTCGCCACGCTCGGCGGCGCCTCCACGCACGCCACCAGGTCGACCGCGCCCATGTCGATGCCCAGCTCCAGGCTGGAGGTGGCCACCACGGCGGGCAGCCGCCCCGACTTGAGCGCCTCCTCGATCTGCGCCCGCTCCTGCTTGGACACCGAGCCGTGGTGGGCGCGCACGACCTCCGCCGGCGCGCCCTCACTCGCCCCCGCCTGCGCCATCAGCTCGGCCGGCGGGCGCGCGGGCGACGGCGGAGCCGCCTCGCCGTCGCCGCGGGCGAACGCCAGCTCGTTGAGCCGGGAGCAGAGCCGCTCGGCCAGCCGCCGCGAGTTGGCGAACACGATCGTCGAGTCATGAGCCTCGATCAGGTCGAACAGCCGGTCCTCGACATGCGGCCAGATCGACCGGTTCGCCGGGTCGGCCGCGAGCTCCTCCGCCTCAGCCGGCGACGGGCCCGACTCCACCTCGGTCATGTCCTCGACCGGGACGACCACCTCGACCTCGATGCGCTTGTCGGACGGCGGCTGCACCACCGTCGCCGGGCGCGTCCCGCCGAGGAACGCCGCCACCTCGCTCACCGGGCGCACCGTCGCCGACAGGCCGATCCGCTGGGCGGGCCGCTCCAGCAGCGCGTCGAGCCGCTCCAGCGTCAGCGCCAGATGCGCGCCCCGCTTGGTCGCCGCCACCGCGTGCACCTCGTCGACGATCACCGTCTCCACGCCGCGCAGCGCCTCCCGCGCCTGGCTGGTCAGCAGCAGGAACAGCGACTCGGGCGTGGTGATCAGGATGTCGGACGGCCGGGCCGCGAACCGCCTGCGCTCCTCCGCCGGGGTGTCGCCCGAGCGGATCGCCACCGAGATCTCCGGCACCGGCAGGCCCAGCCGCCGCGCCGTCTGCTCCAGCCCCGCCAGAGGGGCGCGCAGGTTGCGCTCCACGTCGACGGCCAGTGCCTTCAGGGGCGACACATACACCACCCGCGTGCCCGCCGCGGGCGGCTCCGACGCCAGCCGGTCGAGCGACCACAGGAAGGCCGCCAGCGTCTTGCCGGACCCGGTCGGCGCCACCACGAGCGTGTTGTCGCCGCGGGCGATCGACTCCCACGCGCCCTCCTGCGCGGCCGTGGGCGCCGCGAAGGCCCCGGAGAACCAGCTCCGGGTCATCTGGCTGAAGCGGTCGAGCGAGCTCACGAGCCCATAGTGCCTCGTGCCACCGACAGAAAACGCATTGCTCCCGCGCCGTGCGATTGAGCGGCCACTCAGGCGGACATACACCGACCGTGAGCATCGACCACGTGGCCATCGAGGCTCGCCGCGAGGAGATCCGGCGGCGCCACCTCTTAACGCGCCGGCCCCCGTCGAGCGCGCGCGGCCTGCACCACGTCGCCCTGCTGTCGTCCGACGTGGAACGCACCGTGAAGTTCTACCAGGACCTGCTCGAATTCCCGCTGACCGAGATCATCGAGAACCGCGACTACAAGGGGTCCAGCCACTTCTTCTTCGACATCGGCAACGGCAACCTGCTCGCCTTCTTCGACCTCCCCGGCCTCGACCTCGGCCCCTACCAGGAGGTGCTCGGCGGCCTCCACCACATCGCGATCTCCGTCGACCCCGTCACCTGGGAGCGGCTGCGCGGCAAGCTGGAGATGGCCGGCGTGCCCCACCAGATCGAGAGCGGCGCCTCCATCTACTTCAAGGACCCCGACGGCGCCCGGCTGGAGCTGCTCGCCGACCATCTCGGCGAGATGTACGGCGCGCGCGTGCTGTGACCCGGCCGTTTAGCTGCCGCTCTAGCGCCTGGACGGGCGTCGCGTGCGCGGCAGGCCCGCCCGGGGTTCCTGCTTGATCTCGGCGTGCCGCTCCGCTCTCTCGGCTTTCTCCTGACGTACGAACGAGCGCTGTAAGGCCAGCAGGCGGCGGCGCTTCGCCCTGTTGGCCTTGGCCTGGGCGGACTTCGGGGGTGAGGATTTCGGGGTCTTTGCCATGGGCATGTCTTACCCACACCCGGGGCGCATCCATACTTGAGTGATGCGCCTGACCGAGTTCTGGAGACGGATGCGCGAACACTTCGGCGAGGCCTACGCCGAGTCGTGGGCGCGCGACTACGTCATCGCGCCCCTGGGCGGCCGCACCGTGGACCAGGCGCTGGCCGACGGCGAGAGCGCCAAGACCGTCTGGCGGGCGGTCTGCCAGGTCGAAGAGGTCTCCGCCCGGCTACGCTGACGCCAGCGTGTCCCGCAGCGCGCGGGCCGTGTGATCCAGGTTCTCCGCGTCGCCCCGGCCGCCCTGCCCCCACAAGAACAGCCAGCCGTCGCGTGCCGGCGTGGCGAACACCAGCGTCTGCCCGCCCGTCTGCGGATGCCACACCCACAGCAGTGGCTCCTCCTCGCCCACCATCCGGCTCACCAGCCCGTAACGGGGGAGCGCCTCGGCGAGTCTGCGCAGGAGAATGCGCCGCTCACCGGTGTACGGGCTCTCCACGTGGCCGCCTCCTCCCGTCTTTCCAGGAGTCTCCCCAGCTCAGGCGCGTGAGAACATGGGTCGGCGAGGCTGCGCCGCGATTGCGTGTGATCGAACAGTCGTTCGGCTACGATAGGCGCGCCGGGCCACGTCTTCCCCGACCCTTCGGAAAATGTCGGTGGCAGACCGTAGCTTTCACTCGACTGTTTCGCACCACGACCCTCCAGGGGGAGCTCCCATGGCTATCAACGACCGCGAGAAGGCCCTTGAGACCGCCCTCGCCCAGATCGAGCGGCAGTTCGGCAAGGGCTCCGTCATGCGCCTCGGCGATGAGGCCAGAGCCCCCATCGAGGTGATCCCGACCGGATCGATCTCCCTGGACATCGCGCTCGGCATCGGCGGTCTGCCGCGCGGCCGGATCGTCGAGATCTACGGCCCCGAGTCCTCCGGTAAGACCACCATCGCGCTGCACGCGGTCGCCAACGCGCAGCGGGCGGGCGGCATCGCCGCGTTCATCGACGCCGAGCACGCCCTCGACCCCGAGTACGCCAAGAAGCTCGGCGTCGACACCGACGCCCTGCTGGTCTCCCAGCCCGACACCGGCGAGCAGGCGCTGGAGATCGCCGACATGCTGATCAGGTCCGGCGCCGTCGACATCATCGTCGTCGACTCGGTGGCCGCCCTGGTGCCCAAGGCCGAGATCGAGGGCGAGATGGGCGACAGCCACGTCGGCCTCCAGGCCCGCCTCATGTCCCAGGCCCTGCGCAAGGTCGCCGGCGCGCTCAGCAGCACCGGCACCACCGCCATCTTCATCAACCAGCTCCGCGAGAAGATCGGCGTCATGTTCGGCTCGCCCGAGACCACGACCGGCGGTAAGGCGCTCAAGTTCTACGCCTCCGTCCGCATGGACATCCGCCGCATCGAGACCCTCAAGGACGGCACCGAAGCGGTCGGCAACCGCACCCGCGTCAAGGTGGTCAAGAACAAGATGGCCCCGCCCTTCCGGGTGGCCGACTTCGACATCCTCTACGGCGTGGGCATCTCCCGCGAGGGCGGCCTCATCGACATGGGGGTCGAGCACGGCTTCGTCCGCAAGGCCGGCGCCTGGTACACCTACGAGGGCGAGCAGCTCGGCCAGGGCAAGGAGAACGCGCGCAACTTCCTGCGCAACCACCCCGACATGGCCAACGAGATCGAGAAGAAGATCAAGGACAAGCTGGGCGTGGGCCCCCGCCTCGACGAGCCCGCCGAAGCCCCCGCCCCCGCCCCTGCCGCCCCCGCCAAGGCCTCGACCGGCCGCGGCTCCAAGTCCACGCCGAAGCCCGGTGACGTCTGATTGGCATGAACGACACGGACCCGGCGCCCCGAGACCGGGGCGCCCCGGCCTCATCCCGCCGCACTTCGCGCACGGGCGGACGCCACCCCTTCTTCGGCGGTCAGGCCCCGGGGGAGCAGCAACCGGCGGAGGACGCCTGGTGGACGCGCTCCCCGGGCGAACCTCAGCGACGCCATCCCTTCTGGGGTGATTCCGAGACCGTTGAGGACCTCGAGGGCGGCTCCTCCGTACGCTCGGAGCGGAGCGGTTCTCTTGGTACGAGCGAGGAGCCGTCTCCGGAGGATGCGGCGAAGGCTGGTCTTGGGGGGAGCTCCCAGCAGGAGGACCCGGAGGCCGGGAGCGGGTCTTCGGAGGATTCGTTTACGGCGGGAGCGCGGAGCGCGTCTCCGAAGGCGGGGCGACAGGAATCCGTCGCGGAGAGCGGGGCTTCCGAGGCGTGGCCGAAGGCGAGTGGGGCGACGTTTCGGGAAGAGGGCCCGGCTGAGGCAGGGCCCTCCGCCGATGAATTCACGGCGGCGTCCGTTGACCTGCCCTTCGCGGAAGATCATGGTGGGCCTTCCAGTGTGGGACAGGCCGACGGTCCTTCCGATCCGCATGCCGGGAGTGCTTCCGGTGTGAGGCATGATCCCTTGGACGGCGACGGTCGTGGTCCCTTTGAAGGTGAACGGGCCGGGTCTTCTTCTCTGAAGGGCGACGGGCTGACCGCACGGGGGCGGCGGAGGAAGCAGTCTGCTCCGGTGACGGGTGACGCGAGTGGTGGGTGGCCCTCGCCTGAGGAGTGGCGCGAGCAGCGTCGTCGTCAGCGGGAATCGGCTGAGGAGCCGGATTCACAGACCGGTACTTCGGTGTCCGGGACGTCGGCTGGTGCCGTGTCCGGTGAAGCCTCCCACGGTTCCGTTTTCGATCAGCGTGATGAGACGGCTGACCAGCGCGGGGGGAAGCCTCGACAGAGTCGTGACGGTACTGCTGACTCGTCCCGGCTGATCGCCGACCGTACGCCTGACCTGGACCGTGATGCCGAATCCGGTTTGGCCGATGAGGGCGCCGGGTCCAGCCAGGGCCGTGACGGTGTTAGGTCCGATCTGGGGCGTGACAGTGCTGCTTCCGGCCTTGATTCGGATGACGCTGTGGCGGAGTCGGGCCTTGTGTCAGCAGAAAGCTCTCCAGCCGACTTCTCCGCCGAGCAGATCGGTGGGGAGGAGAGCGCCACCCTGGATGAGGCGTTTCCGCCGTCTCCCGAGGTCGTGTCCGGCAGGGGGTCGGGTGACGGTCAGCGGCTCGATGAGGTTTCGTCCGGCAGTGGGTCGGATGGAGACGCGGGGTCCGGCGGAGCTGTGTCCGACGGTGGGTCGGATGGTGACCAGGAGTTCTCTGGGGGCGCGGCCGGAGGGGTGCGTGGTGGGCGGCGTTATTCCGTAGCTGCGTCCGGTGAGGAGAGCGATGGTGGGGCTCTCGGGAGTGCTTCCGGTGGGGGGCACGCGTCGTCGGGTGGGGAGGCCGGGTTCTGGGCTACGCCGGGGGTTGAGCCGGGGGAGCGGCCGAGGAAGGGGCGTAAGGGGAGGCGGTCCGGGCGGAAGGGCGGGCGTGGGTGGCCCGCCGATGGGCCGGACGAGGGTTCCGGGGCTGCTGCGGCGCCGCCTGCCGATCCGGAGGCGGTGGCGCGGGCCATCTGCCTGCGGCTGCTCACGATGGCGCCCAAGACGCGGGTGCAGCTGGCCGAGGCGATGCGGAAGCGGGATGTGCCCGACGAGGTGGCGGAGTCGGTGCTCGACCGGTTCACCGAGCTGGGGTTCATCAACGATGAGGCGTTCGCTGAGGCTTGGGTCGAGTCGCGGCATCACGGGCGCGGGCTGGCCAAGCGGGCGCTGGCCAACGAGTTGCGGCGTCGCGGGGTCGACCAGGAGACGGTGAAGGAGGCCGTCGAAAGGCTCGAACCGGATCAGGAGGAGGAGACCGCTCGGCGTCTGGTGGAGCGGAGGCTGCCTGCTACCCGCAACCTGGATGCTCGGGTCCGTACCCGCCGTCTGGCCGGCATGCTCGCGCGAAAGGGCTACCCGCCGGGGCTGTCGTTCCGGGTGATCCGGGAGGCTCTGGAGCAGGAGGGTGTCGAGGTCGAGGACGAGTACCCGTAGTCCTCTCAGGAGTGGCGCATCCGTGGTCCTCGACTGTTCGGCGTGGACGTCCGCGGTTCCGGCTGATGGTGCGTAGCACTGCCGACATCTCGGTGCAGGGTGATCGGAGTCGGTACGGGTCTCTGGGCGGACGGGAGGGCACCGGCCGGTTCTTGTGTCCGTCTGGCATTCGTACGAGTCCTGAAGCGGATGGGGAGCCGGGCCGACCTTCGCGTTCGTCCGAAACCGGTATGAAGCGAATCCGACTCTCGCAGTCGTCCGGTGCTGGTACGAGTCCTGAAGCGGATGGGTATCTGGCCGGTTCTCCCGTCCGTCCGGAGCCGATGCGCGGATGGGGGAGTCTGGCCGGTTCTGCATCCCGTCCGGGGTTGATACGCGGAGGGGGAGTCTGGCCGGTTCTTGAGTCTGTCCGGGGCCGGTTCGCGCGGGTGGCCGGTTCTCGTGGGGTGGCGTTCAACGGATTCACCTGTCTGGCCGTCTGGGGAGGGAGGCGACTGAGAAGGTGAAGATCATTTGGATGACGAGTCGTGGTTCGCGGAGTTCGTGGCCGAGCGGGCCGACGCGCTGCTGCGGTACGGGTATGTGCTCAGCGGCAACCCGCATGACGCCGCCGACCTGACGCAGGAGGCGTTGATCCGGCTGCACCGGGCCTGGCCGAGGGTGCGGAGGAAACAGGACCCGGAGAGCTACACGCGGGTGATCATGGCGAGGCTGCACATCAGCGCCTGGCGGTTACGCCGGAGGGAGCGGCTGGCCTGGGATCCGCCGGAGGAGTCGTACGTGGACGTGCTGCCGTCCGACGGCGACTTCGGGCTGTGGCGGGCGCTGGAGGGGCTGCCACGTAAGCAGCGGGTGGTGCTGGTGCTGCGTTACTACGAGGAGCTGACGGACGCGGAGATCGCCCGGATGCTGGGGATCTCGCGGGGGACGGTGCGCAGTCACGCCTCGCTCGGTCTGGGCAAGTTGCGGGCCGTCGTGGCCCGGTCGGCGGCGGCGAACGGGAGGTCGTCATGAGCACGGAGCTGGAGGACGGTCTCCGCAGGGCGCTGGGGAAGGCGGCGACGCGTGCGCCGCACGCGCCGGCCGACCTGCCGGGGCGGCTGCTGTCGCGGTCGCGCAGGCGGCGGGCGCGCGGGCAGGCGCTGGTCGCGGCCCTGGCCGTGATGGTGATCGCGGGAGGTATGGGCGCGGTGGTGCGGGGTGCCAGGGACGGCGCCGGTCCGGCGTCGGGGCCGCCCGAGGTGGGGGTTTCACGGGACGCGGAGCATCGGACGACGGAGCTTGACGAGAGCGGGCCCGGGGAGGATCCGGCGGAGCGCGGTGAGGGCGGGCCAGGAGAGGTTCCGGTGGAGATTCCGCCCGCGCTGGAGAAGGTCTGGCCCGGCGCGGTCTGGCGGATCCCGGACAAGCTTCCGGACGGCCGGACGTTCCACCCCCAGGTCTTCATCGACGACCGCACCGTCCTGGTGGAGACCTGGGCCGGGCATGAGCAGCCCAACGCGATCCACGCCTACGACCTCGAGACGAAGCAGGCCCGCAAGATCACGGACATCCGCACGTCGATGGGGAAGAACGCCGACGGCTTCCAGGTGGTGGGCGACCGGGTCTACTTCGAGGCGTTCGACGACCGCGGCTTCTCCCGGTTCTGGTGGGTGCCCGTCCGCGGCGGCGAGCCGCGGGAGATCCGGATGACGAAGACGGTCCGCGGCCGGTCCGGCGCCTTCGCCGTGACGGGTGGCCGGCTGGCGTTCTCGCTGGTCGAGGGCGGCGTCTACACGGTCCCCTTGAAGGGCGGCGCGCCCAAGCCGGTGCCGGGGGCGGAGCGGCACCACATCCTGCGCTGGCCCTGGGTGGGCGCCCCGGGCGAGTACACGCGGGACGGCGAGGTCAGCTTCCGGGAGCTGCGCGACGCCGAGACGGGTGAGACGAGCACGGCCGTCGTCCGTCCGGGTGAGCAGGACGTCCGTTGCGGGGTGACTCACTGCGCGGGCCGCCGCGCGGACCAGAGCGGGTTCTACCGGCTG
The DNA here is from genome assembly GCF_040675175.1 of Nonomuraea sp. NPDC049649. NCBI lineage: Bacteria > Bacillati > Actinomycetota > Actinomycetes > Streptosporangiales > Streptosporangiaceae > Nonomuraea > Nonomuraea sp. NPDC049649. The sequence goes on from NZ_JBFAOH010000004.1 coordinate 58,688, forward strand.
CGCGACGGCTCGGACGAGCGCGACCTGCCGCCGGGGGCCCACGCGGAGCTGGCCGCCGACCGGTTCACCGCCGGACGCCTGGCGGAGTTCACCGACGGGCAGGTCCTGTACGACGTGCGAACCGGCAGGTCGGCGCACCTGGAGCACTCCCCGAACGAGCAGGGAGGCGCGAGCATCGTCCGGCTCCGGTCGGGGCAGGGCCCGCTCGTCGCGCACCGGCTGCCCGGCGAATACCACGTCATCAATCTGGACGCGATCGACTGACAGGGGGAGACGAGGGTGGCGTTCCGGACACGCTTGACACTCCGTTTGCTTGCTCGTGACCTGTTCGACGCATAACCTCGACGGCAGTGAGGAGTTACTCCGCGCAGTGCGGATTGCCATACCGGTGTACGACGGACGAGCGAGCTTGGTTGATCGAGGCGGGCGAAGCGCCGGCTGCCCCCGTCGGCGTGAGGTCGGCTTGTGTGCTTGATATGTGTCCCGGGGCTTTCCGCGCCGCGCCCGTGACCCTCCCGGTGCGAGGGCCGGTGATGACGACGCGAGGAGGGCGGGGCGTACATGGGGCCGCTTGTCGTGGTGCTGTCCGTGGCGGTGCTCGTACTGACCTGCGGGATGATGGCCGCCCTCTTCATCGTCGTCAGGCGTACCTCCGGAGGTGTGCCGAGCGCCAAGCCCAGCCCTGAGCAGCTGGCGGCCGTCCAGGACGAGCTGGAGCTGGCCCGTCTGGAGGCGGGCCGGATCCGCGACAAGGCGGAGTCCGACGCCGAGGAGATCCTGCGCAGGTCGGAGACGGCGGCGCAGAGCGCGGCGCAGATGCGGCAGGAGGTCGAGGAGGAGAGCCGCATCCTGAAGTCGGAGCTCAAGGAGCTCCGCGCCGATCTGGAACGCAGGGAGCAGCGGCTGGCCGAGCGGGAGCAGCGGCTCGACGAGGAGGCCAGGCGGCAGGCCGAGCGCGAACGCAAGCTCGCCGAGACCGAGATCGAGCTGGCCGACCGGCGGGCCGAGCTGCTCCGGGTGGAGGAGGAGCGGCGGCTCATCCTGGAGCGGGCGGCCGGGCTGACCGGTGAGCAGGCCAGGGCCGAGCTGGTCCGCGAGATCGAGAACCAGGCCAAGCGCGAGGCCGCGCTGATCGTCCGGGAGATCGAGAGCGAGGCGCGCCGCGAGGGCGAGAAGCGCGCCACCAAGATCGTGACGCTGGCGGTGCAGCGAGTGGCGACCGAGCAGACGGCGGAGTCGGTCGTCAGCGTGCTCCACCTGCCCGGCGACGACATGAAGGGCCGGATCATCGGCCGTGAGGGCCGCAACATCCGGGCGTTCGAGTCGACCACCGGCGTCAACCTGATCATCGACGACACCCCGGAAGCGGTGCTGCTGTCGTGTTTCGATCCGGTTCGCCGGGAGACGGCGCGGCTCACGCTGGAGAAGCTGGTGCTCGACGGGCGGATCCATCCGCAGCGGATCGAGGAGGCGCACGAGCGCAGCCGCGCCGAGGTGCAGGAGCTGTGCGCCCGCGCGGGCGAGGACGCGCTGGTCGAGCTGGGTCTCACCGACATGCATCCGGAGCTGGTGCTGCTGCTCGGCCAGCTCCGCTACCGCACCTCGTATGGGCAGAACGTGCTGAAGCACCTCATCGAGTCGGCCCACATCGCGGGCATCATGGCCGCCGAGCTCAAGCTCGACCAGACGCTGATGAAGCGCTGCGCGCTGCTGCACGACATCGGTAAGGCGCTCACCCACGAGGTGGAGGGCAGCCACGCGCTGATCGGCGCGGAGATCGCGCGCCGCTACGGCGAGCAGGAGGACGTGGTCCACGCGATCGAGGCGCACCACAACGAGGTGGAGGTGCGCACGGTCGAGGCGGTGCTCACCCAGGCGGCCGACGCGATCAGCGGCAGCCGGCCGGGCGCCCGCCGCGAGTCGCTGGAGGCGTACGTGAAGCGGCTGGAGCGGCTGGAGGAGATCGCGCAGTCCTACGACGGCGTGGAGAAGGTCTTCGCCATGCAGGCCGGGCGGGAGATCCGGGTCATGGTCAAGCCGGACGCGATCGACGACATCCAGGCGCAGGTGATCGCCCGCGACGTGGCCAAGCAGGTGGAGGAGGAGCTCACCTACCCGGGGCAGATCCGGATCACGGTGGTGCGGGAGTCGCGGGCGACGGAGTTCGCGCGCTGACCCGTCACAGGAAGATCTGCTGGTAGAAAGCGAGTTCGGCGGCGAGCGCGGTGGAGCGGGTCTCGGCGCGGCGGAAGCCGTGCCCTTCGCCCTCGAAGGCCAGATAGGTGCAGGGCACGCCGCGCTCCGACAGCGCCTCGGCGAAGGCGGCCGACTGCTCCGGCGGCACCACCGGGTCGTCGAGCCCCTGGAGCAGCAGCATCGGGCAGGAGACGCCGCCGGCCAGCGCGAGCGGTTCGCGTTCGGCGTACCGGGCGGGGTCCTCGGGGCCGACCAGCCACTCCACGTAGCGGGACTCGAAGTCGTGGGTGTTCGCGTTGAGCGGGGCCAGGGCGCTCACCCCGCAGTAGGAGACGCCGCCGGCGAACAGGTCGGACCGGCAGCAGGCCGCCATCACCGTCCAGCCGCCCGCGCTGCCGCCCCGGACGGCGATCCTGCCGGGGTCGGCGTGCCCTTCGGCGGCCAGCCAGCGCGCGGCGGCGACGACGTCGGCCACGTCGGTCACCCCCCACTGCCCCTTCAGCAGGTCGCGGTAGGCGCGGCCGTAGCCGGTGGAGCCGCCGTAGTTGACGTCGAGCACGCCGATGCCACGCGAGGTCAGGAACGCCTTGCCGAGGTCGAGCGCGGTGGTGGCGTGCGCGGTCGGCCCGCCGTGCACGAAGATCACGTACGGGTGGGGCCCGGTCACGACGTGGTCCGGATGCGCGGGCGGATACAGGAAGGCGTGCACCTCCCGGCCGTCCTCGCCCGGCAGCGTCACCGGCACCGGCGCCGGCAGGTAGGCCGGGTCGGGCAGCCCGCCGGGACCGCCCGCGAGCACCTCGACCCGGGATGCCGGACCAGCCACCGGGTGGGGCGCGCGCCCCCGCGAGGGCGTCGTCCCGGCGGAGGCGTGGAACGCGGTGCCGCCGGAAGGGGGCGCGGCGAACGGGCCGGCTCTGGTGACGGAAGAAGGGCCGGCCGGTCTGTACGCGATGCCGACCACGCAGGCGCCGTCGACGGCGAGCGCCGGAGCCCAGCCCGAGAAAGGGGTGTCCAGGTCGGTGAGGACGCCCGTGCGCGGGTCGAGGACGCCGAGCCGCAGGTCGGCGCGGCCGTGCAGGACGGCGAGCCGTCCGTCGGCGAGGATCGCGTACGGGTGACCGCCCAGGAACCAGAGCGGCCCGGCGAACTCCTCCTCGCGAGGGCAGAGCGGCTCCGGTTCGCCGCCTCGGACGGCAGCCAGGTAGAGGTTCCACCAGCCGGAGCGGTCGGAGATCAGGTAGAGGTGGCCGTCGTCGCGCCACCGCGGCGCCAGCACGGACTCCGCGGGGCCGCCTGCCACAGTCCGCGTCTCGCCGCCGGTCAGGCGGGTGACGCGGAGTTCGGTGCCGTGCCACGGCATCCGGGGATGGCTCCAGCACACGTACGCGAGCCACCGCCCGTCGGGGGAGAGGGCGGGGTAGGCGTAGAAGCCGTCGCCGGTGACGTGCTCAGCGGCCTCGCCGCCGGTCAGCGGGACGGACACGATCGACCGTGAGACCTTGCCGTCGTCGAGGTGGCGCTCGCGCACGCACCACACCCGGCCGTCGCGGACCGTCAGGTCGGCGAAGCGGTCACCCGGGGGAGTGAGCGGCCTGATCGCGCCCGAGCGGTCGCGGACGTACAGCCGCTGGTCGGTCAGCTCGGAGAAGACGACCTCGCCGCCGGGGGCGACGGCGTAGGGGCGGCCGCCGTACTCGTGGACGCGTGTGCGGGCGTTCCACGGCGGCGGCAGCAGGTCGGTTCGGACGCCGTCGGCGGCGAGGTGCACGATCGTGGTGCGGCCCCCCTCCTCGGGCCGCTCCTCCGCCCACCAGACGGCCCCGCCGGAGGCGGACGGCCAGTCGCGGTGAGCCGCCGCGCGGGCGACGTCGGAGGTGGAGATGGGGGAGGGCCACGGAGCGGCGGGCATACCCGCATCCTGCCGGAAATCCCCGCCGCCCGTGGCTCGGTCGGTGCTGTCTAGCCGCCCGCCGCGCCCATTCCGTCCGCGACGGATGGCACGACCGGTGGCGCCGTGGTCTTGCGGCTGCGCCTGCTCCGCCGTTCCAGCCAGTTGGCCAGGTAGCTGAGCGCCATGTTGAGCCCGACGTAGATCACGCCGATGACGATGGCCGCCGGGATCAGCGAGCCGAAGAACACCGCCGGCAGGATCTTGAAGCCGGTGTTGAGCAGGTCGACGTAGGCGATGATGTAGCCGAGCGCGGTGTCCTTGAGCAGCACCACGAGCTGGCTGACGATCGCCGGCATCATCGCCGTGACCGCCTGCGGCAGCAGCACCAGCCGCATCACCTGGTTCTTGCGCATGCCGACCGCGTACGCCGCCTCCGACTGGCCCTTCGGCACGGCGTTGATGCCCGCGCGCACGACCTCCGCCAGCACCGACCCGTTGTAGAGGGTCAGGCCGAGCACCACGGCGATGAAGGCGTAGTCGCCGCCGCCCGCCAGCATCGGCAGCAGGTAGAAGATGAAGAAGATCAGCAGCAGCAGCGGGATGGCCCGGAAGACCTCGACCACGATCCCGGCCGGGATGCGGATCCAGGCGTGGTCGGACAGCCGCGCCAGACCGAAGACCGCGCCGAACACCAGCGCGAGCACGGCTGCCGCCCCGGCCGCCCGCAACGTGCCGATCAGGCCCGGGATGATGAAGGTCTGCCAGGTGTTCGCCTCGAGGAACGGCTTCCAGATCTGCCCCTCGAACTGGCCCTTGGCGTCGAAGCCCTGGTAGACCCAGTAGCCGATGGCGCCGATGACGAGCACGCTGACCGCGGTGAGCAGGTGGTTGCGCATCCGCCCGCGCGGGCCGGGGGTGTCGAACAGGACGGAGAGGTTCATCGGGCCACCGCCAGACGTTGGGACAGCCAACCGGTGAAGTAGCCGATGGGCATGGTCAGGGCCATGAACGCGAGCACGATCCCGATGAAGATGGGGATCGACGCGCCGGTGGTGTCGAAGGTCTCCTTCATCACGGCGGCGGCGTCGGCCAGGTAGCCTCCGGCGGTCGCGACCGTGGTGTTCTTGATCATGGCGATCATCACGCTGCCCAGCGGGGCGATGACGGCCCGGAACGCCTGGGGCAGGATGATCAGCCGCAGGGACTGGAAGAACGTCAGCCCGATCGACCGGGCCGCCTCCGCCTGCCCCATGGGGACCGTGTTGATGCCGGCCCGCAGCGCCTCACACACGAACGAGGCGGTGTAGAACGACAGGCCCATCGCGACGATCCAGAACGAGTTGACGCGCGGCTGCTCGGAGAACACCAGGCCGAGCTGGTCGCTCAGGCCCAGCGCGGAGAACGCCAGCACCAGCGTCAGCGGCGTGTTGCGCACCACGTTGACGTAGACGGTCGCCACCGCGCGCAGCACCGGCGTGGGCGAGACCCGCATCGCCACCAGGACCGTGCCCAGGACGAGGGAGACGACCCCGGCCACCAGGGAGAGCTTGACGTTCTCCAGGAAGCCCTCCGCCAGGACCGGCGCATATTTGATTAGTTCGTCCATCGTGCTCCACCACAGAGAAGGGCGGCGGCCGGGATCCCGGCCGCCGCCTCAGACGTGATCAGGCGCAACCCTCGGCGGGCGGTGCCTCGGTCGAGAGCGGAAGGCCCTCGATGCCGCCGAACCACTTGTCGAGCAGCGTCTTCATGGTGCCGTTGTCCCACAGCGTCTTGATCGCGGTGTTCACGGCCTCACAGGTCTGTACGTCGCCCTTCTTCAGGCCGACCCCGTACTTCTCGTCGGTGAAGCCCTGGCCCAGCACCTTGAAGTTGCCGCCGGCCTGCTTGGCGAAGCCCGCCAGGATCAGGTCGTCGGTGGTGACGGCGTCGAGGTTGCTGCCGCTGAGCTTCTGCACGCACTCGGAGTAGTTCGCCGCGTCGACGGTGGTGGCGTCGATGTCGAGCTCGCCGTCCGGGGGCGGGTCGGTGATGCGGCGGTAGGAGTTGGAGCCCGCGGCCTTGCAGATGCGCTTGCCCTTGAGGTCCTGCGGGGTGTTGATGGACGTGTCGTCCTTGCGCACCATGATGTCCTGGTGCGAGATCACGTACGGGCCGCCGAAGGTGACCTTGCCCTTGCGCTCCTCGGTGATCGAGTAGGTCGCGAAAATGATGTCGACCGTGCCGTTCTCCAGGAACGGCTCACGGTTGGACGAGGCCGACTCCTTCCACTCGACCTTGACGTCCTCGCCGCCGTTCATCTCCTTGAGAACGGCCTTGGCCACGTCGACGTCGAAGCCCTCCGGCTCGGCCCCGGTCTTCAGGCCCAGGGACGGCTGGTCCCACTTGGTGCCGACCACCACGGTGCCGCCACCCTTGATTTTGTCGATCACGGTGGCGTAGTCGCCGCCGCCACCGGCGTCATCGCCGCCGCACGCGGCCAGCGCTCCCGCCATGGCAAAGGCGGCGAGCACCGCACCCATCCGACGCATCTGCATGTGTACCTGCCTCAATAGTTCAGTGCGTGAGGATCTTGGAAAGAAAGTCACGCGCACGGTCGGACTGCGCGTTGGTGAAGAACTCGTCGGGGGTGTTCTCCTCGACGATCTGCCCGTCCGCCATGAACACGACCCGGTTGGCGGCCCTGCGGGCGAAACCCATCTCGTGTGTGACGACCACCATCGTCATCCCGTCGCGAGCCAGCCCGATCATGACGTCGAGCACCTCCTGCACCATCTCGGGGTCCAGCGCGGAGGTCGGCTCGTCGAACAGGATCAGCTTGGGATCCATGGCCAGAGCCCTGGCGATGGCGACGCGCTGCTGCTGGCCGCCGGAGAGCTGGGCAGGGTACTTGTCGGCCTGGGCGGCGATCCCGACCCGCTCCAGCAGCTCCATGGCGCGCTTGTCGGCGGCGTCCTTGGACATGCGGCGGACCTTGGTCGGCCCCAGGGTGACGTTCTCCCGGATGGTCTTGTGGGCGAACAGGTTGAACTGCTGGAACACCATCCCGACGTCCGAACGCAGCCTGGCCAGGGCCTTGCCCTCGTCCGGCAGCACCTGGCCGTCAAAGACGATCTTGCCGTCGTCGATCGTCTCCAGCCGGTTCATCGTCCGGCAGAGCGTCGACTTACCGCTTCCGGACGGGCCGATGACGACCAGGACCTCGCCGCGAGAGACGGTCAAGTTGATGTCCTTCAGGACGTGCAGCGCCCCGAAGTGCTTGTTGACGTGCTCCATCTGCAACAGTGGAGTGCCGTCCCCGTTCTCCGTCATGGGTCAGAACGGTAGAGGCACGAAGGGCGCGGGTCACTATCTGCGCGGTACCGATCCGATCACATCACGCTGTCAAGCTGGCCTTTTGGAAAGCGTACGGTCTCGGCGGCGCACGGGGCGACTACCCTTGTCAGTGCCATGACTGTGACCCAGGAGAGCCCCCGCACGTACGAGGTCCGCACGTACGGGTGCCAGATGAACGTGCACGACTCCGAGCGGCTGTCCGGCCTGCTGGAAGACGCCGGCTACGTGCCCGTGGCCGGCGGCGAGACCCCCGACGTGGTGGTCTTCAACACCTGTGCCGTCCGCGAGAACGCCGACAACCGCCTCTACGGCAACCTCGGCCACCTGCGGCCCGCCAAGGTCCGCAACCCGCGCATGCAGATCGCCGTCGGCGGCTGCCTCGCGCAGAAGGACCAGGGCGAGATCGTCCGCAAGGCGCCCTGGGTCGACGTCGTGTTCGGCACCCACAACATCGGCTCCCTGCCGGTGCTGCTGGAGCGCGCCCGCATCGAGGGCGAGGCGCAGGTCGAGCTGAAGGAGTCGCTGGAGGTCTTCCCCTCCACGCTCCCCACCCGGCGCGAGTCCGCCTACGCCGCCTGGGTGGCCATCTCCGTCGGCTGCAACAACACCTGCACCTTCTGCATCGTGCCGTCGCTGCGCGGCAAGGAGAAGGACCGCCGGCCCGGCGACGTCCTCGCCGAGGTCCGCACCCTCGTCGAGCAGGGCGTCCTGGAGGTCACCCTGCTCGGCCAGAACGTCAACACCTACGGGGTCGAGTTCGGCGACCGGCTGGCCTTCGGCAAGCTGCTGCGCGCCTGCGGCGACATCGACGGGCTGGAGCGGGTCCGGTTCACCTCGCCGCACCCGGCCGCGTTCACCGACGACGTCATCGCCGCCATGGCCGAGACGCCCAACGTCATGCACCAGCTCCACATGCCGCTCCAGTCGGGCTCCGACCGGGTGCTCAAGGCGATGCGCCGCTCCTACCGCGCCGAGCGCTACCTCGGCATCATCGAGCGGGTCCGCGCCGCCATGCCCGACGCGGCCATCTCCACCGACATCATCGTCGGCTTCCCCGGCGAGACGGAGGAGGACTTCCAGGCGACCCTCGACGTCGTACGGGCGAGCCGGTTCGCCAACGCCTACACCTTCCAGTACTCGATCAGGCCGGGCACCCCCGCCGCCACCATGCCGGACCAGATCCCCAAGGAAGTCGTCCAGGAGCGCTACGAGCGGCTGGTCGCCCTCCAGGACGAGATCTCCTGGGAGGAGAACAAGAAGCAGGTCGGCCGCACGCTGGAGATCCTGGTCGCCGAGGGCGAGGGCCGCAAGGACGACGCCACCCGCCGGATGTCCGGCCGCGCCCCCGACAACCGGCTGGTCCACTTCGCGGTCGGCGACGAGACGCCCCGCCCGGGTGACATGGTCACGGTCGAGGTCACGTACGCGGCCCCGCACCACCTGGTGGCGGACGGGCCGACCCGCGCGCTCCGCCGCACCCGCGCGGGCGACGCCTGGGAGGCGCGGGTTTCTCCCCGGACGCCTGGGGTCATGCTCGGCATGCCGACGGTGGGCCGCCCGGCGCCGGCGCCCGCACAGGGCTGTTCCGCGCACTGACTCATAGGGTCGCGCGTACGGTCTACGGCGCGCGCGGACAGCCTGCGGCGCGTGCGTACGGTCTACGGCGTGAGCGTACGGTTCACGGTGCCCAGCCGACGCTGGGGTGTCCTGCGCTGCCTTCCCCTGCTTGTTTCGCGTACGAAAATGACGGTCACATGCCGAGGCGCTTGAGGGCTTCATAGCAGGCGGGGCGGCGGAAGTCGTGGAAGGTCGCGCAGGGGTCCGGGCCGGGGAAGTCCGGGGGTGCCGCTGGTTGCGGTGCCGGTGACGGGGCTTCGGTACGAGTGACGGGCTTGTTCGCCTCGCCGGTTCGCGCGGGTTCGTCTGGCTGTCTGGAACGTTCCCGGCGTTCGGAGGGGTTCGCGCGGGTTTGGTCCTGGGGCTTGCGGCGGTTCGAGGTGCTGGGCCGCGTCCCCGGCCGGTCTGGTGAGCCGGGTTGCGCCCTGTGCCGGTTCTGCGGTTGCCTTCGGGGCCCTTCCGGGGTGCCGGGCTGCTGTCTTGGGGTCGCGTCTCGCACGGGTGGCCGCGGGGTGGAGGTGCGGCCCGGTGGCGGGAGTGGGCGGGACCAGGGAGTGACGTATGTGACGTGAGGTGCTGGAGTAGTCGGGTGAGGCGAGGGGATGGAGGCCCACCTGGGGGTTTCCGTACTGGATGATTGATCGAAAAGCGGTCTTTCCTGATCGATTTCCGGTGCGCTTTCCCGCGTGTGCATTCGCGGGCCGGTGAACGCCAGGAGAATTCCCGCCCCGGCGACGGCGAGGACGGCGGTGGCCGCGGCGGCGGCTCCCAGAGGGCGGCGACTACCTGGGCGAAGGGGACTTTGGGGGGACAAGTCGTGATTCCTTTGTGATTGTTGGGCGAGCATTCCGTTGTTGCGGCTAGTGTGGTCCATCGCCCGCGGAAGCCGGAGAGCTTTCCCGATACGACCGCAGGGAGCTGTAGCACCATGCATGATCCGACCGAGCCGGATCGTTACGAGATCCTCGACGGGCCAGGCCAGAGGCGCCGGGCCAGGAGTAAACCGAGCGACAAGAAGAAGATCGCCGTCATCGCCGCGTCCGCGCTCGTGGCGGCGCTGGCCGTGGGCGGCGCCGGCTACGTGCTGACCGCCGGGTCCGACACGGGCACGCCCGCCCAGCAGAGCCAGCAGGCGGGCCCCGGGCAGGACGCCGGCGAGGAAGGCGAGCCGCTGCAGGACGACGCCGCCGACGAGGCCACCATGGGCGACGCCGACGCGGACCTGCCCGAGGAGGACGCCGCCGAGATGGGCGACGTCGCCGCGGGCGACACCTCCGCCAACACGGGCAACACCGGGAACACCGGCAACACGGGGAACACCGGTACCGCCCGCACCGGCTCGTCCGACAAGAACACCGCGAGCAAGGACGCCAACCAGCAGAACGACGGCGGCAAGAAGCCCACGACCGCGGCCAAGCCCCCGCCCGCCGAGGAAGGCGACAACCCGGCGGACGGCCCCGCCGGCGTGGTCAACGGCCAGTGCGCCAAGAGCGGCTGCTGACGCGACCCTGACCGCGCGGGACGCCCCCGTCCACCCTCCGGGCGGCTTCTCGCGCAGCGAAAGACGCGGGGCACGGCCGTCCACCCTCCGGGCGGCTTCTCGCGCAGCGAAAAACGCGGGGCCTGGCCGTCCACCCTCCGGGCGGCCTCCCCCGCAACCCGACACGCGGGACACGCTCTCCGGCAGCTTCCGCGCAATCCCCCGGGGCGCGGGGCGCGGCCGTTCACCCTCCGGCCGCGCCCGGCGTCTCCGCAGAGCCGAAGTGGCTCACCGGTTATCGCGGGCACTGGACCTACTGCCACCGGCCACCGCCTCCGTAGGGTTCAGGCCATGACCATTGACAAGGCGGCGGCACTGCGTGCCCTGCACGTGCCGGGTAAGCCGTTGATCCTGCCGAACGCGTGGGACGCCGCGTCCGCGCGGGCCGTGCGGGAGGCGGGCTTCCCGGCGGTGGCGACCGGGAGCGCCGCGATGGCGCGGGTGCTGGGATACGAGGACGGCGAGCAGACGCCGGTGGCCGAGATGCTGGCCGCGGTGTCCCGGGTCGTCCGGGTGGTGGACGTGCCGGTGACGGCCGACCTGGAGCGCGGCTACGGACTGGACCCGGCCGAGCTGGCCGAGCGGTTGCTCGCCACCGGCGCCGTGGGCTGCAACCTGGAGGACTCCGATCCCCGTACGCAGGAAATGATCGACCCCGCCGAGCAGGCCGCGTTCCTGGCGGCCGTGCGGGCCGCGGCGGGCCCGGAGCTGGTCATCAACGCCAGGATCGACACCTACATCGCCAAGGACGGCGGCGGACGGGCCGACGCGGTCGCGCGCGCCCGGCGCTACCTGGAGGCGGGCGCCGACTGCGTCTACCCGATCGCGCTGTCGGACGAGGCCGAGATCGGCGCGCTCGTGGACGAGACGGGCGGCCCGGTCAACATCCTGTTCACGCCGGGCACCCCGAGCCTCGCCAGGCTGGCGGAGCTGGGCGTCGCCCGGGTCAGCTACGGCCACGGCCTGCACGAGGCGGCGCACGGGTACGCCGTCCAGATGATCAACGCCGTCGCCGGGGGCCGCAGCCCTTACTGACCTTCCTCCACGACCAGCTGTGCCTGGTGACGTCCCGTCAAGGCCGCGGCCAGGCCACGCAGCCACTCGACCGGATCGCCGGGGACCGCGTCGTACCGGACACGCGGCACGACGTCCCGCCAGTGGCGGACGGCGGCGGCGATCTCGCGGCCCTCGGGGCTCTCGCCGAAGTCCAGCACCCACTGCCCGCCCGCCCGGTAGACGTACCCCACCGGCCCGCGCTCGCCTTCGAACCGCAGGTGCGGCACCGGTCGGGCACCGGCCATCTGCGAGTCGTGGATCTCCTGCTGCAGCGGGGTGAGCCAGGTCCGCCCGTCGACCTCTTGTGTCTCGTACGAGACCTCGCCCAGCTCCAGCAGCACCGCGTACGCCAGGCACGCGGCCCGGTCGCGCTCGAAGGGACGCACCCGGTCGGCGAGAAACCGCTCCGCCGCCTCCATGACCGCCGCCCGGCGCGAGGACGGGAGGGCGGCGGCGCGCTCCTCGGCCTCGTCCACCGGCCGATCTCGTGCGGGCCCGCGCCGTACTCCTCCCAGCGCGAGATCTCCTCCACCCGCAGCAGAGCCTCGGGGGTGGTCAGCATGCCCGCGTACAGGAACGCGCCGGGGTGGGTCACGCGAGGCCTCCCGTCGTCAGCGGCGGCGGCGCGGCACGGGGACGCGCATCAGGTCGCGCGCCAGGAACACCTCCCCGTCGTAGCTGCGCCGCACCTCTTCCAGGAAAGCAGGCTCGTGCGCCAGCTTGTAGCGCTCGGAGAAGTGCGTGAGCACCAGCCGCCGCACCCCCGCCTCGGCCGCCACCCGCCCCGCCTCGAACGCGGTGAGATGCCCGTACTCGGTGGCCAGCGCCTGCTCGCCCGACAGGAACGTGGCCTCGATGACCAGCAGATCGACCCCGTCCGCCAGCGTGAACACCGCGTCGCAGAGCCGGGTGTCCATGACGAACGCCATGCTCTGGCCCGGCCGCGGCACGCTGCACTCGGCCAGCGTCACCCCGCGCACCGAGCCGGTGCGCTGCAACTCGCTCACCTCGGGCCCGCGGATGCCGTGCGCGGCCAGCCGCTCCGGCAGCATCCGCACGCCCGGCGGCTCCTGGACGCGGTACCCGTACGACTCGACTGGATGGGACAGGCGGCGGGCGATCAGCGGCCCCGCCGAGTCCAGCGGCCCGGAGACCGGATGCTCCTCGATGACGCCGGTGTCGGCGAAGACGGAGGCGTGCCGCAGCCTGCGCCAGTACTCCTTGCCGGAGGCCGGGAAGACCGCCCGCACCGGGTGGCGCACCTTGTCGCGCGCGATGCGCTGGACGACGCCGGGCACGCCCAGGCAGTGGTCGCCGTGGAAGTGCGTCACGCAGATCCAGTGCACGTCGGTGGCGCTCACCCCGGCGTGCAGCATCTGCCGCTGCGTCCCCTCGCCCGGGTCGAACAGGAAGCCCTGGCCGTCCCAGCGCAGCAGGTAGCCGTTGTGGTTACGGTGGCGGGTAGGGACCGCACTGGAGGTGCCGAGGATGACGAGCTCACGCGACGACACGATGACCACCGTCGCCTTCGCCGACGTGCCGACGCCGGTCGGGCGCTTCGTGCTGGCCGTCACCGAGGACGGGCTGGTCGCGTCGGGCTGGGGAACCCGGGAGCGGATCCGTGACCGCCTCGGCCTGCCTGAGGTCCATGACCCGGATCGTACGGCCTTCGCGGCCGAGGAGTTGCTCTCCTACTTCGCCGGCCGCCTGCGCCGGTTCACCACGCCGCTCGACTGGCGGCTCACCTCGGGCGTGCGGCGCGAGGTCCTGCGGGCGCTGTACGAGGTCCCGTACGGAAGCGCGGTGACCTACGGCGAGCTGGCGGAGCTGAGCGGCACCGGCGTGCCCGCGCGCGCGATCGGCTCGATCATGGGATCCAACCCGACGCCGATCGTCATCCCGTGCCACCGGGTGGTCGCGGGCAACGGGCTGGGCGGCTTCAGCGGCGGCACCGGAGTCGAGACCAAGCGCTGGCTCCTGACCCACGAGGGCTACCTCCAGCCCACACTGCTCGATCTGTAGCCGACACTGGTAGGCGTGCGTCATCCAGTCATCGCCGTCGTGGGGCCCACCGCGGCCGGTAAGTCCGACCTCGCCGTCGACATCGCGCTGCGGCTGGGCGGGGAGTGCATCAACGCCGACTCCATGCAGCTCTACCGGGGCATGGACATCGGCACCGCCAAGCTGACCGAGGCCGAGCGGCGCGGGGTGCCCCATCACCTGCTCGACATCTGGGACGTGACGGTGACGGCCAGCGTCGCCGAGTACCAGAAGCTGGTCAGGCCGCTGATCGAGGCGATCGACGTGCCGGTGCTGGTGGGCGGGAGCGGGCTCTACGTCCGGGCGGCCATCGACGATCTGGAGTTCCCCGGCACCGATCCCGAGATCAGGGCCCGCCTGGAGGCGGAGCTGGCCGAGCGCGGCCCCGGCCCGCTGTACGAGCGGCTGCGCGAGCTCGACCCGGCCGCCGCCGAGGCGATCCTGCCCAGCAACGGGCGGCGCATCGTGCGGGCGCTGGAGGTGATCGAGCACTCCGGCCGGCCGTTCTCGGCGACCATGCCGTCCTACGAGGCGGTCTACCCGAGCGTGCAGATCGGGCTGGAGGTGCCCAGGCCGGTGCTGGACGAGCGGATCGAGACCAGGGTCGGGCGGATGTGGGCGGCGGGGCTGGTCGACGAGGTGCGGGAGCTGCTCGGGCGGGGCCTGGCCGAGGGCCGCACCGCGGGGCGGGCGCTCGGGTACGCGCAGGTGATCCGCTATTTGCAGGGGGAGTGGACGGAGGAGCAGGCGTTCGCGGAGACGGTGCGGGCGACCCGGCGGTTCGCCCGGCGGCAGGAGTCGTGGTTCCGGCGCGATCCGCGGGTCCGGTGGCTGCCGTACGACGACCCCCGGCTGCTTGACAGATCCCTCGCGCTCATAGCCGGACAGGCGTCCGGATAAAATGGGGTAATGCGCTTTCTCAAGGGGCACGGTACCGAGAACGACTTCGTCATCCTTCCCGACCCGGATGGCGAGCTCGACCTTCCCGCCTCCCTGGTCGCCCGGATCTGCGAAAGGCGGACCGGCATCGGGGCCGACGGTGTGCTCCGCGTGGTGCCCACCAAGCTGGTGCCCGAGGTGGCAGACCAGCAGGCCGAATGGTTCATGGACTACCGCAACGCCGACGGCGGCATGGCGGAGATGTGCGGCAACGGCTCCCGCGTCTTCGCCCGCTACCTGGTCGACGCGGGGCTGGTGGGGTCCGGAGAGTTCGCCATCGCCACCCGGGGCGGCACCCGGCGGGTCCGGATGGAGCCCGACGGCGAGATCACGATCGAGATGGGCAAGCCCGTGGTGCTCGGCACCAGCGTCACCACGGTGGGCGGTCACGAGTACGAGGGCGTCCGCGTCGACCTGGGCAACCCGCACCTGGCGTGCTCGATCGGCGACCCGGTGGTCCAGCTCGACCTCACCCACCAGCCGACCTTCGACCCGGCGGTGTTCCCCACGGGGGTCAACATCGAGCTGTTCAACGCGGTCGGCACCAGCCGGGCCGTGATGCGGGTCTTCGAGCGCGGTTCCGGCGAGACCCGTTCCTGCGGCACCGGCGCGGTCGCCACCGCGGTCGCGGCCGCCTCGCTGTCCGGCGAGACCACCGGCACGTGGACGATCGAGGTGCCGGGCGGCACGCTCACCGTCGTGCTCGACTCCGACACCAGCTACCTGCGCGGCCCGGCGGTCATCGTGGCCTCGGGCGAGCTCATGCTTGCAGAATGATGTTCTCCTAGGCGATGCTGGGTCTGCTTCCCGAACCGAGAGGGGTGGACATGGCAGACCCGCGCACCACCGCCGTCCAGACCAAGGCGCCCATCGGGCTCTACGGCGGCGGCTTCATGATCTCCCGCGAGGCCAAGGCCGTCTGCGACGAGTACGGCCTGGGGCCCCGGGAGTTCTATTTCCGCGGGCGCTGCGGGGTGCTCGGCGAGTGCGACGCCGACGTGGTGACCTCGGTGGCCGCGTTCTTCCCGGCCGGGCACGTCAGGGAGAGCTGGGAGGGCGGGCGGAAGCTGCCCGTCGAGCAGGCCGTCGAGCTGTACGCGCGGGTGTGCCAGGAGTGGGGCCGGCGCAAGCTCGGCGGCCACGACGGCTGCGCGAGGATCGCCGAGCTGCTGGAGAAGGTCGTCGCCGCGGCCTCGCCCGTGGGGGCGCCGCTCTTCGCCGGGTGGCGGGCCGTGCCGCTGGCCGGTGACCCGCCCGCGCGGGCCGTCCAGCTCATGCACGTCGTACGCGAGCTGCGCGGAGGGCTGCACACCGGCGCGGTGCTCGCGGCCGGGCTGAGCCCGCTGGAGGCCACGCTGGCCGCCGATCACGAGGGCACGCCCTTCGGCCCGCGGAGCGGCGAGATGATCGCGAAGTTCTTCGAGTGGCCTGAACCGTATCCGCGGCCGGATTCCGGCGTTGTCGCACGCCGGGCGGCTGCGGAAGAGGTCACGGACGATCTGATGGCACAGGTATTTTCCGTGCTAAATAGCGACGAATCGGACGAGCTCATTGGGCTTCTGCGTTTGGGGGACGCCCATTGACCTGGCAGACTGACTGCCCATGGACGTGGACATCTGGGCGTGGGTCGGCGAAACCCAGCAGCAGCTTTCCGAGGCGGGCAACGTGGGCCTCGCCATGGCTCTGGGAGACCTGCCCGCGCAGGCCTACGAAGGGCGATACCCGCAGCTCGACGTGATGGCCCCGGCCATCGCCCAGCAGGCGGAAACCCTGGAGCAGCCCTGGCTGGAGTTCTACGCCCGCTACTGGCACCTCGTCGGCCGCATCGGCGACCGCGCCCAGGGCGCGGTCGCGATCGAGGACGCCGAGTCGCTCCTCGAGTTCGCCCAGCGCGAAGACGTCCGCGACTGCCCGGCCACCCCGGCCGCCGTCGAGGCGCTCGCCCTCACCTGGGCCAACGCCGACGGCCCCGGCTACGCGGCCCAGCGGCTGGAGCTGCTGGCCCCGGCCATCGAGCAGGCCGACCCGTCCGGGCCCGCCTACAGCGGCCTGGTCACCCAGTACGTCTCCGCGCTGATCGACGCCGACCGCACCGAAGAGGCCCTCACCTACGCCAAGTCCGCCGCCGAGCGGCTGCAGGCCGCGGGCCGCGAGGCGAGCTGGGAGCTCGGCGCCGAGAGCGCCCGCGCGCTCCTGGCCGCGGGCCGCGCCGAGGACGCGCTCAAGGCGCTGCAGGCCGCCACCGGCTTCCAGGCCGACGACCCGGTCGCCAAGGAGCACCGCGACGGCGTGCGCCGCGCCCTCATCCTGGCCACGCTCGACCGCCTGAACGAGGCCGTCGACGCGCTGCCCGACCTCGACGTGGTCGGCGAGCACCCGCGGGTGTTCGTGGAGTGGGCGCAGGCCGTCTCCAAGCTGTCCGGCTCCGCCCAGATCACCAACACCTGGCAGCTCGGCCGGGTGCTGCGCCAGTGGATCGACTACTTCGGCATGATGGGCGGCTACCGCGCCCGCGTCGAGCTCGCCCTGGTGGCGGGCGACCTGGCCGTCGCCCGGCAGGGCGTCTGGCAGGCCAAGGCGCTGGCCGACCTGGCCGAGTCCGCCGCCGCCGAGCTGCGCGACGACACCGGCGTGGCCGAGCGCGTCGCCGCGCTGCGGGCCGCCGCCGAGGCGACCGCCGAGCCCGAGGCGCCCGGCCCCCTGGAGGAGCGCGTCGGCTACTTCGACGCCGCCGACGGCTACAACGCCGACCCCGAGCGCTGGATCGGCTGGCTAGCCCCGCTGTCCGGCAAGGACATCGAGGCCACCCGCCGCCACACCACCACGCTCGGCTTCCTGGGCTACCCCAGCGCCGGCGCCGACATCTACTGGAAGATGCTCGTCGACACCGGCGACATCGCCACCGCCGACGCCGACGACATCGGCTACCTCACCACGCTCCTCATCGAGGCCCGGCAGGACGAGCGGCTGGAGCAGATGGCCGGCATGCTGCCGCACGCCACCAAGCACCTCACGCTGGCCCGCCTCCACACCGCCCGCGAGCGCTGGCCCGAAGCCCTCGACAACGCCGAGCACGCCGTCGCCGCCGGTGCCGGGGTCGACGCCCGGCGCATCGTCGCCACCGCCGCCCAGCAGCTCGACCAGAACGCCAAGGGCGCCCAGGCGCTGCTCGAAGTCCTCGACGAGCTCACCGACGAAGACACCTGGCGCATGATCGTCATGGCCACCGCCGCCGAAGACTGGGCGACCGTCCGCAAGGGCGCCGCCAAGATCGGCATGCCGATCAAGTCCAAGGAAGGGCCGATCGAGGAGGAGATGGGCCTCATCCGGGTCATCCTCCCCGCCCCCGACGGCGGCCGCCGCCAGGTCCTGTCCATCCGCACCGGCCCCGCCACCGCCCGGCTGGCGCTGCCGCAGCCGCGCGGCATGGAGTACAACGCGGGCGACCTCGTCGTCTTCGACCCGCAGCTGCTGGAGCCGCTGCCCGAGGACCCCGAGGAGCAGAAGAACTTCGTGCCGCCCTTCGCGGCCGTGAGCATCCTGCGGCCCGGCGGCTACACCAGCTACTTCTTCGACGGCGCCGCGCCGAGCGAGGCCGACTGGACCGAGTTCACCGAGGTCATGGCCGAGCGCGGCTGGCCCATGTGGGTCTACAGCGACGAGAACTACCAGGTCACCCACCCGACGACCGGCGAGCAGATCCCCGGCGTGTTCGGCTGGGTCGCGGTGCCGCCCGGCGTCACGGCCGTCGAGGTCGACGCCCTGCTCGACGACGCCACCGAGCGCTGGTCGCACCCGCTGGCCTGGCTCGACCTGGCCCGCGAGGTCGGCGTCGAGGTCGAGCGGCACGAGCGCATCGTCAAGGAGTACGGCCTCTAACGAACTGGTCGACAAAAGACTGGAACCGCTCGTACTCAGCCAGGTCGAGCGGGCGACGTTAGCGGGGGATGGGCCGGTCGTCGCTCGACCGCGCGGGGTTTGGCCACGCGGGCGCAGATCGTGCAGGTCTGCGCCCGTGGGCTCAACGCGGCGGTGGTAGGCGCGGCCGGACACCGACCGCCCGCTCGCCCGCCCGACCGGCCACTCTGCCCAGCTGGCGGGGAGGCGAGAGACGATCGCCGCGTTCTGGCTCTCAGGGCGGGGTGGTCAGCTTGCGGGTTCGGTGTTGTGGCGGAGGCCGCGTAGGGCCGTTTCCACGACGGCGTCGGCGTAGGCGTGGGTGAGGGGGCCCGAGCGGTACAGCCAGCGGCCGAGCAGTGGGCTCCAGATCAGGTCGACCGCCACGTCCAGGTCCAGGTCGCCGGGGAGTTGCCCGGCTTTCTGGGCGGCGCGGAGGCGGGCCTTCTTGAGTTCCTGCATCGGACCGTCGAGGCGCTCGGCGTAGAGGGCGGCGAGCTTGGGGTCCTGGGTGATCTCGATGGCGAGTGCGCGGAGCGGGCGGTCGAAGCGCGGGTCGGCGAGCTCGTCGACGGTGGCCCGGAGCACCGCCTTGAGGTCGGCTTCGAGGTCGTCGGTGTCGGGCAGCGCCGAACCTTCGGGGCCCTCCGACAGGCTCAGGATCGCGTCGAAGAGCACCGCGCCCTTGGAGGGCCACCATCGGTAGATGGTCTGCTTGCCGACGCCGGCGCGGGCGGCGATGCCCTCGATGCTGAGCTTGGCGTAGCCCACCTCGCCGGCCAGTTCGAAGGCGGCCGTGAGGATGGCGCGGCGGGAGGCTTCGCTGCGGCGGCTCGAGCCGGGTGTGGTTCTGCGCTGCATGGCGCCGATCCTAGCAACGAGACGAGACGATCCGTCTTCGAAGCAGAAACCCCGCTCTTGTCGCTGGGATCGCTGGGCCTTATGTTCGTTGCGTAGTCCGGTGTTGTGTTGCGCATTAAGGAACAACCGGAGGGCCCATGACGAGCCGGCCTCGATTGGTGATCATAGGAGCCGGCATCGTGGGCTGTGCCCTGGCCGACGAGCTGACGGCACGGGGCTGGACCGACGTCACGGTCGTGGACCGGGGGCCGCTCCCCGCCACCGGCGGCTCCAGCTCCCACGCCCCGGGCCTGGTCTTCCAGACGAACCCGTCCAAGACCATGACCGCGTTCGCCTCGTACACCGTGCGGAAGTACACCGAGCTGGGCTGCTTCGACCAGGTCGGCGGCCTGGAGGTGGCGACCACCGAGGAGCGCTGGCAGGACCTGCACCGCAAGCACGGCTGGGCCGAGTCCTGGGGCGTCGAGGGCCGGCTGATCGATCCCGCCGCCTGCGCCGAG
Organism: Nonomuraea sp. NPDC049649; assembly: GCF_040675175.1. Taxonomy (NCBI): domain Bacteria; kingdom Bacillati; phylum Actinomycetota; class Actinomycetes; order Streptosporangiales; family Streptosporangiaceae; genus Nonomuraea; species Nonomuraea sp. NPDC049649. Next base: position 78,564 of record NZ_JBFAOH010000004.1, read on the forward strand.
CTGTGGCCGCTGCTCGATCCGGGCCAGGTGCTCGGCGGTTTTCATGTGCCGTCAGACGGGCTGGCCGACGCCGTCCGCTGCTGCGAGACGCAGGCGCGGCGGGCGGCCGGGCGCGGCGCGCGGTTCCTCGGCGGGCACACCGTGGTCGGCATCGAGCAGCACGGCGGCCGGGTGACCGGCGTCGCCGTCGAGGACGGTGACCGCTACCGGGTGATCAAGGCGGAGGTGGTGGTCTGCGCGGCGGGGTTCTGGGGGCCGTCGATCGGGGCGATGGCCGGGCTGACCGTGCCGCTCCTGCCGCTGGCCCATCAGTACGCGAGATCCGGGCCGGTGCCGGGCAGCCGCGGGACCGGGCCGATCCTCCGCCACCAGGACCGCGACCTGTACTTCCGCCACCACGGCGACCGGATTGGCGTCGGCTCGTACGCGCACAGCCCGATGCCCGTCGCCCAGCACGAGATCGCCCGGAAAGCCACCACGATGCCGTCGGTCCAAACCTTCACCGAGGAGGACTTCGACCCCGCCTGGCGGGACGCCTGCGAGCTGCTGCCGCCGCTGGCCGAGACCAAGTACGGCGACGGCATCAACGGCGTCTTCTCCTTCACCCCCGACGGCTTCCCGCTGATCGGGGAGGCGCCGCACCTGGACGGGTTCTGGCTGGCCGAGGCCGTCTGGGTGACGCACTCGGCCGGGGTCGCCAAGGCGCTGGCCGAGCTGCTGGTCGACGGCGCGTCCCCGATCGATCTGCACGAGTGCGAGCTGAGCCGGTTCGAGCCGGTCCAGCTCTCCCCGGCGTTCATCGCCGAGCGCGGGGCGCAGAACTTCGTCGAGGTGTACGACGTCGTCCATCCGCTGCAGCCGATGGAGTCGCCCCGGCCGATGCGGACCAGCCCCTTCTACTCCCGCCAGCGCGAGCTGGGCGCCTTCTTCCTGGAGGGAGCCGGTTGGGAACGGCCGCACTGGTTCGAGGCCAACCGGCCGCTCCTGGACGACCTCGTACAAGCGGAGGAGGCGCGGGACGCCTGGGCGAGCCGCTACTGGTCGCCCATCGCCGCGGCCGAGTCGCACGCCACCCGCGAGGCCGTGGCGCTCTACGACATGACCCCGCTCAAGCGGATCGAGGTGGGCGGCGCGAAGGCGGCGGCGTTCCTGCAACGCCTGACCACCAACGACGTGGACAAGAAGCCCGGTTCCGTCACGTACACGCTCATGCTCGACACCAGGGGAGGCATCCGCTCCGACCTCACCGTGGCCAGGATCGAGGAGGACCGGTTCCAGATCGGTGCGAACGGCAACCTGGACCTCGACTGGATCTCCCGGCACGCGCCCGGCGGCGTGTACGTGCGCGACATCACGCCCGGCACCTGCTGCGTGGGCGTGTGGGGGCCGCGCGCCAGGGAGCTGGTGCAGCCGCTCACCGACATGGACTTATCCCACACCGGCTTCCGGTACTTCACGTGCAAGACCGGACACGTCGGCCAGGTGCCGGTGCTCGCGATGCGCGTCTCGTACGTCGGCGAGCTGGGCTGGGAGCTCTACACCACCGCCGACCTCGGCCTGAAGCTGTGGGACATGCTCTGGGCGACCGGCCTGCCGATCGCGGCGGGCAGGGCCGCGTTCAACAGCCTCCGGCTGGAGAAGGGCTACCGCATGTGGGGCGCCGACATGACGCCGGAGCACGACCCGTACGAGGCCGGGCTGGGGTTCGCGGTCAAGCCGGGCAAGGACTTCATCGGCCGCGACGCGCTCTCCCCGGACGTCACGCGCAAGCTGGCGCCGCTGCTCACCGCCGCGGTCGTCATGGGCCAGGAACCGGTCCGGTACGAGGGACGCACCGTCGGGTACGTCACCAGCGCCGCCTACGGCCACACGATCCGGCGGCCCATCGCCTACGCCTGGCTGCCCGCGGAGCTGGCCGAGCCCGGCACCCGCGTGGACGTCGCCTACTTCGGGCGGCGCGTCCCCGCCGAGGTCGCCGCCGAACCGCTCTTCGACCCGGAGATGGAGAAGATCCGACGGTGACCCACCCCGACTTCCTCTGGCGCGACCCCGACCCGAAACCCGCCTACGACGTCGTCATCGTCGGCGGCGGCGGCCACGGCCTGGCCACCGCCCACTACCTGGCCCGCGACCACGGCATCACGGACGTGGCCGTCCTGGAGATGGGCTGGCTCGCCGGCGGCAACATGGCGCGCAACACCACGATCATCCGCTCCAACTACCTGTGGGACGAGAGCGCCGCCCTCTACGAGCACTCGCTCAAACTGTGGGAGGGGCTGAGCGACGAGCTCGGCTACGACCTGCAGTTCAGCCAGCGCGGCGTGCTCAACCTCGCGCACACCCTCGGCGACGTGCGCGAGGGCAGGCGGCGGGTGAACGCCAACCGGCTCAACGGCGTGGACGCCGAATGGCTCGACGCCGCCGAGGTCGCCGAGTTCTGCCCCATCGTCAACGTCTCCGGGAACGCCCGCTACCCCGTCCTGGGCGGCACGCTCCAGCGGCGCGGCGGCATCGCCAAGCACGACCACGTCGCCTGGGCGCTGGCCCGCAAGGCCGACGCCTGCGGGATCGACCTCATCCAGGGCTGCGAGGTGACCGGATTCGAGATCGCGCACGGCCGGGTCCGCGCCGTCGAGACCACGCGCGGCCGGATCGCCGCCGGGAAGGTCGCGCTCGCCGCCGCCGGTCACACCTCCGTGCTCGCCGCCAAGGCCGGGCTCCGGCTGCCGCTCCAGTCGCACCCGCTGCAGGCGCTGGTGTCGGAGCTGCTGGAGCCGGTGCTCGGCTGCGTGGTCATGTCGAACGCGGTGCACGTGTACGTCAGCCAGGCCCACAAGGGGGAACTGGTCATGGGCGCCGGCATCGACCCGTACAACTCCTACGGGCAGCGCGGCGCCTTCCACGTGATCGAGGCGCAGATGGCGGCGGCGCTGGAGCTGTTCCCGATCTTCAGCCGGGCGCGCGTGCTGCGCACCTGGGCGGGCATCGTGGACGTGTCCCCGGACGCCTCCCCGATCATCGGCCGCACCCCGGTCGACGGCCTGTACGTCAACGCGGGCTGGGGGACCGGCGGCTTCAAGGCCACCCCCGGCGCCGGCTGGGTCTACGCGCACACCATCGCCCGCGACGAACCCCATCCGCTGGCCGAGCCGTTCGCGCTCGACCGGTTCACCAGCGGGGCGCTCGTCGACGAGCACGGCGCGGCGGCGGTGGCCCACTGATGATGCTCCTGGACTGCCCGTTCTGCGGGCCCCGCGACGAGAACGAGTTCCGCTACGGCGGGCAGGCCGGCGTCGCCTACCCCGCCAACCCCGCCGGGCTGTCCGACGAGGACTGGGCCGCGTACCTGTTCGTCCGCGACAACCCCAGGGGCTGGTTCCGCGAGCGCTGGTTCCACGCGCTCGGCTGCCGCACCTGGTTCACCGTCGAGCGGCACACCGTGACCCACGAGATCCGGAAGGCCCCATGAGCCGTCTCCCGTCCGGCGGTCTGATCGACCGCTCCGTCACGCTGCCCTTCCGCTTCGACGGCCGGCCGCTCCACGGCCATCCGGGCGACACGCTCGCCTCCGCGCTGCTGGCCTCGGGCGTACGCGTCGCCGGGCGGAGCGTGAACCTGGGCCGGCCGCGTGGCATCTTCACCGCCGGGCCCGAGGAGCCGAACGCGCTGGTACGGATCGGCGCCGACCCGATGCTGCCCGCCACCGCCGTCGAACTGCACGCGGGCCTGGAGGCGTGGAGCCTGCGCGGCAAGGGCCGCCTCGACCCCTCCGCCCCCGACGAGCGCCGCTGCGACAAGGGCTACCTGCACTGCGAGGTGCTGGTCGTGGGCGGCGGACCGGCCGGGCTCGCCGCCGCGCTCGCGGCCGGGGAATCGGGCGTACGGGTCATCCTGGTCGACGATCAGCCCCGGCTCGGAGGCGATCTGCTGGGCAGCCGGGTCCGGCTGGACGGCGCGCCCGCGCTCGACTGGGTCGCCTCGGCCGAGTCCCGCCTGGCCGCGCTGCCCGAGGTAAGGGTGTTCACCAGGACCACCGCGATCGGCTGCTACGACCACGGCTACGTCGTCGCCGTCGAGCGCCGCCCGCGCGGTGAACGGCTCTGGCACTTCCGCGCGGGCCGCGTCGTGCTGGCCACCGGGGCGCACGAGCGGTCGCTGCCGTTCCCCGGCAACGACCTGCCGGGCGTCATGCTCGCCGCCGCCGCGCGCACCTACGTCAACCGGTACGGGGTGCGGCCGGGGAACCGCGCGGTCGTCTACGCCTGCGCGGATTCGGGGTACGAGGCGGCGCGCGACCTGGCGGCGGCCGGGGTGGAGATCGCCGCCGTCGTGGACCCGCGCTCCGGCGGCGAGGTCGTCACCGGCACAGTCACCGGCACAGTCACCGGCACAGTGCCCGGCGGCGACGGCACCCTCGCGGCCGTCCTGATCGGCGACCGGCGGGTGGAGGCCGACCTGCTGGCCGTGGCGGGCGGCTGGAACCCGGCGGTGCACCTGTTCGGCCAGGCGCAGGGCAGGCTGCGCTTCGACGACACCCTGCGCGCCTTCGTCCCCGCCGGCCCTGCCCGGACGGTCACCCCGGTCGGCGCCTGCCGCGGCCTCTACAGCACCGCCCAGGCGATCGAGGACGGCTACCGGTCGTCGCTCACCGAGTTCCGGGTGCCGGAGTCGGATGAGGAGGTGCTGAGGGCGCCCGCGGCGTACTGGGGGGAACTGGACCCGGATCCGACGGCGTTCGTGGATCTGCAGCGGGACGTCACCGTCGCCGACGTGGCGAAGGCCACCGGGGCCGGGATGCGCTCGGTGGAGCACGTCAAACGGTTCACCACCGCGAGCACCGGCGCCGATCAGGGCAAGACCTCCGGCGCCCTGGTCGTCGGGGTGCTGTCCGAGCTGCTGGGCGCGGCGCCCGGGGAGGTCGGCACCACCACGTTCCGTCCCCCGTACACGCCGGTGTCGTTCGCCACGCTGGCCGGGCGCGACCGGGGCGCGCTCTCCGACCCCGTCAGGACCACCGCCATGCACGGCGCGCACCTCGCCAGGGGAGCGGTGTTCGAGGACGTCGGCCAGTGGAAACGCCCCCGCTACTTCCCGCGGGACGGCGAGACCATGACCGAGGCGGTGCGGCGCGAGTGCGCGGCCGCCCGCACGGCCGTGGCCGCGATGGACGCCTCCACCCTGGGCAAGATCGACATCCGGGGCGCGGACGCGGGCGCGTTCCTGGACCGGATCTACACCAACGTGTTCTCCACGCTCCCCGTCGGCGCCTGCCGCTACGGGCTGATGTGCACCGCCGACGGGATGGTGTTCGACGACGGCACCACCAGCAGGCTGGGCGAGCGCCACTACCTGATGACCACCACCACCGGGAACGCCGCCGCCGTGCTCGACTGGCTGGAGGAGTGGCACCAGACCGAGTGGCCGTCCCTGGACGTCCGGTTCACCTCGGTCACCGACCACTGGGCCACCGTCGTCGTGGCCGGCCCGCGGGCGCGGACGGTGATCGCCGCCGTCGCCCCCGGCGCGCTCGGCCTGGCGTTCATGCGCTGCGCGGAGACCGGCGTGCTCGGCGTGCCGGGCCGGGTGTTCAGGATCAGCTTCTCGGGCGAGCCGGCGTACGAGGTGAACGTCCCGTGGCCGTACGGGCGGGCGCTCTGGGAGACGGTGCTGGACCTCGGCGCCGTTCCGTACGGGACCGAGACCATGCACGTGCTCCGGGCCGAGAAGGGCTTCCCGATCGTCGGCCAGGAGACGGACGGCACGGTCACCCCGCAGGACCTCGGCATGGCGTGGATCGTGTCCCGGCGCAAGCCGGACTTCGTCGGCAAGCGCTCGCACGCGCGGCCCGACACCGCGCGGACCGGCCGCAAACGGCTGGTGGGCCTGCTGACCGAGGACCCGTCGGTGTGCGTCGAGGAGGGTGCCCAGCTCGTCCCCGAGGGGGAACGCGGCCCGATGCTGGGCCACGTCACCTCCAGCTACCCGAGCGTCGCGCTGGGCCGTTCCATCGGCCTGGCGCTGGCCCGGGACGTGCGGCCCGGCGACCGGCTGACGGCGATCTCGGGTGACACCGCGACCCCCGTGCGCGTCGTCTCACCGGTCTTCTACGACCCGGACAACCTGCGGCGCGACGGCGACCCGGCGGACGACGCCGCCGTCCGCGTCCCGCCCGGCATCCGCGGCAGGGCGGAGAGCCCGGGGGCGGCCTTCGCGGAGCGGTTCGAGGCGGCGGGCGGCAAGCGGGTGCGGGAGGTGGCGTTCGTGCCCATCTGGGAGGTACGGGGCGAGGACCCGGGCACGGGGATGCGGCTGGGACCGGACTGGTGGCTGGTGACCGGGGAGGCCGAGCCGGAGCCCGGCTGGGTGGACGTGTCGGGCCAGCGGACGGTGATCGAGATCACCGGACCCGGCGCCCTGGACGTCCTGGTGACCGGATGCCCGATCGATCTGCATCCGTCCGTGTTCACCGGCCACGCCCAGACGCTCCTCGGCAAGGCCCCGGTGATCATCCAGCGGTTCGGCGACGGGTATCGCGTCTACGTTCGCTCTTCGTACACGAACTATGTCGGAGAGTGGTTGATCGATGCACTAGAGGGATAAAGCGCAGGCAAAGCGGAAATTGATATACCTAGACCTTCGATAGTCGAGTCTGGGAGTCGCAGTGCGTGCTCGGGCGGTCGTGGCGGGTTTGGCCGCCGTGGTGATGCTCACCGGTTGCGGGGAGCTGGAAGCGCAACTCGAAAGGCAGGTGGAGCGCGGCGGCGGCACTTCCGCCCAGAGCGACGTCAACGTCAAGGAGGCCCGCGCCAAGCTGGAGAAGCTGGCCGTCAAGGGCCGGGCGCCGAAGACCGGGTTCGACCGCAAGAAGTTCGGACCCGCCTGGGCGGACGTCGACCGGAACGGCTGCGACACCCGCAACGACATCCTCAAGCGCGACCTGACCGACGAGACGTTCAAGCCGGGCACCCACGACTGCATCGTCCTCACCGGAGTTCTCGAGGACCCCTACAGCGGCAAGACGATCAACTTCAAGCGCGGCCAGGACACCAGCAGCAAGGTCCAGATCGACCACCTGATCCCGCTCTCGGACGCCTGGCAGAAGGGCGCCCAGCAGTGGTCGGACACCAAGCGCAAGGAGTTCGCCAACGACCCGCTCAACCTGCTCGCCGTCGACGGCCCGCTCAACGGCCAGAAGAGCGACTCCGACGCGGCGACCTGGCTGCCGCCGCGCCGGGCCTACTGGTGCCCGTACATCGCCCGTCAGGTCGAGGTGAAGGCGAAGTACGAGCTCTGGGTCACCCGCGCCGAGAAGGAGGCGATGGAGGGCATCCTGGACAAGTGCTGAGCGTCAGTCGTCGTCGTCCACCCGCTCGGACTCCTGCTTGAGCAGCTTGCCCGACGTGGCGTCGATGTCGAGCTCGTACTCCACGTCGCCCTTGATGGTCTTGACCTCCCAGACGTCCGCACGCTTGCCGCGGCCGTCGAGGTCGACCTCCGACACCCACGAGCCCGGCACCTCCTTCAGGGCGATCTCGATGGCCTGCTGGGCGGTCACCCGGGGCGCCGAGAGCTGGGCGGCGTCCCGCTCGGGGGCGTCCTGGGAGGCCGCGAAGGCGGCGGTGCCCCCGGCGGCGAGGGTCAGGGCGGCGGCTCCGGCGACGAGGATTCTCTTCGTGATCTGCATGTCACCAAGGGAACCCCGCAGGCCGGTAATGCCGCGCTAAGGACGCCTTAAGGTCAGCTCAACCCTCGCGCCGCCGCCGGACGACACCGTCATGCCGCCGCCGGTGGACTCGGCGAGGCGGCGGGCGATGTCCAGGCCGAGCCCGGTCGAGCCGCCGCCGCTGGTGCCCCGGGCCAGCAGAGCGGGGTCGAAACCGGGCCCGGTGTCGCTGACCACGAGCACCGCCCCCGACGGATGGGGCGCGAGCCGTACCGAGAAGGACGCCCCCTCGGGTGTGTGCGCGAACACGTTGCCCAGCAGCGCGTCCAGGCCCGCCGCCAGCGACTCGGCGCCGGCCGCGACGGGCAGCTCGCCGTCGGGCAGCTCCACCGTCACCTCGCGGCCCTGGTCCTCGGCGAGCACCGACCAGAACCGCACCCGCTCCCGCACCACCGCGGTGGCGTCGCAGGACTCGCGCCCGGCCGAGCGGCGGCGGGCGTCGCTGATGACCGAGCTCACGGCGCGCTCCAGCGCGTCCACGCGCGCTCCCACGCGCGCGGCCTCCTCCGGGTCGCGCAGCGACTCCGCGTCCAGCCTGAGGCCCGTCAGAGGCGTACGGAGGCGGTGCGACAGGTCGGCCACCGACTCCCGCTCGGCGGCGAGCAGGTCACCGATCCGGTCCGCCAGATGGTTGAGTGCCAGCGCGACCGCCCGCACCTCCGGAGGGCCGCCCGGCTCCGCCCGCGCCTCCAGATCGCCGCCCGCCAGCCGATGCGACACCCGGGCCAGCCCGCCGATCGGCCCCGTCACCGCCCTGGCCAGCCGGTCGGCCAGCACGATCCCCAGCACGACCAGCGCCAGCCCCAGCACGAGCAGGGCCGCCCACGCCTCCCGGACGCCGCGCAGCAGCTCCCCGCCGCTCACGTACGACCTGACGACCACGGTGCCCTCCGGCGACTGCACCGCGACCAGCACCTCCCGGCCGTCACCGGCCTCGGCGGTGACGCTGCGGCCGGTCGCCGCCAGCCGGACCGCGTCCGTGCGCTCCGCCGGCACGCCGATCACCCGCCCGCCGGGCAGGAACACCGTCACGGGCGCCTCCACCCGCTCCACCGCCAGCGACAGTTCCGGGGTGCCGACCGCGACGGCCACCGACTCGGCGGCGGCGGTCGCGCGGCTCATCGCGCCGTTCTCCGCCACCGTACGGATCAGCACCGCCATCGGCACCAGCAGCGCGACCAGCACGAGCGACGTGGTGGCGGCCACCAGCAGCGCCAGCCAGCGCCTCATCGGGCACCTCCCCGTCCAGGCGGCCTCACGACGGCTCGACCAGCTTCACCCCGACCCCGCGCACGGTGTGCAGATAGCGCGGCGCCGCCGCCGTCTCGCCCAGCTTCCTGCGCAGCCACGACAGATGCACGTCCACGGTCTTGTCCGCGCCGCCGTACGGCAGCCGCCACACCTCGGTCAGCAGCTCCCGCTTGGTGACGACCTCGCCCTGCCGCGCCGCCAGATAGTGCAGCACGTCGAACTCGCGCGGCGTCAGGTCCAGCGCCGCGCCGTCCAGCTCGGCCAGCCGGGCGCGCGGGTCCACCCGGAGCGCGCCCACCTGCAGCGGAGCCGGCGCCGCCTCCCCGGCCCGGCGCAGCACCGCCCTGATCCGGGCGTCGAGCTGGGCGGCGCTGTACGGCTTGACCACGTAGTCGTCCGCGCCCGCGTCCAGCACCGGCACCATCTCCGCGTCGCCGTCGCGCGCGGTCGCCACGATCACCGGCACCTGGCTCACCGCCCGCAGCATCCGCAGCAGCTCGGCGCCGTCCAGGTCGGGCAGGCCCAGATCGAGCACGATCAGATCGGGACGGTCCTGCACGGCCAGCCGCAGGCCGTCGAGCGCGGTGGGGGAGGAGGAGACGGCATGGCCGAGATCCCGCAGCCCGCGGCTCAGCGCCGTACGGATCGCCACGTCGTCCTCGATGAGCAGGATGTCAGCCATCAAATTCTCCCGAGGGAATCATTACCTTCAGGCGGCAGGGGAATCGGGAGCGGGAGCGATGCCAAGGCCCGAGTGTGCCCTGCCCTGTCAGGTTCGCGCATCACCGATGTCCTTCCCTGCTTTTGTCGGCACCAGCCGATACCGTGGTGCTGTCGTTACCAAACGTGACAGGAGGTGGAGTGTGCGCAGGTCGTTCAAGTTCCTGCTGCGCCCCACCGTAAAGCAGGCCGCCGCGCTGGCGGCGTGCCTCGAAGACCACCGGCAGCTCTACAACGCCGCCCTGGAACACCGCCGCACCGCCTACGCCCGCGCGGGCGTGAGCGTCCGCTACCGCGACCAGTCCGCCGACCTTAAACACATCCGCAGAGATGACCCGGACAGACAGGGCCGCTGGTCGTTCTCCTCCCAACAGGCCACCCTGCGGCGGCTCGACAAGGCGTTCGGCGCGTTCTTCGCCCGCGTCAAGGCCGGGCGCACGCCGGGGTTCCCGCGTTTCAAGGGCCGGGGCTGGTTCGACACGGTGGAGTGGCCCAAGGACGGCGACGGCTGCCGGTGGGACTCCCAGCCCGAACACCGCTCGGCCACGTTCGTCCGGTTGCAGGGCGTCGGGCACGTCCGCGTCCACCGGCACCGGGCCGTGCGCGGCCGGGTGAAGACGATCGCCGTGAAGCGGGAGGGCTCCCGCTGGTTCCTGGTGCTGTCGTGCGACGAGGTGCCCGCCACACCTCTGCCCGCCGCCGGCGCGGTGGCCGGGATCGACCTGGGTGTCGCCTCGCTGGTCACCACCAGCGACGGCGCGCACGTGGCGAACCCGCGCTATCTGGCCGCCACCGCGGGCCGCCTGGCGGACGCGCAGCGAGACCTCGCCCGCAAGAAACGCGGGTCCAAGCGCCGCCGCAAGCAGGTGGCGCGGGTCGCCGCGCTGCACGGCAAAGTCCGCCGCCAGCGGCTCGATCACGCGCATAAGGCCGCGAACGCGCTGATCCGCGCTTACGACGTGATGGCTCACGAAGACCTGCGCATTACGAACATGACCCGCTCGGCGTCCGGCACGCTCGACGCCCCCGGGCGCAACGTCGCGGCGAAAGCCGGTCTGAACCGTTCGATTATGGATGCGGGTTGGGGGGTGTTCCTGACGATCCTGTCGTACAAGGCTGAAAGCGCCGGTCGAGAGCTGATCGCGGTGAACCCCGCCGACACCTCTCGCACCTGCGCCCGATGCGGGCACTGCGCTGCGGAGAACCGCGTCACCCAGGCCGAATTCCGATGTACGGGGTGCGGGCATGCCGCGCACGCCGACGTGAACGCGGCGAAGAACATCTTGAGGGCAGGGCTTGCCCTTCGCCAGGCTGCGGAAGCGGCTTAGCGAGAAGCCGCTCCCCTGAGGGAGCGGAGGAGTCACATGGTGAAACCGTAGACGGCGCGTTCTTAGGGTGCTCTTAACCCGCCTTTAGCCGTACGAGGGGAAAACTGGCGGAGTGAAGCGACTCGTCCTGGCCTGGGTGGTGACCGCGATCGCCGCGACCGGCGCGGCCGTGGCGGTGCTCGGGCTGCTCGGCGGCGGACTGACCGGCACCTCCGGCCGCGTGATGACGCAGGAGGAGGCCCGCGCCGCCCTCACCCGGGTCACCGCGACCCCGGCTCGCCCCCCGTCGAGCCCCGTTACCAAGACCCCTGGAGCAACCCCCAGTGCTGCTCCCGAGACGGAGCTGATCAGGACCGTGGGCGGCACCGTCATCGCCTCCTGCTCCGGTGACGAGGTGACGCTGCGCTCCTGGAGCCCCGCCCAGGGCTACTCGGTCGACAGCGTCGAGCCCGGTCCCGGCTCCAAGGCCGAGGTGGAGTTCGAGCCGGACGCCGACGACGCCGAGGACGTCGAGGTCAAGGTGGGCTGCGCGGACGGCCGTCCGGTCAGGCTTCACGGCTGAGGGCCTGGGCGGTCGTCTCGGCCTGCTTTCTGATCTGACCCAGGACGACGGGGTTGATCCCCTTGTCGCGGAAGGTCGCCACCATCTCGTCGAGGACCGCCCGGGCCCTGTCCAGGTCGCCCTGCCGGGCCTCCGCCCTGGCCCAGCGGCGCATCACCATGTTGAGCGTGATGTTGTCGATCGTGCCCGCCCGCGCCACCCGGGAGAGCTGCCGGACGCCCTGCTGCGGGTCGGGCGGCCGGACCCGGAGCCGCCGGTCCGCGCCGATCGACTTGAACCCGCGCTCGGCGTTGAGCCCCTGGACCATCCGGGCGTAGACCGCCAGCGGGTGCTCCGCGTACCGGTCGAGCAGCTCCTCCAGCGCCTCGTTGCCGGGCCGCAGCGCGGGCGAGTCGGAGCCGAGGAGCGAGAACAGCTTGCCCTGGTCCTCGCCCAGCATCAGCTCGGCCACCCGGTGGTCGTCGCCGGTGGCCGGGTAGCGGACCCGCACCGGGCAGGGCGGGGAGACGACGCGCGAGCCGTCGGCGGCGATGTACTGGGCGCGGATCTGGTACTCGCCGGGCTGCTGGAAGTAGTGGCCGTCGCGGCCGTGCCCGATGTAGGCGCTGCGGTACATGGCCGGGCCGGCGGCGTCGAGCAGGGTCTCGGGGGAGTGGTCGACGCAGTGCCGCATCATCGGCTGGTAGAGCAGGGTCCGGCCGCCCGGCTGGGTGATCGTGACCTGGGTGAACTCCGTGTCGGGGTGGAGGTGGCCGTGGGTGAGGCGCGGCTCGCCCGTACAGGAGAGCTTGAGCTCGACCACCACCGGCTCGCCGAACCCGAACGACTCCTTGGCCCGCACCTCCAGCCGCAGCCCGGAGTGGTCCTCCAGCGGCTGCTCGAACGGGCTCACCTCGGCCGCGCCGGCGCCGAACGGGTTGGCGCCCATGACGACGTCGTGGAAGAAGCCGTGCCGCAGGTGCGCCAGCTCGGCGTCGGTGAACTGGAAGGGGAACGCCGCCCAGTAGGCCTCCTCGCCGCCGGGCCGGTAGTTCTGCACGTAGTTCATCCAGGACAGGTCGCCGAAGCCGCCGTGCGGGCCGAGCGGCTGGGGCGGCGTGGCGAGGTTCTTCTGCCAGGAGTGGAGCAGGTTGAACGCGTGCCCGAGTTCGTGCACGTACGTGCGTAACTGGGCCCGTTGCGCCTGCGGCGAGTCGCCCTTGATCGCGTCGTGGAAGACGGCGGCGCCCTGCCGCTGGTGGGCGTCGCGGTAGTCGAACATGATGCCCCGGTAGCCGCCCACGTGCCGGCTCGCCACGAGCAGCCACACCCGCCAGGCGGGCGCGTCGCCGAACCGGCTGAACTGCTGGGTCATCGCGTGGTGCAGCTCGGCGTCGTCCCACGCCAGGTCGGGACCGGCGCCGTCGGCCGGGATGACGCCCGGCTCGGTCACGGTCAGCGCGACGCCCGCCTCCGCCCAGGCCTCCACCACGCCCAGCCTGCGCGCGGGCGACGCGGCGGGCCCCTGGAGCGTGCCGGTGTCGTACGCGACGAACGGCACGGTCCCGGCCACCGAGTCCTGTTCCAGCACGACCTCGCGGAAGTGGGGCGAGGCGAACTCCACGGGAAAATCGCGCCCGGCGACCCGCGCGGTGCCGCGCCCCCCGGCGAGCGTCACCCGCACTTTCTGATCGGGCGTCGCGGACGAGAACTCGCCCGTCCCCTCGATCCGCGTCTCATCGCCCGCCGCCGTGACGACGGGCGCCCGCACCACGAACGACGCCTCATAGGTCGTGGTCGCGCCCGCGGTGGCGAACAGGTCGCCGCTCACCCGGCCGGTCGGCCGCGGCCCGTCGACGTCGACGCGGAGCTCCAGCGCCGTATCGCCGTCCCGCCCCCGGTAAAGCCCGCTGATCATGATCGCCCCCTGGAGTCCGTGGGTCACACCCGGACCCTTCTCTCAGCGGGCGCTCGTGTCAACGGGCGCCGCGGACCCGCAGCGAGCCCAGCAGCTCCTCGGAGGCCTGGGTGATCGCCTCCACCGCCCGGTCGAACGCCTCGGCGTTGTGCGGCGCCGGGCTGCGGAAGCCGGAGATCTTCCGGACGTACTGCAGCGCCGCCGCCCGCACGTCGTCCTGGGTGACGTCCTCGGTGTACGGGGGACGCAGGGTCTTGATGCTTCGGCACATGTCTCAACCGTAATAGCCGAGCCGCTGGCTGATTTCCTGGGCGCCTTCGGCGACGGACTCGCCCACCTCGGGCAGCCGCTGCGGCGTCAGCCGGAACGACGGCCCGGACGCGCTCACGGCGGCCACGACCGTGCCGTCGACGTTCCTGATCGGGGCCGCGACGGCGTTCAGCCCCTCCTCCAGCTCCTCCACCGCGGCCGCCCAGCCGCGCTCGACGATCTCGTCCAGCCCGAGCCGGCGTTCGTCGGTGATGGTCAGCGGGGTGTACCGGTCCAGCTCGTCGGGCACTTCCAGCGCGCCGAACGCCAGCAGCACCTTGCCGCTGGAGGTGGCGTGCGGGGGAGTGCGGGCGCCCGCCCAGCTCTGCCCGCTGATCGCGGACGGGCCGCGCACCTGGCTGATGTTGACCACGTCGCCGTCGCGGGCGACCGCGATGTTGACGGTCTCGCCGACCTCCTCGGCCAGCCGCTGGCAGACCGGCCTGCTCTCCTTGGCCAGGTCGAGCTGCGCGGTGGCGGCCCCGGCCAGCCGGACCACGCCGACGCCGAGCCGGTAGCGGCCCCGGTCGCCGGTCTGCTCCACCAGCCCGCCCTGCTCCAGCGCGCCCAGGAGCCGTGAGGCGGTGGATTTGTGCACCGAAAGCTCCGTGGCGAGGTCCGTCACGCGGGTGGCGCCCTCGCGGGCGAGGATCTCCAGGATGGCGATGGCACGGTCGACGGACTGCACGGAGCTGTTGCTCATAGCGCAACAGTTTAGTCCTCAAGCCGGAAATCGCGATCTCCGGCAGGTCAGCGCAGCTCCTCGGCGAAGGCGTCGGCGATCTTCCGCATGCCCCGGGCGAGCTCGTCGCGGTCCAGCGCGTCGATCCGCGCGGCCGGGCCCGACACCGACATGGCGGCCAGCACCCGGTCGCCGTCGCTCACCGGGACCGCCAGGCAGTGCACGCCCAGCTCCTCCTCGCCCAGGTCGAGCGCGTAGCCGCGGTCGCGCACCGCGTCCAGCTCGGCGAGCAGGCCGTCGGCGGTGGTGATGGTGTGGGGTGTGCGGCGCGGCATGCCGGTGCGCCGCAGTAGCGTGACCGCCTCCTCGGGGCTCCGCCACGCCAGCAGCACCTTGCCCACCGCCGTGCTGTGAGGCAGCACCCTCCTGCCGACCTCGGCGAACATCCGCAGCCTGCGCGGCGACTGCGCCTGCGCCACGTAGACGACGAAGTCGCCTTCGAGCACCGCCAGGTTGGCCGTCTCGCCCGACAGCTCCACCATCCGGGCCAGATGCGGCTGCGCCCAGACGCCGACCATGCCCTCGGCCACGCCGCCGAGCCGCACCAGCCCGCCGCCCAGCGCGTACCGCCGGTCGGACTCCTGCCGCACGTAACCGCGCGCCAGCAGGGTCTGCAGCAGCCGGTGGATGGTCCCGTACGGCAGCCCCGTGCGGGCGGCGATCTCCGACAGGCTCGCCTCGCCGCCCCGCTCGGCCAGCGCCTCCAGCACGTCGAGCGCCCGCTCGACCGACTGCACGCTCACAGCGCGGCCCCGCGCAGCGACGCGTCCAGCACCTCGGCGGTGTGCGCTACCCGGATCGCCGTCCCTCGGCGGCGCATCGCGGCGGCGATCTGCATGGTGCAGCCCGGGTTCGCCGAGACCAGCAGCTCGGCGCCGGTCGAGGCGACCGCCTCGGCCTTGAGGTCGCCCAGGTCGCGGGCCGCCTCCGGCTGGAAGATGTTGTAGGTGCCGGCCGAGCCGCAGCAGATCGCCGCGTCGGGCACCTCGCGCACGGTCAGCTCCGGGATGCCGCGCAGCAGCTCGCGCGGCTGCGACCGGATGCCCTGGGCGTGCGCCAGGTGACACGCGTCGTGGTAGGCCACGGTCAGCGGCAGCGGCCGCCGCTCGGCGACCGGCCCCAGCGCGACCAGGAACTCCGACAGGTCCATCACCCGGAAGCCGGGCTCCTCGCCGAGCAGGTCGCCGTACTCCTTCATGGACGAGCCGCACCCGGCCGCGTTGACCACCACCGTGTCCACGCCCGCCTTGCGGAAGGCCCGGATGGTGCGCCGGGCCAGCCGCCTGGCCTGCTCGGGCCGACCGGCGTGCACGCTCAGCGCCCCGCAGCAGCCCTGCCCGGCCGGGATCAGCACGTCGCAGCCCTCCAGCGCGAGCACCCGCGCGGTGGCCGCGTTCACCTGCGGGAAGAACTCGCCCTGCACGCACCCGGCGAGCATGCCGACCACGGCCCGCCGCGGCCCTCTGGCCCGCACCAGGCGGGGCAGCCGCTGCCGCCGCCGCACCTCGGGTGCCAGCGCCGCCAGCGCGCCCAGGCTCGGGTGCGCCCGCTCCAGGAACGGCGCCAGCCGCCGCACCAGGCCTGTGCCCGGCCGCAGCAGCCGCAGCCTGCGCGGGTACGGGAACAGCCCGAACACCAGGCCGCGCACCGCCCGCTCCTGCGGGTCGCGCTCGTGCTCCCGCTCCACCACGGCCCTGGTCTGCTCGATCAGCCGGTCGTACCGCACCCCGGAAGGGCAGGCGGTCACGCAGGCCATGCAGCCCAGGCAGGCGTCGAAGTGGCCCGCCATCTCCGGGGTCACCGGCGTGCCCTCCACGTGCTGCTTCATCAGGTGGATCCGGCCGCGCGGGGAGTCCATCTCCTCGCCCCACAGCACGTACGTGGGACAGGTCGGCAGGCAGAACCCGCAGTGCACACAGTCGCCGATCAGCTTCGGGTCGGGCCCGGCGGTCATCTCAGATCCCTCCCGCGAACCGGCCGGGAGACATCAAGCGCCCCGGGTCGAACCGTTCCTTCACCCGCCGCATCAGCGGCAGCGCGCCGACGCGCCCCCACCGCTCGACGCTCTCGTACGGAGTCGCGTGCACGACGAGCCGGGCGCCGAGGCCCTCCAGCCGCTCGCGCAGCGCGGCCACCGCGCCCGAGACCTTCTCCTCGTCCTGCTCATCCTGCTCGCCCCAGAGCTCCAGCCAGAGCCGGCCCGTCACCGCCGAGCCGCGCAGCGAGAAGCCGCTGTAGTGGACGGCGTCGAGCACCCCCGTCAGCGCGGCGGGCGGGTAACGCACCTCGGCCAGCAGCCCGTCGTCCACGATCAGCCCCCACTGCGGTGGCGGCTCCTCGCGCACGCCGGTCACCGCGCCGCTCACCACCTGGTCCATCCGCTCGGCCAGCGCCCGCGCCCGGCCGGCCGCCGCGGCGCCCTCCACCAGGACCGTCATCCAGACCGGCCCCTGCCCGTGCGGCCAGTCGAGCTCGACCGCGCTCGGCTCCTCCTGGGCGGCGGCCAGCATCGCGGCCAGCTCCCGCAGCTGGCACGGCCCGCGCTCCGACACCGGGGGCGGCTCGACCACGGCCACGATCCAGCGCCGGTCGGCGGGCAGCGGGTGGAGCCGGAACGTCGCATCGGCGATCACGCCGAGCGTGCCGAAGGAGCCGGTGAAGAGTTTGCCCAGGTCATAACCGGCGACGTTCTTGACGACCTTGCCGCCCGAGCGCGCGACGGTGCCGTCGGGCAGCACGACGGTGATGCCGATGAGCAGGTCGCGGGCCGTGCCGTAGCGGAAGGCGCGCGGCCCCGCGACCGCGGCGGCGAGCGTACCACCAATCGTGGTGCCTTCGGTGAACGGGACGTCGAGAGCCAGCTCCTGGCCGCTTCCGGCCAGCTCCGCCGCCAGCCGGTCCATGGTCACCCCGGCCTGCGCGCGGACCACCAGATCGCCGGCCGCGTGCTCGACGATCTCGTTCATACAGCACAGGTCGAGCAGCACGTCCAGCCGCTCCGGAGGCGCCCCCCAGTGCAGCTTGGTGCCGCCGCCCGCGGGCACGACCGCGAGATCGCGGGCCGAGCAGGCGCGCAGCACGGCCGAGATCTCCTCGACCGACTCCGGCAGCGCCACCCAGCGCGGCGTCACCCCGCCCACGGCGTCCGCCGGACCCGCCTCCCTGACCGTGACCCCGGCCAGATCCTCAGAGAGCATCAGAACTGCTCCGCCTTCCCGGACTCCACCAGCGGGTGCACGCCCTTGCGCACGCCCGGCACCTCGCCGCAGAGCCGCGGCGTGGGGAACACCTTGCCGGGGTTCGACAGGCCGCGGGGGTCGAACGCGCACCGTACGAGCTGCATGGTGTCCAGATCGTCGTCGGAGAACATGCGCGGCATGTATCTCGCCTTGTCCACGCCCACCCCGTGCTCGCCGGTGATCGAGCCGCCGTGCTCGATGCACAGGTCCAGGATCGCGCCCGAGACCGTCTCGGCCCGCTCGCCCGCGCCCGGCTCGGCGTCGTCGAACAGCACCAGCGGGTGCAGGTTGCCGTCGCCGGCGTGGAACACGTTCGCCACCCTGATCCCGTGCTCGGCCGACAGCCGGTCGATCGCGGCCAGCACGCGCGGCAGCGCGGTGCGCGGCACCACGCCGTCCTGCACGATGTAGGCCGGGCTGATCCGCCCGACGGCGGCGAACGCCGACTTGCGGCCCTTCCAGATCGCCGCCCGCTCCGCCTCGCCCGCCGCCACGCGCAGCTCGAACGCGCCCGAGCAGATCTCCCGCAGCCGCGCGAACTGCAGCTCGACCTCGGCGGCCGGGCCGTCCAGCTCGACGATCAGCACCGCCCCGGCGCCGCGCGGGTAGTCGCAGGCCACCGCCGCCTCGGCGGCCTCGATGGCCAGCGCGTCCATCATCTCGATCGCGGCCGGGACGATGCCCGCCGCGATGATGTCCGACACGGCCTTGCCGCCCTGCTCGATGGTCTCGAAGGCGGCCAGCACGGTGGTGACAGACTCGGGCGCCCGGCTCAGCCGTACAGTGATCTTGGTGGCGATGCCGAGCGTGCCCTCCGAGCCGATGAACGCGCCCAGCAGGTCGTAGCCCGGGTCCATCAGGTCGAGCGTCACCAGGTCACCGTCCGGGGTGACGATCTCGCAGGCCTCGACGTGGTTGACGGTGAAGCCGTACTTGAGGCAGTGGGCGCCGCCGGAGTTCTCCGCCACGTTGCCGCCGATCGAGCAGATCTGCTGGCTGGACGGGTCGGGCGCGTAGTAGTAGCCCTGGTCGCGGACCGCCTCGGTGATCGCCAGGTTGGTGACCCCCGGCTCCACCACGGCCCGCCGGTTGGGCAGGTCGACCTCCAGGATCCGGCGCATCCTGGAGGTGACCACGAGCACGCCGTCCTCGCGGGGCAGCGCGCCGCCGGACAGGCCCGTGCCCGAGCCGCGGGCCACGAAGGGCACCGCGAACTCGTTGCACAGCCTGACCACGGCCGCCACCTGCTCGGCGGTTTCGGGAAGCACGACCACGCCAGGCGTGGCCCGGTGGTAGGTGAGACCGTCACACTCGTAGGTACGCAGCCGCACCGGGTCGGTGATCACCCCGTCTGCGGGCAGCACCTCGCGCAGCGCCGCCGTCAGTGTGTCCAGCATGGCGCCTCCAGGGAACTCGGCCTCCCGTTACTGCCAATATATGGCCGCATTTACGGCATTCGGGCGTACGCCGGAAGGGTCAGGAAGTCGATGAAATCATCGTCCAGCGCGACCTCCTTGAACAGCGCCGTCGCCTGCTCGAACAGCTTCTCGTCGTAGCCCGGCTCGGCCGAGATCTTCTCCAGCTCCTCGCCGATGATCCGCTCGACCAGCTCCTTGGTGACCTGCGCCCCGGTGTCGGCGAGCGTGATGTCGTTGTGGATCCACTGCCAGATCTGCGAGCGGGAGATCTCGGCCGTGGCCGCGTCCTCCATCAGGTTGTGGATGGCCACCGCGCCCTGCCCGCCCATCCACGCGGCCAGGTAACGCAGCGCCACGTCCACGTTGTTGCGCAGGCCCGCCTCGGTGATGTCGCCCGGCGTCTCGGAGACGGCCAGCAGGTCGGCGGCCGTGACCGTGACGTCCTCGCGGAGCCGGTCGAGCTGGTTGGGCCGGTCGCCGAGCACGCCGTCGAAGACCTCGCGGCAGACCGGCACCAGGTCGGGGTGCGCCACCCAGGAGCCGTCGAAGCCGTCGCCCGACTCGCGGGTCTTGTCGGCGCGGACCTTCTCCAGCGCGACCGTGTTCACCTCCGGGTCGCGCCGCGACGGGATGAACGCCGCCATCCCGCCGATCGCGTGCGCGCCCCGCTTGTGGCAGGTGCGCACCAGCAGCTCGGTGTACGCGCGCATGAACGGGGCGGTCATGGTCACCGCGTTCCGCTCGGGCAGCAGGAACTCGCGGCCCCGGGTGCGGAAGCACTTGATCACGCTGAACAGGTAGTCCCAGCGGCCCGCGTTGAGCCCCGCCGAGTGCTCGCGCAGCTCGTACAGGATCTCCTCCATCTCGAACGCGGCCGGGTAGGTCTCGATGAGCACGGTCGCCCGGATCGTGCCCTGCGGGATGCCCAGCAGCTCCTGGGCGCGGGTGAACACGTCGTTCCAGAGCCGCGCCTCAAGGTGCGACTCCAGCTTCGGCAGGTAGAAGTACGGGCCCTTGCCCTTGTCGAGCTGCCGCCGGGCGCAGTGGAAGAAGTAGAGACCGAAGTCGAACAGCGACGCCGCCACCGGGGCGCCGTCGACCTGCGCGTGCTTCTCGTCCAGGTGCCAGCCGCGCGGGCGGACCACGATCGTGGCCAGCTCCTCGTCGGGACGGAGCGCGTAGGACTTGCCGCCGGTCTCGAAGTCGATCGTACGGTCGAGCGCCTCGCGCAGGTTGAGCTGGCCGAGCACGCAGTTCTCCCAGAGCGGGGAGTTGGCGTCCTCGAAGTCGGCCAGCCAGACCTTCGCGCCGGAGTTGAGCGCGTTGATGGTCATCTTGCGGTCCACCGGCCCGGTGATCTCCACCCGCCGGTCCTCCAGGCCGGGCGCGGGCGGCGCGACCTGCCAGTCGCCCTCCCGGATCTGCTTGGTCTCGGGCAGGAAGTCGAGCGTGCCGCCGGCCGCCAGCTCCCGCTGCCTGGCCTGGCGGGCCTCCAGCAGCTCCAGCCGCCTGGCGCCGAACTCCCGCTGCAGCGTCGTGACGAACGCGAGCGCCTCGGGCGTGAGGACCTCGTCGAACCGGTCGAGCATCGGGCCCGTGATCTCCATGGTGCGATCTCTTTTCCGCTATGTGGAAAACTGATTCTGGATTATGGAAGGGAAGGTACGCCACCCCGGCTCACAGGGTCAAAGCCGGGGTGCTTTCCGGGGCATCCCCGATGCGCCCCGGTGTCATGCGCCGGGAAGATCGGGCCCATGAAGAGGATCGCGATCGCGGGAGGCCTGCTGACGTCGGCCGCGCTGCTCACCAGCGGGCTCACCGGCTGCGGGCTGACGAGCGCCGCCGGGCCCGCCGAACAGGACAAGGCCTCCTACGAGGTGACGGAGAAGGTCACCAGGCTGGAGGTGCGCAACGGCTCCGGCGACACGCTCATCACCGAGACCGGCGGCGGCTCGGTGAAGGTCGACGAGACCCTGCACTGGCGCGGCAACAGGCCCGAGACCGAGCACACGGTCGACGGGGACACGCTGCTGATCACGTACCGCTGCCCCCCGAGGCCGGGCAGCTGCAGCGTGAACTACAAGATCCAGATCCCCGAGGGCCTGGAGGTCAAGGCCGAGGCCGGGTCCGGCGACATCACGCTCAGGTCGCTGTCCGGGCCGCTGACCGTCAGCTCCGGCTCCGGCTCGCTGGACGGCTCCGGCCTGACGGGCAAGACTGTCCTCGCCGAGGCCGGCTCGGGCGACATCGAGCTGGAGTACGAGACGGCACCCGAGCGCGCCGAGGCCGAGGCGGGCTCCGGCGACGTCACCCTGCGCGTCCCCGACGGGAGCTACGACGTGGCCGCCGAGGCCGGCAGCGGCGACACCACGGTCTCGGTGCGGGCCGACCGGAACGCGCCGCACAAGATCAAGGTGTCGGCGGGATCGGGCGATGTCAGCGTGCTGCCGAAATAACCGGGTGTTGCCGGTGGGGATGTCATGCCACCATCGGGGAAGACACCCAGGTGTTCAGACGTTTCCCGATAAGAGATGACACATATGCACGAATTTCCCGCGTTCAGCGAGTACGAGACCGGCGACATGGACCTCGAGGAGCGTCAGGCGCTGCGGCGCGTGGCAGGCCTCTCCACCGAACTCGACGACATCACCGAGGTCGAATACCGGCAACTACGGCTCGAGCGGGTCGTTCTCGTCGGGGTCTGGACCTCGGGCACGGCGGAAGACGCGGAGAACTCGCTCCAGGAGCTGAAGCTGCTGGCCGAGACGGCGGGCTCCCAGGTCCTGGAGGGCCTGATCCAGCGCCGCAGATACCCCGACTCCGCCACCTACATCGGCTCCGGCAAGGCGCAGGAGCTGCGCGACGTGGTCGAGTCGACCGGCGCCGACACGGTGATCTGCGACGGCGAGCTGAGCCCCGGCCAGCTCCGCCAGCTCGAAGAGGTCGTCCAGGTGAAGGTCATCGACCGTACGGCGCTGATCCTCGACATCTTCGCCCAGCACGCCAAGAGCCGGGAGGGCAAGGCCCAGGTCGAGCTCGCCCAGCTCCAGTACCTGCTGCCGCGCCTGCGCGGCTGGGGCGGCAGCCTGTCCCGGCAGGTCGGCGGCCAGGCGGCCGGCGGCGTCGGCATCGGCGGCCGCGGCCCCGGTGAGACCAAGATCGAGCTGGACCGCCGCCGCATCCGCGAGCGGATGGCCAAGCTGCGCCGCCAGATCAAGGGCATGTCCACCACCCGCGAGACCATGCGCCAGCGCCGCCAGCGGCGCGAGGTGCCCGCGGTCGCCATCGCGGGCTACACCAACGCCGGCAAGTCCTCGCTGCTCAACCGGATCACCGGGGCGGGCGTGCTGGTGGAGGACGCGCTGTTCGCCACCCTCGACCCGACCGTGCGCCGCTCGCGCACGCCCGAGGGCCGGGTGTTCACGATCGCCGACACCGTCGGGTTCGTCCGCCACCTGCCGACCCAGCTCGTCGAGGCGTTCCGCTCCACGCTGGAGGAGGTGGGCGAGGCCGACCTGATCCTGCACGTGGTCGACGGCTCCCACCCCGACCCGGAGGGCCAGCTCTTCGCGGTCCGCGAGGTCTTCCGGACCATCGAGGGCGCCTCCGACATCCCCGAGATCGTGGTGATCAACAAGGCCGACGCGGCCGACCAGGACGTGCTCGACCGCCTCTCCAGGCGCGAGCGCGACAGCGTCGTGGTCTCCGCCCGCACCGGCGCCGGCATCCCCGAGCTGATGGACCTCATCGAGCGGCGGCTGCCGCGCCTGGACTACGAGGTCACGCTGCTCGTCCCGTACGACCGCGGCGACCTGATCTCGCGGGCCCACAAGGAGGGCGAGGTGCTCTCGGTGGACCACGTCGGCGACGGCACGGTCCTGCACGCCCGCGTGCTGCCGAGCCTCCACCAGGAGCTCGTGCGGGCCGGCAAGCCGGTCGAACGCGTCTCCTGACCGTACGGGCAGCTCTGGCCGCGAAGAGTGGTGCAGGGCTGCCCGCCCACGGCAGTAGTCCGGCAACGCTCGGATTGCTAGGATTAGCCAAACCTTTCGACTTTGACGACACGGGTTGACGGATGACGGCTGCTGCGCACCAGGGACCACGTGGGGGCCCGTGGTCGGCGGTGTGCCAGGGTTGCGGTTGGGACTATTGGGCTTTCTTCCGAATAACCCTGTACAGCGAGCCCGCTTGTGAAATAACGTAACTGAACTGAAATCGCCGGATCATGAGTCCGGCGATACGGTCACCGCACAGCATTTGCGGATGAGAGCAGGAGACCCCCCATGTCGTCCGGACCCGGAGCGGACTCAGTGGGCGCGGCACAGGCCGTGCGCTGCGTGCTGCCCGCATGTGGGGCGGTGATGCGGTGACCGTTCGGCTGCTGACCAACATCGGCCGCCTGTGGACCGGCAACGAGGTCCTCAGCAACGCGGCCATCCTCGTGCACAACGACCGCATCGCGTGGGTCGGGCGGGCACCCGACCTGCCGCAGAGCGTCCCCGGCGTCGTCGACGACATCGTCGACGTCGACCACGTCGAGAACCTGAGCGGCGCGCTCGTCACGCCCGGTCTCATCGACGCCCACACCCACCCCGTCTACGCCGGCAACCGCTACGCCGAGCTGGCCATCCGCACCGGCGGCTCCACCTCGGCGTCCATAACCGCCGCCGGCGGCGGCGTCGGCTCCACCGTCACCGTGACGCGCGGCACCGACCCGTGGACGCTCTGCAACGGCGTCCGCGAGCGGCTGCGCGACTGGCTGCTCAACGGCACCACCACCGTCGAGGCCAAGACCGGCTACCACCTCACCCGCGACGGCGAGCTCGCCGACGTGCGGCTCCTGCGCGAGCTGGAGAAGGAGCCGATGATGCCGCGGGTGCACGTCACCTTCCTCGCGGCGCACGTGGTCCCGCCTGAATACTTCGGCCGGCAGCGCGAGTACGTCGAGGCCGTGGGCTCCTGGTGCGCCGACGCGGCCGCGGCCGGCGCCGACAGCGTCGACGTCTACTGCGACGAGGGCCACTTCACCACCGAGGAGTCCCGCTGGGTGCTCGCCTCGGGCCGCAACGTGGGCCTGCTGCCGCGCATCCACGCCGGCATCTTCAGCCGCCGCGGCGCCGTCCAGCTCGCCGCCGAGCTCGGCTGCGCCTCCGCCGACGGGCTGCACCACATGTCCGAAGAGGACATCGCGATCATGTCCCGTTACGGGGTGCCCGCCGTGGTCTGCCCCGCCACCGCCCTCCAGCGCGGCCACCTGCCGCCGGTCCGCCAGATGATCAAGCACGGTGTGCAGATCGCGCTCGGCAGCGACCACAACCCCGGCTACTGCGGCATCACCTCGATGTCGCTGGTCATCGCGATGGCGGTGTCGGCGTTCGGGATGAGCGTCAACGACGCGCTGCGGGCGGCGACGCTGGGCGGCGCGACCGTGCTCGGCGCGCCCGACCGCGGGGTGCTGCAGCCGGGGCGGCTCGCCGACATCGTGCAGTGGGACGCCGACCACGAAGGCGCCTTCGCCTGGTCCTTCGGTCTGAAGCCGCGCCGCGTCTGGCGGGGTGGGACGCCCGTTCAGTAGTTAAAGTCGGGTTATGCCGCCCGCTGTCGCCGTAGTCACGGATTCCACCGCTTATCTGCCTGAGGTGCCGGGTGTCGCTGTTGTGCCCGTACAGGTGATTGCCGGGGAACGGGCGTGGGACGAGCCCGATTTCACCGGAAATTTCGCGACAGCAACCACATCGCGGCCTTCGCCGGAACGCTTCGCGACCTGCTACGCGACGCTCGCCGCGCAGGGCGCGGCCGGCGTCGTCTCCGTCCACCTGTCGGCGGAACTCTCGGGTACGGCCGACGCCGCCCGCACGGCGGCCCGGGAGGCACCGCTGCCGGTCACCGTCGTCGACAGCCGCTCCATCGCGATGGGCCTGGGCTTCCCCGTCCTGGCGGCGGCCCGGGCCGCGGCGGCGGGAAAACCCCTGGAGTCCGTCGCGGAGGCCGCCTTGAGGTGCGCCGCCCGCACCCGGACCTTCTTCTACGTCGACACGCTCGACCACCTCCGCCGCGGCGGCCGGATCGGCGCGGCGGCCTCACTGCTCGGCTCCGCCCTCATGATCAAACCACTGCTGCACCTCGCGGACGGCCGCATCGCCCTGCTGGAAAAGGTCCGCACCTCGGCCCGCGCCCTCGCCCGCCTGGAGGACCTGGCGGTGGAGGAGGCCGGAGACACCCCGGTGGAGATCGCCGTCCAGCACCTGGCCGCCGCACCCCGCGCCGAGACCCTGGCCACGAACCTGGCCAAACGGGTGGCCGGGCTGGCCGGGGTGCGGGTGGTGGAGGTGGGCGCGGTGATCGGCGTCCACGTGGGACCGGGCATGCTCGGAGTCACGCTGGCCCCGGCGATGTAGGCGCGTTTTCCACAGCGAGCCCGGCCGGGCACGCCTTATCCACAGAACCGCCTTCGGTGAGCCGGCGCCCACGGCGCGACGCGTAACTTCCTCCCGTGCCCGCCCACGACCCCGCCCCCGAACGGACCGTCGCCGAGTCCAGGCTCCGCGCTCTCACCGGCTCCGACCCGTTCCCCCGCGAGGTGCCCGAGCCTTTCCAGACCTTCCGCACCACCAGACCAGCCGGGACGACCGACCCACGGCCGGCCGGGCCGTCCGAGCCGCAGGCGCCCAAGTCCTTCCAAGCCTTCCGTGCCTCCACGCCCGCCCTCGACCCCGGACGACCGGCCCTCCGAGTCCTGCTGGCCCTCGGGGTCGCAGCCGTCCTGGTGGCTGGCTTCCTCCTCTGGCGCGCCCAGCCCGTCCCCGAACCTCTGCCCGCCCCGACTCCGCTATCCACCCCTGCCCCCACTGCCGCCACTCCAGAGGCCAAGGTGACCGTCCACGTCGCCGGCAAGGTCCGCAAACCGGGCGTCTACCCCCTGCCCACCGGCTCCCGAGTCCAGGACGCGATCACCGCCGCCGGAGGCGTCCGCCGAGGCGCCCCACTAGGCGCTCTCAACCTGGCCAGACGCCTCGTAGACGGCGAACAGATCATGGTCGGCGCCCCCGCCGCCGCCCCCGGCTCCGCCGCGAACCCCGCCGACGCCGTCCTCGACCTCAACACCGCCACCCAGGACCAGCTCGAACAGCTCCCCGGCGTGGGCGAGGTCCTGGCCTCCCGCATCATCGACTTCCGCACCACCCACGGCGGCTTCACCAGCGTCGACCAACTCCGGGAAGTCACCGGCATCGGCTCCCGCCGCTTCGACG
The DNA here is from genome assembly GCF_040675175.1 of Nonomuraea sp. NPDC049649. NCBI lineage: Bacteria > Bacillati > Actinomycetota > Actinomycetes > Streptosporangiales > Streptosporangiaceae > Nonomuraea > Nonomuraea sp. NPDC049649. The sequence continues at coordinate 105,003 of NZ_JBFAOH010000004.1, forward strand.
AGATCAAGCCCAAGGTCCGCGTCTGATGCGAGTTCCCACCGGCCCTTCTCGGCCAACCGCCGGGCGTGAGGACAAGGTCCAGAAACTTGATGGCGAGGTGAGGGACGTTGTCACCCGCGGAGAGGTCACTGATCGTGAAGGGGCAGGGCATTTCTGGCCGCTTGTTCTGCCGGCGATCGCGGCGTGGGCCGTGGCTCTCGTTCTCCTTGGCCTGCCCCTTCAGGCAGCCGTCCTGGTCGGCCTGGTCACAGCCGCTGGTTCCCCGGCAGCCTGGGCGCTGATCCGTAACCCGGCACACCGCAACATCGCGGTCGCCGTACTGATCTGCACCGCCGCCACCAGCGGCTCGATCGCGCTCCGCCTCCAAGCCGTCACCTCCGGCCCGGTCACCAACCTCGCAGCCAAAGGCGAGACGGTCACCGCTGAGATCACCCTCACCGGAGACCCCAAAGTCAGACGGCCCAAATCCGGCCTCTCCTTCCAACGAGACAGCATCATCGCGGAAGCCACCCTGGAAACCCTCCAGACCCGCACCCACCGCCTCGCCGTACACGTCCCGGTCGTCGTCTTCGCCAACGGCAGCGAATGGCGGACGCTCCTGCCGAGCCAGCGCCTCCAGGTCAAAGGCCGCCTCGCCAAGCCCACCTCGCCCGGTCTGGTCGCAGCGATCCTCCTCGTACGAGACGCCCCGCGTATCCTCACACCCCCGTCGCCCGTCCACACGGTGGCAGGCGCGTTCCGCAGCGGCCTGCGCGACGCGTCGGGCATCCTTCCCCCTGACCAGCGGGGCCTCCTCCCCGCCCTGGTGGTCGGCGACATCTCACGACTCGACCGACAGGTGGACGAGGACCTCAGAGACGCAGGCCTGAGCCACCTCAACGCCGTAAGCGGTGCCAACCTCGCCATCGTCGCAGGAGCCGCCCTAGCCCTCTCCAGGCTGGCCGGCCTGCCCCTCGCACCACGAGCGATCTTCGCCGCCCTCGCCATGATCGCTTTCGCCATCGTGGCGAGACCTTCCCCGAGCGTCCTGCGCGCCCTCCTGATGGGCCTGGTAGCGGTCCTGGCCCTCGGCACGGGCCGCGCCAAGGACGGCCTCGCAGCCCTGTCGGTAGCGGTCCTGCTCCTCATCCTGTTCGTCCCCGACCTGGCCCGCTCCTACGGCTTCGCCCTGTCGGTAGCCGCCACCGCCGGCATCCTCCTCCTGGCCCCCCGCTGGCGCACCCGCCTCACCGGCGACACGACCACCCCGCCCCCCGACTCCACCCCAGCCTCACGGAACGACAGGAACCGGTCGTCGGCTGAGGCCGCGGTGCCCGTCCACACGATTACCCCGTCTCCCAGCTCTGCCTCGGATTCGCAGAACGAGAGGGGGCGGTTGACGGGCGAGGTTCCTGCCCACACGACCACCCCGTCTTCTGGCCCTGCCCCGACGGCGCGGAAGGGCGGGTGGCGGTGGCCGAGGTGGGCGGCAGAGGCCGTGGTGGTGCCCGCTGCCGCGCAGGCCGCCGTCACGCCCGTGCTGGTGCTGATGTCCGGGGAGATCAGCCTGGTGGCCGTGCCCGCCAACCTGCTGGCGGGGCCTGCGGTGGCGCCCGCGACCCTGCTCGGGTTCGTGGCAGCGCTGATCGCACCATTTTGGCCGGAGGCGGCCCAGGTGCTGGTGATACCGGCCGGGTACGCGGTCGGATGGATCATCACCGTCTCCCGGTGGGCGGCCGGAATACCGCTGGCCAACCTCCCGTGGCCGCAGGGGATCACCGGCCTCGGCCTGCTGGCGGTCGTGGCAGTCGTGACGATGGTGCTGTGGCGCCGGCGAGCCTGGCGGGCCGTCACGCTGGCCGTCGCGGGCGGCGTCCTGATCGCCGTGCTCGCCATCAAACCCATCGCATCATCATGGCCGCCCAAGGGATGGCTGATGGTCATGTGCGACGTCGGCCAGGGCGACGGGCTGGTCATAGCGGCCGGCCCCGGCCGAGGCGTGGTCGTCGACACCGGCCCCGACCCCACGGTCATGGACCGGTGCCTGCGCAGACTGGGTGTACGGGACCTGCCCCTGGTGGTCCTCACCCACCCGCACGCCGACCACGTCAACGGCTTGGCCGGGGTCTACCGTGACCGGAGGGTAGGGGCGGTCATCACCAGCCCGCATCGCGGATCCGCCGCCCAGAGCACCCGCCTCAGCACCGACCTCGCACGCCGCCGCATCCCCGAGCACACGGCACAACCCGGCACCCGCTGGCAGCTCGGCCCTTCCGAACTGACCGTCCTCGCCCCCGACGACACGGCAGGGATGAACGGCCCAGGGGAGGGCAGCGCGGCCAACAACGCGAGCGTCGTCCTCCACGTCCGCTGGAACGCCGGCTCGGCACTGCTGAGCGGCGACATCGAGTCCGAGGCCCAGCACAGTCTCATACGCGAGCCACTGCCGACAGCCGACATCCTCAAGGTCCCCCACCACGGATCCCCGCGACAGGTCCCCGGCTTCTTCGCGGCCGTGGGAGCACGGGCGGCGCTGGTCAGCGTAGGAGCCGACAACGGCTACGGCCACCCGGCCCCGTCAACCCTCGGCCTGCTCAACCGCCTCGGCACCCGCGTCTACCGTACGGACAAATCAGGCGACATAGCGATCGTCGACCAGGGAGGCGCCTTAGCCGTCGTGGTACGCGGACGCTGACCGGTCAATCGTCTCGGCCTCTGCGCGTGACGCTGACCTATTAGGGGCACGTGACGGACCCATTCAGAGCCCCGGCCCTGGGTGGTGGGCGAACTACTGGCTCAATCCGGGGTTACGTGTTCTGGCGTGCGGCCGTTTGCTCGCGCTGCGAGGACCTGCCCACTGGGTTTGGACGCCGGGAGCGCGCGGACGAGTTCAACCGGTTGTGCTGAGCGGGCCTCTTAGAAGGGAGTAGTCGGCTGGGTCATGCTGAGCCGTACCCGGGGCGGTCACGTGGCCAGATGAGGGTGGTCCGCGTTTTGGGTTGGGTGGGTGGGCGTGGGATGCTGCTCGGCATGGCGGGAAGCGATCCGGCGCCGGTGACCCTGGTCATCGGGGATGAGGAGTTGCTGGCGGAGCGGGCCGTGCGCGAGGCCGTCACGGCCGCGCGGGCTCGACACTCCGGAGCCGAGGTGCATGACCTCGTCGGGTCGAAGGTGACGGCGGGGGAGCTGACCCAGCTGGCGTCGCCGTCACTGTTCGGGGACGGGACCGTCGTGGTCATCCGGTCGGCTCAGGACCTCGGTAAGGACGTCATCGCCGAGGTGGTCGAGTATGCCCGGCAGCCCTCCGACGACGTGGTGCTCGTGCTGGCGCATCCCGGCGGGGCCAAGGGCAAGGCGCTGGTCGACGGGGTGAAGAAGGCCGGGGCCAAGGTGGTCACCGTCGCCAAGGTTACCAAGGCGGGCGAGCGGCTGGACTTCGTCAAGGGCGAGTTCAAGCGGGCCGGGCGCGGCATCTCGGGTGAGGCCGCGCAGGCGCTGCTGGAGGCGGTGGGCAACGACCTGCGGGAGCTGGCCGCCGCGTGCAGCCAGCTGATGTTCGACACGCAGGACAAGACGATCACCCCCGCGGCCGTGGCGCGCTACCACAAGGGGCGGGCCGAGGTGACGGGGTTCAACGTCGCCGACGCGGCCGTGGAAGGGCGGCTCGGGGAGGCGCTTGAGCAGTTGCGGTGGGCACTGAGCACCGGGGTGGCGCCCGTGTTGTTGGTGAGCGCGCTGGCGGGCGGGCTGCGGTCCATCGCCAAGGTCGCCGGGGCGCCTCGCAACCTGCGCGGCGGGCAGCTGGCGAGCCAGCTCGGCATGCCGCCGTGGAAGATCGAGCGCGTCCGTAAGCAGGTCAAGGGCTGGGGCCCGGATGGGCTGGCGCGCGCCATGCAGGCTGTGGCCGACGCCGACGAGCAGGTCAAGGGGGCGGGCGCCGACCCCGCCTATGCCCTGGAGCACGCGGTACAGGTCATCGTGGCCAGCCGCACCGGCCGGTAGTACACGCGCTGCACCGGCCAGCAGAGCGCCCCGCCGGCAATACACGTGCCGCACCGACCGATAGAGCACACCGGCTGTTAAATACTCGCGCCGTACCGGCCGGTAGGGCTTGCTTGGACAGCCCAAAACGCCGCACTCCGGTGTGGAGTGCGGCGCTTGTGGAGTGTGACCGGCGCCTACTTGGCGGCGGCGAGCGCCGAAGCCTGCTTGGCGATCGCCGACTTGCGGTTGGCGGCCTGGTTCTTGTGGATGACGCCCTTGCTCACGGCCTTGTCGAGCTGGCGGGCGGCGATCCGCTGCAGCGCCACGGCCTGCTCGACGTCACCCTGCTCCGCGGCCTCGCGGAACTTGCGGATGGCCGTCTTGAGAGAGGACTTGACCGCCTTGTTGCGCAGGCGAGCCTTCTCGTTCTGCCTGTTGCGCTTGATCTGGGACTTGATGTTCGCCACGAAGAAGCCTCGGTGAAAGTCTGAAGTGGTGGATGAAGCGCGCGGGCTCGAGAGAGGGCGCGCCACACGCAGTTGCTCAGGCTACCAATAACTGAGGTAGGCGCTCAAATCAACGCCCGGTTTCACGACAGCCAGTTCTCTTCGTACTCGCGCCAGTCCTCGGAGGTGGCGGCGAAGTCCACGTACAGCGCGAGCCCGAACCGCTCGCGCGGCCCGTGCGCCGACAGCGCCAGCTTGGCGCCCTGACCGGCCAGTGCGACGCTCTCCGCCGCGTCGCCCCACGGTAGCTCGTGGTCGTGGTAGGCGGGTGCTCCGATGAGCAGGGATTTCGACTCGGGGACCAGGTCCAGGGCGAGTTCGGCCTGCCGTGCCACGTGCCCGCCGTAGAGAGACTGCAGCGGCATGCCCGAGTCGTACGTCATGATCGCTACTTGGTCGACCCGGGACACGACCTCCTGGAAGTAGCCGCGCGACCAGTACTTGTCGTGCCCGAGCACGGCCCGGGAGGGGACGCGCATGAGCGGGTACGGCTCGATCTGCGGCACGGACGTGGACACCAGGGACGCGTGCCGCCTGGTCTCCTCCAGCAGGACGAGGAAGTCGGTGTCGCCGTCGCCGAGCGGCTCGAAGTTGTAGTGGACGCCGTCGAACCCGGCCTTCATGACGTCGGCGACGCCGTCGAGCACGTTCTGCCGGGCTGCCGGGTCGTCCAGGTCCAACCCGTCCTTCACCCGCTGGCCGAGCCACGCGGAGACGCGCACGCCCGGCATGTGCAGTTTCACCCACTGGACGAACTGCGGCGCCTCGGGGTATTTGGCCGGGTCGAGCCGCCCGTCATGCTCGAAAGGCCCGGAGTGTACGTACAGATCCTTGATCCCGGTGGTGCGCAGCCGCTCGGCGAGAACCCGCACGTCCTGCTCGTCGCGGCGGCCGTCGACCCACATGTGGCCCAGCCAGAGGGCGTCGTTCCCGGTGCTCATCGCCCACCCCGCCGGGGTCCCGGTAAACTGGAGCCGGAACGCGGCGGCTAAGACGCCGATCAGCGCGACCACGACGACCGAGGCGAGCGCGATCAGGCGCAGGCCGCGGCGGATGACGGTTCGGGATGTCACCCGGGCATGTCACCATGAAAGACGCTTGACCTCAAACCTGTCGGAACGGACTTCGGTGCGCACTCAGCCTGGCCAGACAGACCCCGCGTTGATCCGCAACTTCTGCATCATCGCGCATATCGACCACGGCAAGTCCACGCTTGCCGACCGGATGCTGCAGATGACCGGAGTGGTCGACGACCGCTCCATGCGCGCTCAATACCTCGACCGCATGGACATCGAGCGTGAGCGCGGCATCACGATCAAATCGCAGGCGGTCCGGTTGCCGTGGGACGGTCACGTCCTCAACATGATCGACACTCCGGGACACGTCGACTTCACCTACGAGGTGTCCCGGTCGCTGCAGGCCTGCGAGGGCGCGATCCTGCTGGTCGACGCCGCCCAGGGCATCGAGGCGCAGACCCTGGCCAACCTCTACCTGGCCATGAGCGCCGACCTCCACATCATCCCGGTGCTCAACAAGATCGACCTGCCGGCGGCGCAACCGGAGAAGTTCGCCGAGGAGCTGGCGGGCCTGATCGGGTGCGAGCCGTCCGACGTGCTGCGCGTGTCGGGCAAGACCGGCGAGGGGGTCCGCGAGCTTCTCGACCACGTGGTCCGGGAGATCCCCGCCCCGGTCGGCGACGCCGACGCGGCGGCCCGGGCGCTCATCTTCGACTCGGTCTACGACACCTACCGGGGCGTCGTCACGTACGTCCGGGTGTTCGACGGCCACCTCCACAAGCGCGAGCGCATCCTCATGATGTCGACCCGCGCCGCCCACGAGACCCTGGAGATCGGCGTCATCTCGCCCGAGCCGCGCGCGGCCGAGCAGGGGCTCGGCGTGGGCGAGGTGGGCTACCTGATCACCGGCGTGAAGGACGTGCGGCAGTCGCGTGTCGGTGACACCGTCACCTCCGCCGTCAAGCCCGCCGACGAGATGCTGGAGGGCTACCAGCACCCCAAGCCGATGGTGTTCTCCGGGCTCTACCCGATCGACGGCGACGAGTACCCCGAACTGCGCGACTCGCTCGACAAGCTGCAGCTCAACGACGCCGCGCTGGTGTACGAGCCGGAGACGTCGGCGGCGCTCGGGTTCGGCTTCCGCGTCGGGTTCCTCGGCCTGCTCCACATGGAGATCGTGCGTGAGCGGCTGGAGCGCGAGGGCGGGCTGTCGCTGATCTCGACCGCGCCCAACGTCATCTACCGGGTGATCATGGAGGACGGCACCGAGCTGACCGTCACCAACCCGTCCGAGTTCCCCACCGGCGGCAAGATCGCCCAGGTCTTCGAGCCGGTGACCAAGTCGACCATCCTGGCCCCGGCCGAGTTCATCGGCGCGATCATGGAGATCTGCCAGGGGCGGCGCGGCCAGCTCCTCGGCATGGACTACCTGTCGGAAGACCGCGTCGAGATCCGCTACACCCTGCCGCTCGGCGAGATCATCTTCGACTTCTTCGACCAGCTCAAGTCCCGCACCCGCGGCTATGCCTCGCTCGACTACGAGCCGGCCGGGGAGCAGGAGGCCGACCTGGTCAAGGTCGACATCCTGCTGCAGGGCGAGCCCGTCGACGCCTTCAGCGCCATCGTCCACCGCGAGAAGGCCTACGCCTACGGCACCGAGATGGCCAAGAAGCTGCGCGAGCTGATCCCCAGGCAGCAGTTCGAGGTGCCGATCCAGGCCGCGATCGGGGCCCGCGTCATCGCCCGCGAGAACATCCGCGCCATCCGCAAGGACGTCCTGGCCAAGTGCTACGGCGGCGACATCTCCCGTAAGCGGAAGCTGCTGGAGAAGCAGAAGGAAGGCAAGAAGCGGATGAAGATGGTCGGCCGGGTCGAGGTGCCGCAGGAGGCGTTCGTGGCCGCGCTCTCGACCGACGCCGGCGCCGCCGAGAAGGCCAAGAAGTAACGCCTACTTCTGCCGGTACGTGAACGCGCCGAGCACGGCCAGGCCCGCCACCGCCTGCGCGGCCAGATAGCCGGACAGGTCCGCGGGCCCGCCCGCCAGCGCGGCGAACGCCGGAAGGCAGCCGAGCAGCGCCAGGTCGGGCCCGGTGACCGCCCAGAGCACCGGGCCCGTCGGGATGGCGCCCATCGGGGTGTCCAGCAGCGGCAGCGAGTGGTCCACGGGCGCCCTGCGCGCCATCCTGAGCGCGCCCGCCGCCAGCGCGGGCGCCGCCAGCGGCCCGAACATCCACCACTGCCCCGCCGCCGCCCCGGCCGCCGTCAGCCAGCCGAGCGCGGCGGCCATCCACGTGCCCGCCAGCACCGCGGGCAGCAGAGCACGGGCCAGCAGCGCGGCGCGCGGCCCCACGGCGGCCAGCCGGGCCAGCGCCGGATTCGCCGCATCCCGCCGTGCCCCGGCCACCCCGTTCGCCGCCACAGCCAGCGCCCCGGCCAGCATGAGCACCCCCGGCACCAGCCCGCCCACGCTCGGGTCGGAGGCGGCATCGATGAGACCTCCGGTGCTCTGATCGGCGGCAGCAGCGCTGGTGAGGGCGGTGGTCTGGTCGGAGGCGCTGCTCCCGATGGAGGTGCCGCCGGTGGCCTGAACAGAGGCAAGGCCGTCGATGAGGGTGGTGCCGGTAGCCGGGTCCGAGGCAGCGCTCCCGATGAGGGCGCTACGGGTGGTTTGGTCCGAGGCGGTGCCCCCGATAAGGACGGTGCTGGTGGCTTGGCCGGGGGTAGCGCCGCCGATGAGGGTGGTGCCGGTGGCCTGGGTGAGCAGGGCCGGGAGGGCGGTGGTGGCGGCGATCAGTGCCAGGCGGCCGGGGCGGCGGGCCAGTCGGCGCCAGTCCTGCCAGGCCAGGGCGAGCGGGGCCGGTAGCGAGGGCCAGGGGCGGGAGCGCAGGCGCCTGGCCCGCCAGTGGTTGTCTTCGGTCGCCCAGGTGAGCGCGCCGGGGTCCAGTTGCGCCGCCGCCGTGGTCAGGTGGCGGGCGCGGGTGGCGGCGGTCATCAGCGTGTACGAGGGGATCCGGTCAAGAGCCAGCCACGCACGTCGTACGAGCAAGGAGGCGGCGACCAGCGCGCCTGCGGCGGCGGCTCCTACAGCCTGGACCGGCGCGGCGGCGACGGCGGCGAGCGGGCCGCGCATCACCCCTGTAGCCGCGAGGAGCGCCACCACGAGCAGCGCCGTCAGCGCGACCGCCAGCCAGGTCTGCCACGCCTGCGACCCCTGACCGAGCACCGCCAACGCCATCCCGCCGGCGCTCGCCGACGTCCCCAGCACCACCGCCGCGAGCAGCCGCCAGACGAGCTGGTCGGGGGCGCCCAGCACCACCAGCCCGGCCAGCCCGAGCAGCGCCCCTACCACCAGGGTGATCGCCGCAAGAACCTTGACAGGACGGCCGAGCAGCCCACGGCGGTCGACCCGCGACAGCAGCAGCCACGACGCGTCGGCCGCGGGCAGCACCACCGGGCCCGCCGCCCGGCCCACGGCCAGGAACCCGGCCAGCGTCAGCAGCACCAGCGCCAGTCCCGGCCCGGTCCGTGCGGCGTCCACCTGACCGGCGAGCTCCGACACCGCCGTCGCCACCGGGTTGCCGAAGACGGCCACGGCCATCACCAGCATGAAGACGGTCACGTACCGGTCGAGGAGGCTGACGGGCCGGCGCTGCCGTGTCCGGACGAATGCGCGGACGTCGCGTGCGCTGATGGAGTTCATGCGTGTTCCTCGGGGACTTCCAGGCCAGGTGGTGAGGTTGGGTTTTCCTCGGGGGACTTCCAGGTCGGGTGGTGAGGTTGGGTTTTCCTCGGGGGACTTCCAGGTCGGGTGGTGAGGTTGGGTTTTCCTCGGGGGACTTCCGGGTCAGGCGGTGAGCTGGTTGCCGGGGTGGAACCGGCGGGCGGTGGCGGCGAGAGCGCCGTCGTGGGTGGCCGCCACGACGGTGCCTCCCGCGGTGGCGTACTCGGCGAGGAGGGTGCCGAGGCGCTCGCGGAAGGCGGCGTCGAGGCCGCGTTCGGGCTCGTCGAGCAGGAGGAGTTCGCTCGGTCTGAGCAGGGTGGCGGCGAGGGAGAGGCGCTGGCGCTGGCCGGTGGAGAGGTTGAGCGGGGGAGCGTCGGCCCGCTCGGCCAGCCCGAACGCCTCAAGCGCCCGCTCGACCTGGAGCCTGGGCTCGCCGTGGACGGCGCGCATCAGCTCCAGATGCTCGCGCGCGGTCAGCCCCGGGTACCAGGCGGGCTCGTCGGCCGCCCACGCCACCCTCCGCCAGAACGCGGGCCCGTCGACCGGCGGCGCGCCGAACACCTCCACCGAACCGGCGGCCACCGGCACCATCCCGGCCAGGCAGCGCAGCAGCGTGGACTTGCCCGACCCGTTGGGGCCGACGACGGCGACCACCTCGCCGCGCCGGGCCGTCAGGTTCAGGTCGCGGAGTACGGGAGTGCCTTCGAGCTCGACCGTGACCCCGCGCGCCTCGATGATCTTGTCGCCCACATCCCGAGCCTACCGGCGCCTCCGAAGGCCGTGATTGCGGAAGTCCTGGCCCGGTTTGTGGTCAGTGTGACCGGGCTGACTACGTCCTGAAAGGCCGTGATGGCGACATCCAAGGCCGGCTTGTGGCCAGCGTGACCGGGCTATCAGCGTCCCGGAAGGCTGTGATCGCGGTATTCGAGGCCTGTGGTCAGCGTATCCGTGCCCCCTGAAATGGCCGCGATGGCGCGAGAAAGCATCTGCGACCGGTGGCCGGCATGTGAGGCTCCGAATTTTGTCGGTGCGGGCGGCTAGCTTTGGGATATCCGAACATCTGTACGACTGGAGAGGGCGATGATGGCTGAGGAGCGCATGGAGCGGGCCGCCGTGCTGGGGGTCGCCGTGGCCGAGGAGGCCCGGCGGCTGCTCCGGCTTCACCTGCGGCCCGCGGCGCTGGGTGACGACGGCAAGGTGGTGGTCGACGTGCCCTATCCCGATGCCGCCGTGATGACGGCGCTGCTAGACGTGGCGGCCGATTGTTTCGGGGAGCGTGGGGCGTCCTTGGAGGAGTCGCGCCAGGCCGCGCTGGAGGCCTTGTTAGATCTCGCCGGCGCCTGAGGTCAACGGTCTGCCTCGAGTGCGTTACTCGCTGGAAGGGGACTCCGATAGCGTCCCGCCATGCGTGTTATTTCGGTCAATATCGGTCAAGCTATCGACGCCGACTGGGCAGGCAAGCTGAAGCGCACGGCCATCGACAAGAGGCCGGTGACGCACCGGGTGGCGGTCCAGATCAACGGGCTGGCCGGTGACGAGCGGGCCGACAAGCCCAACCACGGTTCTCCTGGCCAGGCCGTGTACGTCTACGCCAGGGAGGATTACGACTGGTGGGAGCGGGAGCTGGGCCGCGAGCTGCGTGACGGCCGGTTCGGCGAGAACTTGACGACCTCCGGGCTGGACGTCAACGGCGCGCTGCTCGGGGAGCGGTGGCGGATCGGCAGCGCGCTGCTGGAGGTGACCGCGCCCAGGGTGCCGTGCGTGGTGTTCCGCAACTGGCTGGACGAGCCCCGCTGGGTCAAGCGCTTCACCGAGGCGCGCCGCCCGGGTGCGTACCTGAGGGTTCTGGAGCTGGGCGAGCTTGGGGTGGGCGATGAGGTGGAGGTGGTCCACCGGCCGGCGGCGAGCGTGACGGTGGCCGAGTCCTTCCTGGCCTACCGCGGCGACGAGGAGCTTCTGCGCCGAATCCTGGCACTCCCGGGGCATGACGAGCGCTGGGACAAGGTGGCCGAACGCGTCCTCGGCGTGCCCTCGTAAAGCGGATCGAGGTGGAAGGGTCGGTGTGCCTCGTAAGGCGGATCGGCAGGTAAGGGCGGCGGTGGGCGCGTCCCCGATGGGCTCTGTAACGCGGATCTGATGGGGAAGACGGCGGCGAGTATGTCCTCTTGGCGCGGCCTCGTGAAGCGATCGGCAGCGGCGAGCGTGTCTCAGTGACTCCGGGAGCCGGCTCCCCGATCCCCGGGAGTCGGGGGACGAGGAGCCGGCGGTGGGGGGTCACCGTGGCGGTGCGGTGGCCCACCCGTAGAGGTCACCCCGGTGGTGGGGTGACTGCCCGTGGGGGTTCCCCGGTGTTGGGGTGACCTGTCCCGCAGGGGGATCACCCCGGTGGTGGGGTGATCTGCCCCGCAGGGGATCACCTCGGCGGTGGGGTGACCGCCCGTGCGGGTTACCCCGGCGTGCGGTGACTCGCCCGCCGGGGGTCACGGTGGCGGTGGGGTGACCCGCACGTAGAGGTCACTGCGGTGGGGTCATCTCAGGGCCTTGTGGAGCGCGGAGGTGAGCGAGGCGCGGGAGTCGTCCTGGTCGATGGACCACAGCATGGCGCCGCCCAGCCCCTTGAGCCGGATGTACGCGGCCTTCTGCAGCATCACGGCCGGGTCGTCGTACGACCAGAACTCGTTGCCGTCGTACAGCCACATGGTGCCGGTGAGCAGGTCGCGGTGGCGCTTGCCGGGCTTAGTGACGAGGTCCTTGTAGTCCTCGACGCCGGCGGCCCACTTGCCGGGGGCCGGGCCGGTGGCGGGCTGGTAGAGGCCCCTCTTGGGGCGGGCGACGCCGGTCCAGCCCTGACCGTACGCGGGGACGCCGATGACGAGTTTGCGGGCCGGGGCGCCGCGCCGCAGGTAGTCGCGGACGGTCTGGTCGACGCTGTAGCGGACCTCGTTCGGGTCGCGGTGGTCGGTGAACAGGTTGGCCTGGTGGCCGGTCTGGAGTTCCCAGTTGCCGCGCAGGTCGTAGCCCTGGACGGTGGCGAAGTCGAGCAGGTCGAACACCCGCCGCACCTCGAACCCGGCGTCGATCTTGGCCGCGGCGGCCGGGAGGAAGGCGGTCAGCTCGGCGTCGCGGGAGTAGGCGTCGAGCTGGGCGCGCAGTTCCTCGACGAACAGGGTGAAGTTCCGCTTGTCCTCGGGCCGGATGACGTTGCCGTCGGCGCCGGACGAGCCGGGCCACTCCCAGTCGAGGTCGATGCCGTCGAACACACCCGCGCCCGCGCCGGGCTCCAGGCCGGGCAGGTTGCCGCGCAGCCACAGGTCGATGCAGGAGGAGGCGAGTTTGGCACGGGACTCGGGGGTGAGCACCGCGTCGGAGAAGTGTTTGGAGCCGGTCCAGCCGCCGAGTGAGATGAGCGCCTTGAGTCGGGGGTGCTTGGCCTTGAGTTTGCGGATCTGGTTGAGGTTGCCGTTCAGTGCCTGGCCGGGCTCGTCGGCGACGCCGTCGACGCTCTGCTCGGCGGGCACCGGGCGCTGCCAGTCGGCCCACGGGTCGGGGGAGTAGCAGGTCGCGTCGGCGTCGACGAAGCCGAACGCGTAGTTGATGTGGGTGAGCTTGGCGGCGGCGCCGCTGGTGTCGACGTCCTTGATGTGGTAGTCGCGCCCGTAGATGCCCCACTGGACGAAGTACGCGACGCGTTTGAAGCGGTCGCCCGCGGCCTCGGCGGGCAGCGCGGTCACGGTGAGGGCGAGCAGGGCGGAGAGGGCGATGAGAAAGCTCTTCTTCACAGGGGTGCGCCTCCTGACTTATAGGAAACTTTCCTATAAGTTGCACCGGATCGTAGATCCCCTGGATCGGGCAGTCAATGGAAGCGGGCAGACTGGAGGCGTGCCATCCACGTTGCCTGACGGCGATCCCGTGCCCGACTCCGGCGAGCTGCCCGAGAGCGCCCTGCGCGGCCTCGGCGAGCGGCCCTTCGGCTTCTACGTGCACGTCCCGTTCTGCGTGACGCGCTGCGGCTACTGCGACTTCAACACCTACACCGCCGCCGAGCTGGGGCCGGGCGCCTCACACGGCGACTACGCCGACACCGCCATCGCGGAGGTACGGTTCGCGCGGCGGGTCCTCGGTGAGACGGCGCTTCCGGTCCGCACGGTGTTCTTCGGCGGCGGCACGCCGACCCTGCTGCCCGCCCGCGACCTGGGCAGGATCCTCGAAGCCATCGACGGCGAGTTCGGCCTCGCGGCCGGCGCCGAGGTGACGACCGAGGCCAACCCCGAGTCCGTCGGCCCGCGCTACCTCGAAGAGCTGCGCGAGCAGGGCTTCACCCGGGTCAGCTTCGGCATGCAGAGCGCCCGCGAACACGTGCTGCGCGTCCTCGACCGGCAGCACACCCCCGGCAGGGCGGGCCAGGCCGTGCTGGAGGCCAGGAAGGCGGGGTTCGAGCACGTCAACCTCGACCTTATCTACAGCACCCCCGGCGAGACCGACGACGACTGGCGCGCCTCCCTGGCCGCCGCCATCGAGGCCGAGCCCGACCATGTCTCCGCCTACTCGCTCATCGTCGAGGACGGCACCCGCCTGGCCGCCCGGATCCGCCGCGGCGAGCTGCCCATGCCCGACGACGACGTGGCCGCCGACCGCTACCTGATCGCCGACGAGATGCTGCGCGAGGCGGGCTTCCGCTGGTACGAGGTGTCCAACTGGGCCACCACCGACGCCGCCCGCTGCCGCCACAACCTCCTCTACTGGACCGGCGGCGACTGGTGGGCCGTGGGCCCCGGCGCCCACAGCCACGTCGGCGGCACCCGCTGGTGGAACGTCAAGCACCCCGCCCCGTACGCGCAGCGCCTGGCCGAGGGCCGCTCTCCCGCGCACGCCCGCGAGGTGCTCACCGCCGAGGACCGCGAGATGGAGCGGCTCATGCTGGAGCTGCGGCTCGACTCCGGCTACCCGCTGGCCGACGTGGCGCCGCGGGCCCGCGAGAAGGTCGCCTCGGCGCTGGCCCGCGGGCTGCTGGAGCCGGAGGCGTTCAAGGCCGGGCGCATGGTGCTCACGCTGCGCGGCCGGCTCCTGGCCGACGCGCTGGTACGCGACCTGCTCACGTGACCATGCGGATGCTGAGCGGGTAGCGGTAGTTCTCGCCGCGCTGCGCCGCGACGGCGGCCTGGATCTGGAAGATCAGCGACATCACGAAGATGACCGGCAGCATCAGGAAGCCGATCACGACGATCGAGAGGACCAGGGAGACCATGTAGGCGATGAACATGGTGATCTGGAAGTTCAGCGCCTCCGCCGCCTGGTCCCTGACGTACGGGGCCTCGTCCTTCTTCATCAGGTAGATGATCAGCGGGCCGATCCACGACACGAGCAGCCCCAGCAGGTGGGAGAGCATGGCCATGGTGGTGTCGTCGGTGCCCGGGCGCGCGCCGTACTGGCCGGGGACGTGCGGCCGGCCCGGGGGCGCGTAGCCATAAGGGGGCGGCTGGTACCCGGACGGCGGCTGAGGCTGCTGGCCGTACTCGTAGTTCTGCTGCGACCACGGCTGCTGCCCGTATCCCGGCTGCTGTCCGTATCCAGACTGGGGCTGCTGTCCGTACCCGTATCCGGGCTGGGACCCCGCCTGCTGCCCGTACCCGTACTCCGGCTGAGCCCCGGGCTGCTGCCCGTACCCGTACCCCGCCTGGGTCCCGGGCTGCTGACCGTACCCCTCCTCGTACTGGCCGGGAGGCATGCGGCGGGTCGCGTCGTCGGGCGGCGGGTAGTGCGGATCCTGGCTCATGGCTTCTCCGTAACGAAGTCGATCAGTTCTTCGACCCGGCCGAGCAACTCCGGCTCCAGGTCCGCGTAGGTCGAGACCGCGCCGAGGATCCGGCGCCAGGCGTCGACCGGCTCCATCCGCCAGCCCAGGGCGGCGATCACGCCTTCCTTCCACGGCACCCCGCGCGGCACCTCCGGCCACGCCCGGATGCCCAGCGCGGAGGGCTTGACCGCCTGCCAGATGTCGACGTACGGATGGCCCACCACGAGCACGTCCGGTGAGGTCACCTGGGCGGCGATGCGGCTCTCCTTGGAGCCGGGCACCAGGTGGTCGACCAGCACCCCCAGCCTGCGCCCAGGCTCGGGGGCGAACTCCTCGACGATCGCGGGCAGGTCGTCGACGCCTTCCAGGTACTCCACGACCACGCCCTCGACCCGCAGGTCGTGGCCCCAGATCTTCTCCACCAGCGCCGCGTCGTGGACGCCTTCGACGTAGATGCGGCTCTCTTTGGCGACCCTGGCCCGCAGCCCCTCGACGGCGATCGACCCCGACGCGCTGCGCCGGGGCCCCCGGGGGGCGGGACGCGGCCGTACCAGCGTCACCACCCGGCCCTCCAGCAGGAAGGCGGCGGGCGCCAGCGGGAACAGCCGCCGCTTGCCGAAGCGGTCCTCCAGCGTGACCGCCTCCTTGTCGCAGGCCACCACCGCGCCGCAGAAGCCGCTCTCGGCGTCCTCCACGACGAGGTCCCGCTCGGCGGGCACCTGGGGGATCTTCCCCTTGCCCGGGCGCCGCCAGTTTCCCGCGAGAACATCACCCTCGTACACACGGGGACCGTAGCAAATCAGCCCATGGCCGCGAGGCGCTTGCGGTGGCCGCTCCGCTTGACCAGGACGATCACCGTCACGATGATCGCGACGAGCACCCCCGCCCCGGGGATGAGGAGCAGCGCCGCGACGCCGCCCACGATGCCGCCGGCCGCCCCGAGGACGTCCCTGCCGACGCCGAACTGCACGTCTCCCTGCTCCTGGACGGCGCAGGTGAGCTGGTACTCGCCCGCGGCGGGCGCGTTGACCAGCAGGATCAGCTCCCACAGCCGGCCGTCGGCGGTGACGTTCTGCGTGGTCGTCGGCCGGACGAGCCGCGCCTGGCCGGGGCCGCCGGCGATCTCGCACTCGTAAGCGATCTGGCCGGTGCCGCTGATGTAGACGGCGGGCCGCTCGGCGGGGTCGAGCGACACCGTGGTCGTCTCGCCCGGGGCGAACGTCGTGGTCGGGGCCACCTCCCCGACGGTGGTCATCACGCTGGTGAAGAACAGCACCACGCCCGCCGCCAGGCAGAGCGCGGCGACGCCCCAGGCGACGGCGATCCACCTGCGCCGCGGGCGCAGCTCCTTCGGGTCCACCTGGCGCGCGAAGGGCCCCTGCCCGTACTGCGGCGGCGGCCCGTAGCCGGGCTGCTGCCCGTACGGCCCCGCTCCCGGCGGAGGTCCGTACGGGTGCGGGCCGGACTGCTGGGGTGGCGGTCCGTAGGAGTGGGGCGGCGGTTCGTACGAGTGAGGCCCGGATTGATGAGGTGGCGGTTCGTAAAAGTGGGGCCCCGATTCATGAGGTGTTTCGTACGAGTGAGGCCCCGTTGGCTGCTGTGGCTGGCCGTACGGGTGAGAGCCCGGCTGGTGGGGTGGCGGGGCGTACGGGAAAGGTTCACCCTGGGGAGGTGGCTGTCCGAAAGGAGGATCCTGCCCGGCGGGAGGCTCGGGCGATTTGTCGGTCATGTCGGTAAGTGTGAGGCTTGTCGTTGAAGCACGCCAGCAGCGCCGGGCCGGACGCGTTATCGCACCTTGTGAGCGAGAGCCGTACACTTGGCACTCGGGAACACAGAGTGCTAGGCCTGGCGTTTCCTAGTAAGTCGCGGTAGGAGGTGCGCACGTGCTCGACGATCGTAAGCTCGCGGTGCTACGCGCCATTGTCGAAGACTACGTGTCGACCAATGAACCGGTGGGCTCCAAGGCGCTCGCCGAACGCCACAACCTGAAGGTCTCTCCGGCGACGGTCCGAAATGACATGGCGGCGTTGGAGGAGCAGGGTTACATCACCCAGCCCCACACGAGCGCCGGACGCGTGCCGACCGACAAGGGCTATCGCCTGTTCGTCGACAGGCTCTCCCAGGTCAAGCCTCTGTCGAAGGCCGAGCGCCGGGCCATCGAGACGTTCCTCGCCGGAGCGGTCGATCTCGACGACGTGGTCATGCGCACGGTGCGGCTGCTCGCGCAGCTCACCCGTCAGGTCGCCGTCGTGCAGTACCCGACGCTCACCCGCTCGACCGTGCGCCACGTCGAGCTGGTGCCCCTCACCGACCGCCGCGTCATGCTGGTGCTCATCACCAACATGGGCCGCGTCGAGCAGCGCGTGATCGAGCTGCCCGAGGTGGTGGAGGACCACCGCATCGCCCACATGCGCGGGCTGCTCAACGAGTGCCTCGACGGCTGCGGCCTGAGCAGTGTCCCGGAGCTCGTCTCCGACCTGCCCCAGCGGCTGCCGATCGACGAGCGGCCGGCGCTCGCCACGATCCTCTCCGTCCTGCTGGAGACGCTCGTCGAACGGCACGACGAGAAGATCGTGTTCGCCGGGGCGGCCAACCTCGCCGGCGCCGACTTCAGCGTCGGCCTGCGCGAGGTGCTCGAAGCCCTGGAGGAGCAGGTGGTGCTCATGCGCCTGCTCGGCGAGACTTCCCCAGACACACCTTCCGCACTCACCGTGCGCATCGGATCGGAGAACGCCTACACCGGACTGCGGGGTACGTCCGTCGTCGCGACGGGATACGGTCAAGGCGACAATCAGCTGGCCCGGCTCGGCGTGCTGGGCCCCACCAGAATGGACTATCCCGTGACGATGGGCGCCGTGCGCGCGGTGGCACGCTACGTCAGCCAGATTCTGGCTGCATCTTAAGAGGTCGATAAGTGGCAAACACCGACTATTACGCCGCCCTCGGGGTGCGCCGTGACGCCAGTCAGGACGAGATCAAGAAGGCCTACCGCAGGCTGGCTCGCGAGCTGCACCCTGACGTGAACCCCGACCCCGCCACACAGGAGCGGTTCAAGGAGATCACGCAGGCCTACGAGGTGCTGTCGGACCCGAACAAGCGCCAGATGTACGACCTGGGCGGCGACCCGTTCGGCGGCGCGGGCGGGGGCGCCCCCGGCGGCGGCTTCGGCGCGGGTTTCCCCTTCAGCGACATCATGGACGCGTTCTTCGGCACCGCGACGGGCGGCGCCCGCGGCCCGCGCTCGCGCGCCCGCCGCGGCCGGAACGCGACCATCCGCGTCGAGCTCGACCTGCACGAGACCGCGTTCGGCACCACCCGCGAGCTGGCGGTCGACACGGCCGTGGTGTGCGAGGTGTGCCACGGCGCCGGCGCGGCGCCCGGCACCCACCCCGACACCTGCGACATGTGCAACGGCCGCGGCGAGATCTCCCAGGTCACCCGCTCCTTCCTGGGGCAAGTCATGACCAGCCGCCCGTGCCCGCAGTGCGGCGGCTTCGGCAGCATCATCCGCCACCCCTGCCAGGAGTGCTCCGGCGACGGGCGGGTCCGCACCCGCCGCACGATCAAGGTGCGCATCCCCGCGGGCGTCGAGGACGGCACCCACATCCAGCTCGCCGGCGAGGGCGAGGTCGGCCCCGGCGGCGGCCCGCCGGGCGACCTCTTCCTGGAGATCGTCGAGCGGCCTCACGAGATCTTCGAACGGCGCGGTGACGACCTCCACTGCACCGTCCAGATCCCGATGACCGCCGCCGCGCTCGGCACCGTCCTCACCGTCGAGACCCTCGACGGCGCCGAGGAGGTCGACGTCCGGCCCGGCACGCAGTCGGGCCAGGTCATCACCATGTACGGCCGCGGCGTGCAGCGCCTCAACGAGACCGGCCGCGGCGACCTGCTCATCCACGTCAACGTGGAGACGCCGTCCCGCCTCGACGCCGCCCAGGAGGAGCTGCTGCGCCAGCTCGCCGCGCTGCGCGGCGAGGAACGGCCGCCGGGCAAGTTCGCGCCGGGGCAGCAGGGCTTCTTCTCGCGCCTGCGCGACGCCTTCAACGGCCGCTGACCGTCAGCGGGAGTCCTCGAGGAGCTCCGCGGGCCGCGCGTCCAGGAGCTCCTCCGGGAGCACCACCAGCGCGGTGACGCCGCAGCCGGGCGAGGCGTGCAACGACACCCGCACGCCCAGCCGCTCGGCCAGCCTGCCCACCACGTGATGGCCCAGGCAGCGCGTCGGCGCCACCAGGAAGCTCTGCTCGCCCCGCAGCCTGGCGTTGGCCGCGGCCAGCTCCCCGGCCGTCATGCCCGCCCCGTAGTCGGCGATCGTGACCCGGCACTCGCCCTCCGTGGCCCGGGACACCACCTCCACCCTGGCGTCGGGCGGCGAGAAGACCAGCGCGTTCTCCACCAGCTCCGCCAGCATGTGCGCCACCTCCGCCACCACCGCGCCCCGCACGTGCGCCCGGCCCGCCACCCGCAGCTCCACCCGCTGGTGGTCCTCGACCTCGGCCAGCACCGACCGCAGCACCTCGTCCACCGGCACCGGCTCCGACGAGCGCCGGCTGCCCCGCCGGCCGGTCAGCACCAGCAGGCTCTCGGCGTTCCTGCGCAGCCGGCTGGTCACCCGGTCCAGCTCGCACAGCCTCGCCAGCACGGCCGGGTCCGACTCGTTGCGCTGCAACGCGCCGATGAACGCCAGCTGCCGGTGCGCCAGATCCCGGTGCCGCGTCCCCAGCCCGCCCAGCGACTCCGCCGCGTCCCGCCGGATCGCCGCCTGCCCGGCCGCGATCCGCACCGCCGCCTGCTGCACGTCCCCCAGCGCCCCGGCCAGCCGCCCGAACTCCGCGGCCTCCCCGCCGTCCGCCTGCTCTTCTCCCTCGTACGAGTCGTCCACGGGCTGGAGCGAGGCGTCGTAGGCGCGCCGGAGCTCACCGGAGCGGAGGCTGTCGGCGGCCTCCAGAGCGGCGATGTGCCGCGCCAGCGCGGTCGCCTCGCCGGTGATCCTGCGCAGCGGGCGCGTGACCGAACGGACCATCAGCGCCCCCAGCCCCGCCAGGACCAGCAGGACCGCCGCCCCCAGCCCGGCCAGCCACGCCATCCGCCGCGTCTGACGCTCACCCGCCTCCACCGCGTGCGAGCGCAGGTCATGCCCCGCCGAGCGCTGCACCGTCCGCAGGGCGTCGACGTAGGCGCTGCTGGCGGCGAGCCAGGCCCGCGTACGGGATGTCACCGGCCTGCCGGGGGAAGCGGCGAGCGCCCGCCGTTCCAGCTTCCCCGTCCGCGCCGCCTGCGCGCCCCGCTGCGCCCTCTCCAGCTCGGCCACGCCCTCCGGGGTGGCCACCCGCCGGAAACCCGCCAGAGCCTCCGCCAGCGAAGCCCGCGCCTCCAGGAACGTCACGTACTCGGGCCGGGTGAACGCCCCCGTCGCGAAGGCCGCCGTCACTACCGCCCGCTCCCGCGCCGCCGCCTCCTTCGCCCTGCTGATCGCCTCCAGCGCCTGCAGCCGCCGCACCGACCCCGGGTCGCCCCCGCCCACCCGCGTCGCGAACACCCCGTCGGTCAGCCCCGCGATCGCGTCCGTGAAGGCCTCGAACACCTCCCGCCGCACCCCCGGCCCCCGATCACCGGGCTTCTCCACGCGCGCCCCGCCCGGCTCGGCCACGTGACGACCGCGCAGTCCCACGGGCGCGTCCCCTGACCCGTGATCATCAGGTGTATCCGCCGGCCCGTCTGTGGTCCGCGGCGCAGGGGTCGCACCGGTCGCCCCGGCCAACCCCGGCAGTGAGCCGACGATGGTGGAGGCCACATCTCCCTCACGAGAGGGCCGCCCCGGGCCGGCCCCGCTCGGATCGCTCGTGCCCCTACCGGCCCCGCCCGCTTGCTGGGGAGCTGCGGGGCTCGGGGCCATCCCCGACATCGTGCGGTCGGCGGTGGCGGGGGCTGGGCGCTGGGCTGGCGAGTTTGCGGTCTGTCTTGCGTTCAGGGCATGGCCGACAGGGGACAGCGCCGTGCCGTGCGGCCGTGTGGTCGCGGAGCGGGCGCTCTGGGGGACGATCGCCGGGCCGGAGCGCCGCGAGGGCGCAGAGTCTTCCGGGGCGATCGCGGCGCCAGGGGTGACCGGCGCGCCGAAGGGGCCTGGCAGCGGCGTGGCCGGGGCGAGCCCGGACCGCGGGGCGCGGGGCGGGGGACCGCCCGGGGCGGCGGGGGTGTCGGGCGCAGTGGCCAGGACGGGGGTGGCGGTGCGGGCGCGGTCGAGGGCGGGGAGGCGGGCGAGAGTCTCGCGTACGGGTGCGTACGAGGTGGGCGGCCGGGTCGCGAGCAGGCGGGAGAGGGCCGCACGGGCGCGGTCGGTGGCGTCGCGGGCCGCGGGCAGGTCGGCGCGGACCCGGCCCTCGCCCGACAGCAGCGCCGCCAGGAGGGAACGCTCGCGCTGGAGCGCGTGCACGAGATCCTGGACGGCGAGCACCACCGTGACGTGCCTGGCCACGGCGGCGGCCTCGGAGCGGGCGCGCAGGCCGGCCGAGCCCTCGACGGCCACCCCGGCGACCAGCAGGAGCGCGGGGACGACCAGGACGAGGACGAGGCGCGTTCGGACGCGCACGGGCGAGACGGTCATCCACCCCTCGTAAGGTGATCTCAGGAAGGCTGCACCGGACACGATATTGCGCTTCGTGTCCGCGTGGTCGCGCAACGTGGAGAATCCGAGGTGGCTGGTGACCGTTCCGGTGTTCCTGACGGCCGAGCTCGACGGGCCCGAGCTGGTGCTCGGCGGCCCCGAGGGGCGTCACGCGGCCACCGTCCGGCGGCTGCGCGCCGGCGAGCGGGTGGATCTCACCGACGGGGCCGGGTCGGTGGCCGAGTGCGTGGTGCGCGAGGTGCTCAAGGACGCGCTCCGGGTGGAGGTCCTCGGCAGGTACGAGGTCGCGCCGCCGACGCCGAGACTGGTCGCCGTCCAGGGGCTGCCCAAGGGCGACCGGGGCGAGCTGGCGGTCGAGATGATGACCGAGGCCGGGGTGGACGTGATCGTTCCCTGGCAGGCGGCGCGGAGCATCACCCAGTGGAAGGGCGACCGGGCGGCCAAGGCGCTGGGGCGCTGGCGGTCGACGGCCCGGGAGGCGGGCAAGCAGGCCCGGCGCTTCCACCTGCCCGAGGTGGCCGAGCCGGTTTCCACCGCCGGGGTGGTGAAGCTGCTGCAGGAGGCGGCGCTGGGGCTGGTGCTGCACGAGGAGGCCGCCGAACCGCTGTCTCAGGTGGCGCTGCCCGGCGACGGCGACATCGTCGTGGTGATCGGGCCCGAGGGCGGGGTGTCGGACCAGGAGCTGGCGGACTTCCGGGCGGCGGGCGCGGTGCCGGTGCTGCTGGGGCCGACGGTGCTGCGCACCTCGACCGCCGGGGTGGCCGCGGCGGCCGTCCTGCTCACCCGTACCGGACGGTGGTGACCGGGCTCAGACGGTGGGCTGCGCGCTGATCAGCGGGCTGGAAATGTCGGAGGGGGTCGGCGCCGGGTCCAGCGGCGCGCAGTCGGCGGCAGGGCAGTGCGTGGCCGGGGACGTCGGCTCCAGGTCCGTCGGCGCCGGCGACGGCGAGACGGAGGGGGAGGGCGAGACGTCCCCCTCCGGACAGTCGGGCCGCGGCTCGGCCTGGTCGTCCCCCGCCGACGGGCAGGGGGTCGGCGTGGGCGTGGGAGTCGGCGTCGGCTTGGCGGTCGACCTGGCCGTCTCCGTCGGACGGGGATCCTGCCTGGGCGGCTCGGAGGACGTCACGGGCGGCACGATCACCGGCTCGTTCTGCCGTACGGTCGACTTCGGCGAAGCGGGCCGGCTGGTGGACGACATGTCCGGCGGAGTCGCGCTGGACGTGCTGCGCACCTCCTGGATCGGCGCCTCGACGACCCGCTGGCGCAGCTCCGGCACGACCATCACGACCGTGCCCGCCACCAGCACCGCGCTGGCCGCGGCCGCCCCGGCCCGCCACCAGAACAGGTTGCGCGAGGCCCGGCGCTCGATCTTCGCCCGGATGACGCCGAGCCCGTCCGGCGAGGGCACGACCGAGTCCGCCTCCGCACGGAGGGCACGGCGCAGCAGCTCGCCGTACTCGTCGGGGGGCTGGGTCATGACATCTTCTCCAGGACGGAACGCAGGGCGGCCATGCCACGTGCCGTGTGGCTCTTCACCGCCCCCTTGCTGATGCCCATGGCGTGGGCGATCTCGGCTTCGGACAGATCTCCGTAATAGCGGAGGACCAGGGCCTCCCTCTGGCGTGACGGTAGCGCCCGCAGCGCCTCGATGACCGCGGAGCGCTCGAACTCGCCGATCGCGCCGTGCTCCGCACTCGGCGCGTCGGGCATGCCCTTGGGCGCGTACTTCTCCACCACCGCCCGGTGCCGCAGGACGGATCGGGACTTGTTGACGACGGATTGCCGGAGGTAGGCGAGTGCCTTGTCGGGATCGCGCAGCCTGCGCCAGGCGCCGTGGATGGCGACGAACGCATCCTGCACGACTTCCTCCGCGGTTGCCATGTCGCGCACCAGCAACACGGCGAGACGTACTAATGACCGAAAATGCGCACTGTAAAGCGCTGTCACGGCCATGTCGGCGTCCCACCCGACCGGCACCGCCCCCATGGATCTGTCGACCAGGAGGGTTTCGGTGGTCACGTCAGTGGGACGCGCGGCCTTCCCTGACGGTTTACGTTCTTCCGGTTCCTTTGGGGGCATGACCCAGTTGTGTCCTCGCCAGGTGGTCTCGCCCGAGGCTGAAATCTCCGCTGCGATGGTGCACCCACACCCTAACCGTGAGGATCTTCGGGCGCCACGACGGATCCTGTCACGATTCGCAACGCTGATCACCGTACCCGCCCCCGACCAGGTCAGAGTCGTCGGCCCTTACGCGCGGGAGAGCGACCCCTATCGGTAAGGTGATCGGGTGACCGACTGCCTGTTCTGCAAGATCGTGGCCAAGGAGATCCCGGCCGAGGTCGTCCTGGAGACTGACAGGACACTCGCGTTCCGTGACATCAACCCCCAGGCGCCCACCCACGTGCTCGTCATCCCGAAGGAGCACCACGCCGACGCCGCCGCGCTGGCCCAGGCCGACCAGGGGCTCGCCGACGAGGTGCTCAAGACCGCGCACGACGTGGCCGTCCAGGAAGGCGTCTCCGGCGACGGCTACCGGATCGTGTTCAACACCGGCCCCGGCGCCGGGCAGACCGTCTTCCACGTGCACGCCCACGTTCTGGGCGGCCGCAACCTGACCTGGCCGCCCGGCTGATATTGCCGAGAGGAAACGGCCCGCCCCCGGATACGATGGGTGAAGAAGAACAGCCACCGAGACCGGGAGGCATCAGGCCGCGCTGGCCTGCCCATGTCCGAACTACACGATTCCCGACGCACAGCACCTCCCACGCGCACACAAGCCAAGGTGCTGATTCCGGACGATTACCCGATGGTCAGCCTCCTCGGCTACCGCGACGAGCTGCTCCGCGTCATCGAGGGCGCCTTCAAGGCCGACATCCACGTCCGAGGCAACGAGATCACCGTCACCGGCACCCCCGATGAGAGCGGCGCGGTCGTCCGGCTCTTCGAGGAGCTCGTCGAGGTGCTGCGCACCGGCGGCGACCTCACCCCCGACACCGTCGAGCGGAGCATCGCCATGCTCCGGATGACCTCCGAGCGCCCGGCCGAGGTGCTGTCGCTCGACATCCTGTCCTCGCGCGGGCGCACCATCCGCCCCAAGACGGCCAACCAGAAGCGCTACGTCGACGCCATCGACAAGCACACGATCGTCTTCGGCATCGGCCCCGCCGGCACCGGCAAGACCTACCTGGCGATGGCCAAGGCGGTCCGGGCGCTTCAGGAGAAACAGGTCAACCGGATCATCCTCACCCGCCCGGCGGTCGAGGCCGGCGAGCGGCTGGGCTTCCTGCCCGGCACGCTCTACGAGAAGATCGACCCGTACCTGCGGCCCCTGTACGACGCGCTGCACGACATGGTCGACCCCGACTCGATCCCCAAGCTCATGGCCGCGGGCACGATCGAGGTCGCCCCCCTCGCGTACATGCGGGGTAGAGCGATGCCAGTCGGCACCGGGGTGCTGACCCCGGACGGATTCCGCTCGATCGGCGAGTTGGAGGTCGGTGACCTGGTCATCGGATCGAACGGCGAGCCGACTCCCGTGCTGGGCGTGTATCCGCAGGGTGAGAAGAAAATTTATCGACTCTTCAGCCAGGACGGTTCCTCGGTGCTCGCCTCCGAAGACCATCTGTGGGCTGTCCGCACCCGTGACGACGGTAATCGGGGAAAGCCGTGGCGGGTGCTGGAGACGAAGCAGCTCATCGGCGACCTGCGCACGGCTCATTACCGCAAGTGGGAGTTGCCGCTGCTGAGCGCCCCGGTCCGCTTCCCAGAGCAGCCGGTCCCGATGGATCCGTACGCGCTGG
This sequence comes from Nonomuraea sp. NPDC049649, assembly GCF_040675175.1. Lineage (NCBI taxonomy): Bacteria > Bacillati > Actinomycetota > Actinomycetes > Streptosporangiales > Streptosporangiaceae > Nonomuraea > Nonomuraea sp. NPDC049649. The sequence goes on from NZ_JBFAOH010000004.1 coordinate 130,428, forward strand.
GGCTGCTGATCGGCGACGGCTATATAGCAGGTGTAGGGACTCCAAGGTTCGCGACGAATGATCCGGAGCTCGCGGACGCGCTGGAGAAGGCGACACCTGGAGTGAAAGCGAGATCAAGAGGCGAGGCTCAATACATCCTCAACCGGGTGCCGTCGACTGAGGACACCGGAAGAGTCACGCACCCGATAAAGTCCGCCGTCCGTACGCTGGGGCTGTCCGGGTGCGAATCCGAGACGAAGTTCGTGCCTGACATCTACCTCTACAACACTCCGGAGGTCAGGCTCGCGGTTCTGCAGGGCCTGCTCGATTCGGACGGCGGTCCGGTCACGCAGGATGAGCGGAGTGCCAGGATCCAGTACACGACTGTCTCGCCTCAGCTGCGTGACAATGTGATCTTCCTGGTGCGGTCGCTGGGCGGCATCGTCTACTGGACTGAGCGTGCTGCGAAGGGGCGTAGACCAGGGTTCGCAGATGGGCGGCCGGTGCGTCATCGTCATGACGCGTACATTCTCGACATCCGGCTCCCGGAGGGCGTCGAGCCTTTCCGGCTGGCCCGGAAGGCGGAGATCTACCGCTCCTACGGAGGCGGCAGGCCCATGCGTTTCGTGGACCGGATCGAGCCACGTGGCACTGCGGAGTGCGTGTGTATCCAGGTGGCGGCGGAGGACTCCCTCTATGTGACGGAGGACTTCCTGCTGACGCACAACACGCTCAACGACGCCTTCATCATTCTCGACGAGGCGCAGAACTCGTCGGCCGAGCAGATGAAGATGTTCCTGACGCGGCTCGGGTTCAACAGCAAGATCGTGGTGACGGGTGACGTCACGCAGGTCGACCTGCCCGCGGGCACGGTCAGCGGGCTGCGGGTGGTGCAGGAGATCCTCGAGGGCATCGACGACATCCACTTCTCCCGGCTGACCAGCGCCGACGTGGTGCGTCACAAGCTCGTGAGCGAGATCGTCGACGCCTACGGTCGCTACGACGCGACGCAGGAGCCCAAGCAGATCCAGCAGCAGCGGGGCAGGCGACGATGAGCATCGAGATCAACAACGAGTCCGGGGTCGACGTCGACGAGGAGCGGCTCGTCGCGCTGTCGGCCCACGTGCTGGCCGAGATGGGCATCAACCCGCTGGCCGAGCTGTCGCTCGTGGTGGTCGACCAGGACGTCATGGCCGAGCTGAACGAGAAGTGGATGGGCGAGCCGGGCCCGACCGACGTGCTCGCCTTCCCGATGGACGAGCTGCGGCCGGGCGGCGGCGCGCGGGGCGAGGCCGAGGGGCCGGCCGATCCGGCGCTGCTGGGCGATGTGGTGCTGTGCCCGCAGGTCGCGGCGCGGCAGGCGGAGGAGGCCGGGCACAGCGGCCAGGATGAGATCGAGCTGCTGTGCACGCACGGCATCCTCCACCTGCTCGGTTACGATCACGCCGAGCCGGAGGAGCACAAGGAGATGTTCGGCCTGCAGGCGCGATTGCTCGAAGCGTGGCGGGAGGTGCGCAGCTCGCGGTGAACGCCTGGTTGCCGTTGGCCATCGTCCTGGTCGTGGTCGGTGGCCTGATCGCCAGCACGGAGACGGCTCTGACCCGCATCTCGAGGGTGCGGGCGGAGGAGGCCGTGCGCGACGGCAGGCGTGGCGCCCAGCGGCTGCACGCGATCGTCACGGACGCGCCGCGCTATCTGAATCTGCTGCTGCTGCTCCGGCTGAGCTGTGAGCTGGTGGCGACGGTGATCGCCACGTTGCTGTTCATCGATCTGATGGACGACCAGGGCTGGGCGTACTTCTCGGCGGCCGCCGTGATGATCGTGGTGAGTTACGTGATCGTCGGCGTGATGCCGCGGACGCTCGGGCGGCAGCACGCCGAGCCGATCGCGCTGGCGTCGGCGCCGATCGTGTACGGGCTGACGAAGATCTTCGGTCCGCTGCCGAAGCTGCTCATCCTGCTGGGCAACGCGCTCACGCCGGGCAAGGGGTTCCGCGACGGGCCGTTCACCTCCGAGGCGGAGCTGCGCGACCTGGTGGACCTGGCGGAGGAGCGCAGGGTGATCGAGCCCGTCGAGCGGGAGATGATCCACTCGGTGTTCGAGCTGGGTGACACGCTGGTGCGCGAGGTGATGGTGCCGCGGACCGACATGGTCTTCATCGAGCGGGGCAAGACGCTCCGGCAGGCGCTGTCGCTGGCGTTGCGGAGCGGTTTCTCGCGGGTGCCGGTGGTGGGGGAGAACGAGGACGACGTCATCGGGATCGCCTATCTGAAGGACATCACGCGCCGGGTGCACGAGTCGGGCGGCGACGGTGAGAAGGAGCCGGTGGAGTCGATCATGCGTCCGGCCACGTACGTGCCGGAGAGCAAGCCGATCGACCAGCTGCTGCGGGAGATGCAGGCCAGGCAGACCCATCTGGCGATCGTGATCGACGAGTACGGCGGGACGGCCGGCCTGGTCACCATCGAGGACGTGCTGGAGGAGATCGTGGGTGAGATCACCGACGAGTACGACCAGGAGGCGCCGCGGGTCGAGCCGATGCCCGACGGCGCTCTGCGGGTGACGGCGCGGATGCCGGTCGACGAGCTGGGCGAGCTGTTCGGCACCGAGATCGAGGTCGACGACGTGGAGACGGTCGGCGGCCTGCTGGCGCACGCGCTGGGGCGGGTGCCGATCGCGGGGTCGAAGGCGGAGGTGGCGGGGCTGGAGCTGACCGCCGAGAGCCTGGCGGGGCGGCGCAACCGGATCAGCACGGTCGTGGTGCGGCGGGTCCAGGTGGAAGAGGACGACGTGGTACCGGCGGCGGCCGAGCAGGAGTGACTTGTCCGGGTTACGGCAAGTGCTCTTTAAGTGAATTGCAAGTGGGATGCGCCAGTGTGTTACCCGGCGCCCGGTGCGGTGGGCGCCGACGGGGGAAGCGCCCGGACGTCACAGGGGTTCGGACGGAAGGGCGCGCCAAGGGGGACGGCGACGTCCCGGCCCGGTAGACGGCCGGACGTTGCTTGGCGTAAAGGGTGCTCTCGTCCGGATAACCGGGCGAGAGCACCCTTTTAGCGTTTGATCGTTTATTGGCATCTCTGGTGGATTGCCGTTTTCGCTGGTCGGGGAGGCTGGCCACCGGGGGGAAACATGAAACGCGGAACGCGGATCATCGTCTGCGGGCTCCTGGCCGGTGCCCTGGCAGGCTGCGGAGGCGCCGAGGGGCTAGACACGGCCGCCCTCGCGCAGATGCGGGAGATCCTCAGCAAGGAGCCCCGCCTGCCCGACGGCTTCTCGCCGCGCTCGGAGCAGGCCTGGCAGGCGCCGTTCAGCCCGGCCGACCACAACTGCCGGGCGGTGCTGGACGCGGCCGGGGGCCGGGCGCCCACGCAGGGGCTGACCGCCCAGGCGGCGGCCAGCTACGAGGGAGACGAGCTGGGCGAGCAGGTCGGGGTCGGGCTGGCCAGGTACGACGGCGCGGCCGGCACGCACATGGCCGAGCTGTCGCAGGCGCTCAAGGACTGCCGGGAGGTGCGCGCCGAGGGCGGCACCCACCTGACCACCACGCTGGTGCCGCTGTCGGACGTGGGCGACGAGGCGGTGGTGGGCGAGCTGCGCGGCCGGCTGAACGGCTACCCGTACGCGCTGGACGTGGTGCTGGCCCGCTCCGGCGACATGCTGGTCTCGCTGGTGCACACGAGCATGGCCGAGGTGGAGCCGCAGCGCACTCGCCAGCTCCTCGACGCCGTGATGCGGATGGCCAGCCCCTAACCTTGTCTTCGTGACTCTCGATCCGGAAGACAGCAAGCTCATCACGTTGGCGCGGGCCTCGCGGGCCCGCAACGGCTCCGCCGAGGGCGCGGCCGTCCGCGACGAGACCGGCCGCACGTACGCGGCCACCGAGGTCTCGCTGAAGGCGCTGCGGCTCTCCGCGGTGCAGGTGGCGGTGGCGACCGCCATCTCCAGCGGCGCCCGCTCCCTGGAGGCGGCGGCGCTGGTCACCGGCGGCGACGGGCCGTCCGACGACGACCGGGCGGCGGCCGCGGAGCTGGGCGTGACGTCCATCCTGGTGGCCGGCCCCGACGGCACCCCGCGGAGCTGACCGTGGCGATGTCCCCCTACCTGGCCGGGGTGCGCGCCAAACTCGGGCCCGACCTGCTGATGCTGCCGTCGGTCTGCGGCTGCGTCTTCGACGACGAGGGCCGCCTCCTGGTGGCCCGCCACGGCGACGTCGGACTCTGGGCCGCCCCCGGCGGGGCGGTGGACCCCGACGAGCGGCCCGAGGAGGCCGTGCGCCGGGAGCTGCGCGAGGAGCTCGACATCGAGGTGCGGGTACGCGGCCTCATCGGCGTCTACGGCGGGCCCGAGTTCCGGGTGCGCTACCCGAACGGCCACGAATGCGCCTACGTGATCGCCGTCTACGGGTGCTCGCTCGTATCCGGCACGCCCACCCCCGACGGCGACGAGATCAACGAGGCCCGCTGGCTCCGCGAGGACGAGCTGGCCGGGCTGCCGATGACCGCGTGGTCGCCGCTGGTGATGCCCGAGGTGTTCGCCTGGTGGCGTGCGCACGCCTCCGGGTAGGCGAGAATGCACTATGTGACCTCGCCAGACAGCCATCGCGCCGGATTCGCCTGCTTCGTGGGGAGGCCGAACGTCGGCAAGTCCACGCTCATGAACGCCCTGGTCGGCACCAAAGTGGCGATCACCTCGTCCAAACCGCAGACGACGAGGCGGGTGATCAGAGGCATCGTGCACCGGCCCGACGCCCAGATCATCATCGTCGACACCCCCGGCCTCCACCGGCCGCGCACCCTCCTCGGCGAGCGGCTCGACAGCCTGGTGCTGTCGACCCTCACCGAGGTCGACGCGATCGCGTTCTGCGTGCCCGCCAACGAGGCGATCGGCAAGGGCGACCGGTTCATCGCGGGCAAGCTGGCGGCGGTCAAGAAGACGCCGGTGATCGCCGTGGTCACCAAGTGCGACCTGGCCAGCCGCGACCAGATCGCCCAGCAGCTGGTCGCGGTCTCGGAGATCGGCGAGTTCGCCGACGTGGTGCCCGTGTCGGCGCAGTCGGGCGAGCAGCTCGACGTGCTCTCCGACGTGATCGTCAGCCACCTGCCGGAGTCGCCGCCGCTGTACGAGGACGGGCAGCTCACCGACGAGCCCGAGCAGGTGCTCGTCGGCGAGCTGATCCGGGAGGCGGCGCTCGAAGGCGTCCGCGACGAGCTGCCCCACTCGATCGCCGTCGTGGTCGACGAGATGATGACCCGGGAAGACCGCGACGACCTGCTCGACATCTACGCCCACATGTTCGTCGAACGGCCGTCGCAGAAGGCCATCGTCATCGGCCACAAGGGCGAACGGCTGCGCGAGGTCGGCACCAGGGCCCGCAAGCAGATCGAAGCCCTGCTCGGCACCCGCGTCTACCTCGACCTGCGGGTCAGCGTCGCCAAGGACTGGCAGCGCGACCCCAAGCAGCTGCGCAGGCTCGGCTTCTACGACTGAGGCCGCCGCACCAGCGCCAGGACGGCCATCAGCACCACCCCGAACGCCGACGCCAGCGACGCGTACCACCCGTAGCGGATCACCGGCTCGATCGAGAGCAGCCCGCCCAGCTCCACCGACACCCGGTCGACCGGCCCGGACACGAACATGACCAGCACCACCATCGCCAGCGCCCCCGGCACCGCCGCGACGGCCGCGAACCTCGGGCGGGCGAACAGGCCCGCGACGCCGCAGCCCAGCGCGGCCAGCCCGGCGAGCAGGGCGTAGACGCCGAGCATGTCGTCGATGCCGCGGGTGTCGCTGGTGATCGCGCCGAGGAGGGCGCTGCTGGCCCGCACCCCCGACCACGGCAGCACCGCGCACACCACCAGCGCCGCCCCGGCCAGCGTCACCCCCGCCGCGTACCGGCGGCCGCCCACCCGGGCGGGACGCGACGACAGGTCTTCGGCCACACGATCACGATAAGCCGCCCCCCGCCCCCGCACCACCCTCCGACACCCACTCGTCACCGCCCGGCACCCCCGCGACCTGGTCCGTGCGGCGGGTGGTGGCTTTCGTGGCGGTCTTGCTTCAGACACCCACTCGTCACTGCGCGGTACCTCCGCGATCTGGTCTGTCTGGTCGTCAGTGGCGGGTGGAGTCGGGGGCAGGCGCGGCTTGAGCTGGTGGAGGCGAGGTCGGGGTCGTCCTGCGGGTTCTCATCGGGTGGTTGCCGTGTGGCGGTCTTCGCGGCTGTCCTGCTGGTTTGTTACGGCGGATTCGCCCCAGGTGAGTTTGGCGCGGAGGTCGGCTGCGTCGGTCGCCAGGGCGGAGACGAGGGTGCCGGGGCCGGCGAGGGGGAGCACCGCCACGCCGTCCGCGACCAGGGACTCTCGTGGGCGGGTGAGTCCTGTGATGAGGGTGGTGCCGACGCAGGTGGCGTCGCCGAAGACGGCGGGGGAGGAGTCGAGTGCGGGGTCGCCTGCGGTGAACTCCTGCCGGAGGAGGGGCCGGCCGGAGATGGTGGCGTCGAGGCGGGCGTGGCAGTGGCCGGGGCGTTCTCCGTACCGGCCGAAGACGATCTCCTCGCGCCACAGGACGCGCGCGCCGGGCGCGAGGTCGAGCCGTACGGACATGAGGTGGGAGCAACCGGCGGCCAGCACGGTCGGCTCGGGCGTGAAGCGGAGTGTCGCGCCCGAGCCGACGACGGCGGTGATCCGCATGGATGACTCGCCCCGTCCGGGCAGGACGAGGGTGCTCGCCACCGAGCCCACCTCCAGGGTGGTGCCGTCCGCGACGGTGAGGTCGAGGGCCAGGTCGTCGCCGCCCAGCGGCCCGGCGGCGGTGGAGACCAGGTGGACGGCCGCCGGGCCGGTCTGGCGGAGCGTCAGCGGGGGAGCGGAGCGCAGCAGGGAGATCACCGTCCCGCCCGCTGGACCGGCTCCGCCGGGGGAGGGGCGCGGGGCCGGGGTGGTGGCGACGGCGGCTCGGGCGCGCATGTCAGGCGTGTTCGTGACGCCAGGACTTGACCTGGTCCGCCACCCAGGAGGTCACCTCGGCGATCGCGGGGTCCTGCCGGACCGAGGTGAACAGGACCGGCCTGCCGCCTCGTACCGCCGCCGCGTCCCGGGCCATGACCCGCAGGTCGGCACCCACCAGCGGGGCCAGGTCCGTCTTGTTGACCACCAGCAGGTCGGCGGAGGTGACGCCGGGGCCGCCCTTGCGGGGCACCTTGTCGCCGCCGGACACGTCCAGGACGAAGATCTGCCGGTCGGCCAGGCCCCGGCTGAACGTCGCCGTCAGGTTGTCGCCGCCGCTCTCCACGATGACCAGGTCGAGCGGGCCGAAGTGGCGCTCCAGCGTCTCCACGGCGTCCAGGTTGGCGGCGATGTCGTCGCGGATGGCGGTGTGCGGGCAGCAGCCGGTCTCGACGGCGGTGATGCGCTCCTCGTCGAGCACGCCCGCCCGGCGCAGGAAGTCGGCGTCCTCGGTGGTGTAGATGTCGTTGGTGACCACGCCGAGCTGGAGCGACGGGCCGAGGGACCGGCAGAGCGCGGCCACCAGGGCCGTCTTGCCGCTGCCGACGGGGCCGCCCACGCCGAGCCGGAGTGCTCTGCCGCGGCCGTCGGGGGTGCGGTGGTGGTCGTGATGCCTGGCGCCCATGTCGCTCCTCTTCATGAGACGAAAAGCCTGACCTTCGCGCGGGTGTGCCGCTCGGCCAGCAGGTCGAGTGCGGGTGCGGACGGCGCCCCCAGTGCCGCCCACCGGCGCGTGGGTCCGCTATGCCCATGTTCCTCGTCGTCCGCGGACTCGGAAAGGAGCTGTGTACGGGCGGCGCATTCGGCCAGGTCGGGGACGAGGCCGGCGAGGATGCCGTGGACGGCCACCGGGTCCAGGCCGAGCAGGCGGACCGCCGCGGTGGCCGGGCCGGTGACGGCGTGGTGGGCGGCGGCCAGCGCGGCGTCCGCGGGTGCGGCGCCCGCGGCGTGCGCCGCGGCGCCGAGCGCGACCGGGTGGTGCGGACGGGGGACCTCTTCGGCCAGGTCGTCCAGCACCGGTGCGGGCCACAGCCGTCTCGTCACCCGCAGCAGCAGCTTGCCCTGGGTCCGTGCGGCCTCGCGCTGCGCGGGCGATGCCGTGCGCGCGTCGGCCTCCGCGTCCAGGGGTTCCCAGGAGGGCCCGTCTTCAGCGCGTCCGTTCTCTTCTCGTACGGAGGCGAACGCGCAGGCGGAGGCGGCGAGGGCGGCGGCGAGGGCGCCGGCCGTGCGGAGACGCCCATGGAGGAAGGCGGACAGGGACGGCAGGTCGTGCACGAGGCCCAGCGCGACCGCCTGTTCGACGCCGCCCGAGTGGGCGTGGCCCCCGGCGGGGAGGCGGGAGTCGGTGAGGAGGAGGATCGCCGGGTGCATCAGAACAGGAAGTAGCGCTGGGCCAGCGGCAGGACCTGGGCGGGAGCGGGCTCGACCGGTTCGCCGTCGATCCGTACCTCGAAGGTGTCGGGTGCCACGTCGATGCGCGGCAGGGCGTCGTTGAGCGGCATGGCGTCCTTGCCGTGCCGCCGTACGTCCGCCGCGGGGACGAGGCGGCGGCGGACGGCGAGCCGGTCGGCGAGCCCGGTGTCGAGCGCGAGCGGCGAGACGAAGTGCAGAGAGGTGGCGGCGGCGGCAGCCGGGGCGGCGCCGAACATGGGACGGGGCAGTACCGGCTGGGGGGTCGGGATCGAGGCGTTCGCGTCGCCCATCTGGGCCCAGGCGACCATGCCGCCCTTGAGCACCAGCGCGGGCTTCACGGCGAAGAAGGCGGGGTCCCAGAGCACCAGGTCGGCCAGCTTGCCGGGTTCGACCGAGCCCAGTTCGGCGTCGAGGCCGTGGGCGACGGCCGGGCAGATCGTGTACTTGGCGACGTAGCGGCGGGCCCGCAGGTTGTCGGCGGGGCCGTCGCCGAGCGCGCCCCGGCGGGCCTTCATGACGTGCGCCGTCTGCCAGGTGCGGATGACGGTCTCGCCGATGCGGCCCATCGCCTGCGAGTCGGAGCCGATGATCGAGATGGCGCCCAGGTCGTGCAGGACGTCCTCGGCGGCCATGGTGGTCGGCCTGATCCTGGATTCGGCGAACGCCAGGTCCTCCGGGACGGCCGGGTTGAGGTGGTGGCAGACCATGAGCATGTCGAGGTGCTCGTCGAGGGTGTTGACGGTGTGCGGCCTGGTCGGGTTGGTGGAGGACGGCAGCACGTTGCGGTGGGAGGCGAGCCGGATGATGTCGGGCGCGTGCCCGCCGCCCGCCCCCTCGGTGTGGTAGGCGTGGATGGCCCGGCCGCCGATCGCCGCCAGCGTCGACTCCACGAACCCGGCCTCGTTCAGCGTGTCGGTGTGGATCGTCACCTGCGCGCCGGTCGCGTCGGCGACGGACAGGCAGGCGTCGATGGCGGCGGGCGTGGTGCCCCAGTCCTCGTGCAGCTTGAAGCCGGACGCGCCCGCGCGGAGCTGCTCCAGCAGCCCTTCCTCGCTGACCGTGTTGCCCTTGCCGAGCAGCGCGAAGTTGAGCGGGTAGGAGTCGAGCGCCTCCAGCATCCGCTCCAGGTACCAGGCCGGGGTGACGGTGGTGGCCTTGGTGCCCTCGACGGGGCCGGTGCCGCCGCCGATGACCGTGGTGACGCCCGAGCCGACGGCCTCGTCCAGGAGCTGCGGGCAGATGAGGTGCACGTGGGAGTCGACGGCGCCGGCGGTGAGGATCTTGCCGTTGCCCGCCAGGACCTCGGTGGACGGGCCGATGACGATGTCGACGCCGTCCATCGTGTCGGGGTTGCCGGCCTTGCCGACGGCGGCGATCCGGCCGTCGGCCACGCCGACGTCCGCCTTGACCACGCCCCAGTAATCGAGGATCAGCGCGCCGGTGATGACCAGGTCGGCGGCGCCCTCGGCGCGGGTGGCCGTGGACTGGCCCATCGACTCGCGGATGACCTTGCCGCCGCCGAACACGGCCTCGTCGCCCGCCCCGGCCGGGCCGGCCGAGCGGTCCTCGGTGACCTCGACGAACAGGCCGGTGTCGGCCAGCCGGACGCGGTCGCCGGTGGTGGGGCCGTAGAGCGCGGCGTAGCGGGCGCGGGAGAGCTCAGTCATCGAGCGCTCCCGCCCGCTCGGTCCGCAGCCCGGGGACGATCCGGCGGCCCGCCAGCGGGACCAGGGTGACGTCCCGCGCCACGCCCGGCTCGAACCGGACCGCGGTGCCCGCGGGCACGTCCAGCCGCATGCCGTGCGCGGCCTCCCGGTCGAAGCGCAGCCCCGGGTTGGCGGCGGCGAAGTGGTAGTGGGAGCCGACCTGCACGGGCCGGTCCGCGGTGTTCACGACCCGCAGCGTCACCCGCGGCCTGCCGGGGTTCAGCGGGACGGCGTCGCCGGGGTGTACGTACTCGCCCGGGATCACGGGATCGGCCTGTGCACGGTGACGAGTTTGGTGCCGTCGGGGAAGGTGGCCTCGACCTGCACGCTGTCCAGCATCTCCGGCACCCCCTCCATGACGTCGTCCCGGCGCAGCACCGAGCGCCCGGCCTCCATTAGCTGGGCCACCGTCCGGCCGTCCCTGGCCCCTTCCATCAGGAACGACGCGATGACGGCGGTGGCCTCCGGGTGGTTGAGCCGCAGGCCGCGGGCCCGGCGCTCGCGTGCCACTCCGGCGGCGACGTGGATGAGCAGCCGTTCCTGCTCGTGTGGGGTGAGCCGCATGGCCGGACGATAGGCAGCCGTCGTTTCCCCGGTGTTGCCGGGGGATGTCGTGTCGGTTTCCGCCTGTGTGACGGCCGCCGCATCGGGGTGAGGGTGTGGCAATCGGCAATTAACACGCGGGATCTCTCCGTGACACGCGGCGGATGCACCGTTCTTCCAGCAGCTGGCAGGAAGGAAGGAACCGCCCGTGCGAACCCCCCGCGCACTCGTCCCCGCTCTCCTCCTCGTGACCCTCGCGGCCTGCGGGCCGCCCCCGTCCGGGTCCGGCACCGCCGCCGCCCAGGACGAGATCAAGGTCGGCATCCTCCACTCGCTCAGCGGCACCATGGCCATCAGCGAGGTCACCGTGCGGGACGCCGAACTGCTCGCCGTCGAGGAGATCAACCGGGCGGGCGGGGTGCTCGGCAAGAAGCTCGTCCCGGTCGTCGAGGACGGCGCGTCCGACTGGCCCACCTTCGCCGAGAAGGCCACCAAGCTGATCAGGCAGGACAAGGTGGCCACCGTGTTCGGCGGGTGGACGTCGGCCAGCCGCAAGGCGATGCTGCCTGTCTTCGAACGGTACGGGTCGCTGCTGTGGTATCCGGTCCAGTACGAGGGCCTGGAGAGCTCCCCCAACATCTTCTACACCGGAGCCACCACCAACCAGCAGATCATCCCGGGCCTCGACTACCTGAAGGAGCAGGGCAAGAAGAAACTCTTCCTCGTCGGCAGCGACTACGTCTTCCCCCGTACCGCGAACAAGATCATCAAAGCGTACGCGGCGGCGAACGGGATGGAGATCCTCGGCGAGGAGTACACCCCGCTCGGCCACACCGAGTACTCCACCCTCGTCAACAAGGTCGTCCAGGCCAAACCCGACGCCGTGTTCAACACCCTCAACGGCGACTCGAACGTGGCCTTCTTCAAGCAGCTCAAGAGCGCCGGAGTGAGCGCCGACGCGATGCCGGTGCTGTCGGTGAGCGTCGCCGAGGAGGAGGTCAAGGGCATCGGCGTCGCCAACATCGCCGGCCACCCGGTCGCCTGGAACTACTACCAGACCACCGACACCCCCGCCAACCAGGCGTTCGTCAAGGCGTTCAAGGCCGCGTACGGCGAGGACAAGGTCACCAGCGACCCCATGCAGGCCGGCTACAACGCCGTCTACCTGTGGGCCGAGGCGGTCGAGAAGGCCGGCACGACCGAGGTCGCGGCTGTCAGGAAGGCGGCCGGCGGGATCGCCCTGGACCGCCCCGAAGGCCCGGTCACCATCGACGGCGAGAACCAGCACCTCCACAAGACCGCCCGCATCGGCGTCATCCGCCCCGACGGCCTGATCGAGCAGGTGTGGGACTCCGGCGAGCCGATCAAGCCCGACCCGTACCTCAAGGGGTACTCCTGGGCCGCCGGGCTGGCGGAGGAGTGATGGCCTTCGTCAACCAGCTCCCGATCGGGCTGTCCATCGGGGCGGTGCTGCTGCTGGTGGCGCTCGGGCTGACGGTCACGTTCGGCCAGATGGGCGTGATCAACATGGCGCACGGCGAGTTCATCATGGCGGGCGCCTACACCGCCTTCCTGATCCAGGACCTGCTGCTCGCGCTGCCCGCCGCGTTCCTGGTCGCCGGGCTCATGGGCCTGGCGCTGGAACGCGGCCTCATCCGCCGCTTCTACGGCCGGCCGCTCGACACGCTGCTGCTCACCTGGGGCGTCAGCCTGGTGCTGCAGCAGCTCGCCCGCGACCTGTTCGGCGCGCCGAACGTGCAGGTGTCCGCGCCGTCGTGGCTGTCCGGCGGCGTCGGGATCCTCCCGTACCACCGCCTGTTCATCATGGCGCTGGCCGTCGCGGGCGTGGCCGGCGTCTGGCTGTACCTCACCCGTACCCGGCTGGGGCGGCGCACGCAGGCGGTCGTGCAGAACCGGCGGCTGGCCGCCACCAGCGGGATCGACCCCGGCCGCGTCGACATGCTGACCTTCCTCATCGGCTCGGGGCTGGCCGGGCTGGCCGGGGTGGCGCTCACCCTGATCGGCCCCGTCGGGCCCGCGCTCGGCACCTACTACATCGTCGACGCCTTCCTGGTGGTGGTCGCGGGCGGGCTCGGGCAGCTGCGCGGCGCCGTGCTGGCCGCCGCCGGGCTGGGCTTGCTCAACTCGTACGCCGAGTTCTGGTCCGACGCGAGCCTGGCCAAGGTGCTCGTGTTCGCGGCCGTCATCGGCTTCCTCCAGGTGCGGCCGCAGGGGCTGGTCGCGCTGAGATCGAGGGCGCTGACATGATCAGGAGAAACCTGCCGTTCGCCGCGGTCGCGGCCGTCGCCCTGGTCGCCGCGCCGCTGCTGCTGGAGCCGTTCCGGCTGAGCCTGCTCGCCAAGTACCTCTGCTACGCGATCGTCGCGCTCGGCATCGGGCTGGCCTGGGGGCAGGGCGGCATGCTCACCCTCGGCCAGGGCGTCTTCTTCGGCCTCGGCGGCTATTCGATGGCCATGTACCTGAAGCTGCACGAGAGCGGCGGCGACCTGCCCGACTTCATGGTGTGGAGCGGCGTGGAGGAGCTGCCCGCGCTCTGGAAACCGTTCGCCCATCCGGGGTTCGCGCTGGTCATGGCCGTCGCCGCGCCGGTGGCGCTGGCGGTCCTGCTCGGCACGCTGGTCTTCAGGCAGCGGGTACGGGGCGCGTACTTCGCGATCCTCACCCAGGCGCTCGCCGCCGCCATGGTCATCCTGCTCGTCGGGCAGCAGGGCCTGACCGGCGGCACCAACGGCATGACGAACTTCTTCGAGCTGTTCGGCGCCGACCTGGCCGACGACGCCACCCAGCGGACGCTGTACCTGGTGGTCGCCGGGGCGCTCGGCCTGCTCTACCTGGCCACGCGGCAGCTGGTGGGCAGCAGGTTCGGCAGGCTGCTGGTCGCCGTCCGCGACGGCGAGGACCGGGTGCGGTTCCTCGGGTACGACCCCGCCCTGGTGAAGACCGTCACCTTCGCCGTCTCCGCCGGGCTGGCCGGGCTCGCCGGAGCGCTGTTCGTCCCGGTCGTCGGGATCATCTCGCCCGCCCTGCTCGGCGTCGTCCCGTCGCTGGAGCTCGTCGTCGCGGTCGCGGTCGGCGGCCGGCAGGTGCTGGCCGGGGCGGTGCTCGGCGCCGTCGTCATGGGCCACGCGCAGACCGCCTTCAGCGAACAGTTCGCCGACGGCTGGCTCTACCTGCAGGGCGCGCTGTTCATCCTGGTCATGACCCTGGCCCCGAAGGGCGTCGCCGGCATCCTGGGGAGGTTGCGCCATGCTCGAACTGCGTGACGTGCGGGTGGTCTTCGACGGCTTCCGCGCCCTCGACGGGGTGGACCTCACCGTCGCCGACGGCGAGCTCCGCTTCCTCATCGGCCCCAACGGCGCGGGCAAGACCACGCTCATCGACGTGATCACCGGCCTGACCAGGCCCGCCACCGGGCAGGTGCGGTTCGCCGGACACGACCTGGCCGGCCGGAAGGAACACCAGATCGTCCGGCTCGGCGTCGGCCGCACCTTCCAGACCGCGGTCGTCTTCGAGGAGCTCACCGTCCTGGAGAACCTCGACCTGGCCGCCTGCTTCCGGAAACCGCTCTGGTCACTGGCCAGGCGGCGCCGGGGCGTGCCGGACGCCGTCGCCGAGGCGCTGGCCAGGACCGGGCTCGAACCGCTCGCCGGCCGTCCGGCCGGGGTGCTCTCCCACGGCCAGCGCCAGTGGCTGGAGATCGGCATGCTGCTGGCCCAGCGTCCCCGCCTGCTCCTGCTGGACGAGCCGGTCGCCGGCATGTCCAAGGACGAGCGGGACCGCACGGGCGAACTGCTCACCGAGATCGCCGACGACCACACGGTGATCGTGGTGGAACACGACATGGAGTTCCTGCGCCGCCACGCCTCCGCCGTGACCGTGCTGCACGAGGGCAGGGTGCTCGTCGAGGGATCGGTGGAACGGGTCAGCGCAGACCCGCGGGTGCAGGAGGTCTACCTGGGAAGGAGGCCCAGCGATGCTGTCGGCACATGACCTCGAATCCGGCTACGGCAGGGCCCGGGTGCTGTTCGGCGTCTCGCTCGACGTCGGCCCCGGGCAGCTCGTCTGCGTCATGGGACGCAACGGCGTCGGCAAGACGACGCTGCTCGACACCCTCATGGGCGTCCTGCCCGCGACCTCGGGCACCGTCACCTTCGACGGCCGCGACGTCGCCCGGCTGCCGCCCCACCAGCGGGCCCGGCTCGGCATGGGCTACGTGCCGCAGGGCCACCAGTGCTTCCCCCAGCTGTCGGTGCTGGGCAACCTGCGGGTGACCATGGAGGCCGCCGGCACCGGCAAGGAAGCCCTGGACGAGGCGCTGGACCTCTTCCCCGGGCTGAAACCGCTGCTCAGACGCCGGGCCGGGCACCTGTCCGGCGGCCAGCAGCAGCAGCTCGCCATCGCCCGCGTGCTCGTCACCCGGCCCCGCCTGCTCATCCTCGACGAGCCCACCGAGGGCATCCAGCCGTCGATAGTCCAGGAGATCGAGGAGGCCGTCGCCCGCCTGCACGCCTCCGGGCTGGCCGTGCTCCTCGTCGAGCAGTATCTCGACATCGCGATCCGGCTGGCCGACCGGTTCGTCATCCTCGACGCCGGCCGGGTCGTGCGCACCGGCGACGCCGCCGAACTGCACGGCGAGGACGTGCGGCGGCTCCTCGCCGTATGAGTCTTATCGGGCCGCCCACTGGCGGGCCGACTCGACGATCTCGTTCAGCCGCCCGCCGTGCGCGCCGTGCCAGTAGACCTGGCCGCACGCGCGGCAGCGCCCGTACGCGTCGTAATGACGTCTCGTGCCCGCCTCCAGCAGCGGCGCCACCTCGACCTTGGACACCGCCGCCAGCTCGCCGTTGCAGGCCGTGCAGCGGGTCCACGGCCGCAGCGGCGGCGCGAACCGTTCCAGCACGTCACGGAGCTGGTCGTCCGGCCGGGACCCGCGGACGTACGCGCCCAGCCAGAGCGCCCGGCGGCGCAGCAGCCCCCGATCCTGGGTGAGCAGCACCCGCCGCTCGGCGTTCGCCTGCACGACCAGCTCCGGGTCGTCCATGTCGTTGTGGTAGGCGGTGTCGAGCCCGAGTAGCCGCAGCCGCCTCGCCAGCGTGCCCAGATGCACGTCCAGCAGGAACCGCGCCTCCGGCAGCGGCTGCGGGCGCGGCACGGCCCGGACGTCCACCACGTCGCCGGGCTCCGGCACGTACGCGGGCGTCACCCCGCGGCCGCCCGCCGTCATCGGCCCCACCTCGGTCAGCGGGACGCCGGTGGACTCCACGTGATGGCCCAGCGTCGAGGAGCCGTCGGGCACGATCGGCTGCTCCGGGCCCCGGCGGCTCGCGGGCAGGAACAGCAGCAGCTCCGGAGCGAGGCGAAGGAGTGCCGTCCTTTCCGTCACGGTCTCCATTGTGCCGCCCGTCACAGCTCTAACCCCATCGCCTCGTTGACGTGCCGGTCGGCGACCGGGTTCGTGGAGGTCTCGGCGCACTCGATCCGCATGGCAGCAGTCAAGCGGACCGCCCCGACTGGGGCGAGCGGTTTTCCTACTGCTGGTAGTTCTCCACCTGGCCCGCCGGGCGGGACGCCGCGCCGTCGGGGTCGTCGCCCGCCCCGCGCCGGGCGCGCCGCTGCCGCAGCAGGTCCCAGCACTGGTCGAGCGCCGCCTCCAGCTGCTGGACGCGGGCGTTCTCCTCGTCGGTGGTCAGCTCGCCCGCCTCCAGCCTGGTGCGCAGGCCGTGCTCCTCGTCGACCAGTTCCTTGATCCGGCCCAGAATCTCGTCGTCCCGCATACCGCGACTCTAACTCCGGCGTGATACAGAACGCCCTATGTCCGGCGTCGCCCTGGTGAGAAAGCCCGGCCCGCGGATCGCCGAGGGCATCGTCACCCACATCCGGCGCGAGCCCGTCGACCGCGACCTCGCCGCCGAACAGCACGCCGCCTACGTCGCCGCGCTCGCCGCCGCCGGCTGGCGCCCGGTGCACGTCCCGCCCGACGCCCCTTTCGTGGAGGACACGGTCGTTGTCGACGGTGTCGCCGTACTCACCAGGCCGGGCGCGCCGGAGCGGCGGCCCGAGGTGGACTCCGTCGAGCGCACCGTACGGAACCTCGGGCTCGACACGGTACGGATGACGCGGCCGGGCACGCTCGACGGCGGCGACGTCCTGCAAGCCGGCCAGACCGTCTACGTCGGCAGGTCGGACCGACGGCCACGGCATCGCCCAGTTCGCCGCGCTGCTGCCCGGACGGCGGGTGGTCCCCGTCGAACTGTCCGATGTCCTCCACCTGAAGTCGGCGGTGACCGCGCTGCCCGACGGCACCCTCATCGGCCACCCCGCGCACGCCCGCCTGCCTGACCTGCTGGTTCCCCCGGAGGAGACGGGCGCGCACGTCGTCCCGCTGGATCGCGGCACGGTGCTGATCGCCGCGTCCGCGCCGCGCACCGCCGAACTACTCGACAGGCGCGGTCTCACCGTGGTGACGGTCGACATCTCGGAGTTCGAGAAGCTGGAGGGCTGTGTCACCTGCCTGAGCGTGCTGGTGCCCGATGCTCTCAACATGTGAGAACATGACCGGCCCACGCCGAGACGTCTGGTAGCGTGAATCGCATGCTGCGCGGGCTGCTTCTTAGCTGCCGCGGCGGGGGCCTGTAAAGGCCGGCTCCCTCGCCGCGGAGCCAGTCATGCGCGTCGGCCGCTTTCTTTTCCGACCGACCATCAGGAGCACCCCGATGACCGCTCAGCAGCCCAGCTCTATGCCTTTCCATCGCTATCAGCCTTTCGAGCCGATCCGGCTGACCGACCGCACCTGGCCCGACAAGGTCATCACCAAGGCGCCGCGCTGGTGCGCCGTCGACCTGCGTGACGGCAACCAGGCGCTGATCGACCCGATGGACGCCCACCGCAAGCTCAAGATGTTCGAGCTGCTGGTCCGGATGGGCTACAAGGAGATCGAGGTGGGCTTCCCGGCCGCCTCCCAGACCGACTTCGACTTCGTACGCCAGATCATCGAAGAAGGCCGGATCCCCGACGACGTGGTGATCCAGGTGCTCACCCAGGCCAGGCCCGAGCTGATCGAGCGCACCTTCGAGTCGCTCCGGGGAGCCAAGCAGGCCATCGTCCACCTCTACAACTCCACCTCCACGCTGCAGCGCCGGGTGGTGTTCGGGATGGACAAGGACGGCATCACCGGCATCGCCGTCGAGGGCGCCAAGCTGGTCAAGAAGCTCGCCGAGGAAAGCGACGTCGACATCCAATACCAGTACTCTCCGGAGTCGTTCACCGGCACCGAGCTGGAGTACGCCGTCGAGGTGTGCGACGCCGTCAACGACGTGTGGCAGCCCACCCCCGACCGCAAGGTCATCATCAACCTGCCGGCGACCGTCGAGATGGCCACGCCCAACGTCTACGCCGACCAGATCGAGTGGATGCACCGCAACCTCAAGCACCGCGACTCGATCGTCCTCTCCATCCACCCCCACAACGACCGCGGCACCGCCGTCGCCGCCGCCGAACTCGGCTACATGGCCGGCGCCGACCGCATCGAAGGCTGCCTGTTCGGCAACGGCGAGCGCACCGGCAACGTCTGCCTGGTCACGCTCGGCATGAACCTCTTCTCCCAGGGCGTCGACCCGGAGATCGACTTCAGCGACATCGACGAGATCCGCCGCGTCGTCGAATACTGCAACCAGCTGCCCGTCCACCCCCGCCACCCGTGGGGCGGCGAACTCGTCTACACCGCCTTCTCCGGCTCCCACCAGGACGCCATCAAGAAGGGCTTCGAACACCTGGACGCCGACGCCGCCGCCGCCGGCGTCCCCGTCGACTCCTACACCTGGGCCGTCCCGTACCTGCCCATCGACCCCAAGGACATCGGCCGCACCTACGAGGCCGTCATCCGGGTCAACAGCCAGTCCGGCAAGGGCGGCGTCGCCTACATCATGAAGGCCGACCACCACCTCGACCTGCCGCGGCGCCTCCAGATCGAGTTCTCCAAGGTGGTGCAGGCCCGCACCGACGCCGAAGGCGGCGAAGTCACCCCCGACGAGCTGTTCGCCATCTTCCAGGACGAATACCTGCCCGTGCCCGGCAACCACTGGGGCCGGCTCAGCCTGATGGCCCACCGCCACGACTCCACCGTCGACGAGAAGGTCCGCATCAACGCCGACGTCCGCGTCGACGGCGAGATCCGCGAACTCGAAGGCGTCGGCAACGGGCCGATCTCCGCCTTCATCGACGCCATCGGCAGCGTCGGCATCCAGGTACGGGTGCTCGACTACGTGGAGCACGCGCTGAGCGCCGGCAGCGACGCCAAGGCGGCGTCCTACATGGAGTGCGAGGTCAACGGGACGGTGCTGTGGGGGGTCGGCATCGACGCCAGCACCTCCACCGCCTCCCTCAAGGCGATCATCTCGGCGGTCAACCGCTCCTACCGCTGACCGCTTTCCCTCATCGGGCCCTGCACGATCTGTGGGGCTGTGATGTTCGGCAGGTTGGCCCACAAGGCCTGATGCCCCTTCTCGACCGCGCTCCGCTGACCATGGGGGTGCGGTCGAGGTGTTTTTATTTGAGGTCGCAGTTGTGTAGGTCGGCGTAGCGGTGCTGGGCTATGCGCATGAGGTCGGTCAGGTCTTTTATCGCGTCCCGGCCCTTGGCCGTCTGGGCGAGATAGATGTCGATCAAGCGTTCTCTGTTCCCGCAACGGAACTTCGCGCTTACGCGGTAAGGCTGCTCGGCCAGCAAGCCGTGGGTGAGGTAGGCAGCCATGCCGTCGCCGAGGCTTGAGGGGAGAACGACTCCGCCAGCCCGGGTGTATATATTTCGTCTGTCGTCTAGCAAACGCTCAAGATGATTCAGGGGCATTCCAGGACCTTCGCGCATCCACCACACGGTCAACGGTCGAGGGGTTGTATCGGGGACTTTGCACGTTCCTACCGCCTTGTCACCCTCGATTTTCTCAACGAGAGGCTTGGTTGCGCCACTTACCAGACGGAACGCTCGCTCGGGGACGAGCTCACAGAGGTACGGCGCGGAGTCTGTGATCGGTTGAGAAGTGGCGGCTGGTGTGGAGATCGCCTCTGTTTCTGGAGTGCAAGCTGTAGCGATTACGATGAGAGCCGTGATTGCGACAGGCGCATGGGAATGCCTCATTTGGCGTCTCCGGAGCCCTGAGGTTTGAGGCCGAGGTAGGCGACGACCTTATTGGTGCTATCGAAGGTGGTTTCGAAACGATCGAGTAGATCGCTGACTCCTCCGATGCCGCGCGACCATTCGAGGAAGCTGCTGTACTCCGATGGGGACATGTCGGCGAATGCTTTGAGTTTCGGTGGGTTCCCGATCGCGAAACTTTGATCTTGCAAGCGAAGCCCGTCCAGCAGGCCCTTATTCAGCATCGCAGTAGCCAGCAACTGCTCCGCCAGCCTTCCCACTGCCAAGCGGTTGTTGGCCAGTGTCTGATAGGCCTCGTCCAGGCTCCGGTCTTGTTCGGACATGCGCTGGGCCACCTGGCGGGATATTTCATCATATGCAGCTCCAGTCAATTGCTCGTACCCCTTACCCGCCAGGTGCCCGAAGACTCCAGTAGCCAGCTCTCCCATCTGTTTGGCCCCTGGAACGGGAAGTAGACCTATCGTGTCACGCACCATCGTTTTCAGCGATTCATCTGTTTTCTGGTCGTCCATTCCTTGAGCGATCAAAATTTGGCGGCGTACTTCTAGGAGGTGATTGAAGGGAGTCGCCTCTTCGACAGCGCGGTCTGTCAGGAATTGGAGCGTGTCCGATATGTCAACCTGGCCGTTTCCATTGAGATCGAACCGCTGGACATCTGCCAAGGAGAAGCCTAGCTGCTGGGCGTTAGAGGCGTTGAGCCCGATGGGGGGAGCGGTGTCAAGCTCCGCGCGCATGTGCTCGACCTGGGCTCTCACAAGTGCTTCGAAGCCCTTGTCGTTGGATCCGGCCAGAACCAATGCGTAGGACATGTCCTCCGGGGCGATGTCGCCCCACACCGCGTGCGTCAGGTAGAGCCTGGACAATTGGTCGATGTTGGCGGAGATGGCGCGGGACAAGGGGTAGCTGAGCGGCGCGTATCGGTCGAAGAGTGCTCGGTCCTGTATTTGCAGTTGGTCGCCGCCGCCGGCGAAGGCTCCGCGCACCTGGTCGGTGAGGAGCTTGGTGAGCTCTACGGCCAGTTTTTGAGAGGTGGCGTCCTGGCCGGTTGTGGCGGTGATGAGCATGCCGGAGATGGGTTCGTAGTCGTCCAGGTAGCGGCTGGCTCCCCACCGGGTGGTCAGCAGGTAGTTCAGGATTGATTGGTTCCAGCCCGGTGGGGTGTGGTTCAGGAGGGCGTGGGATGCCTCGGGGCTGGACTTGGCGGCGTGGAAGAGGTTCTCCACCATTGAGGATCGGAGTGTGAGCGGGGCCTTCGGGGGCGCTCCAGGTCTGAGGAGGGGGCCGAGGGAGAGGGAGCCGGCGAGGTCGAGGATGGGGATCTGGTGCCAGGAGTAGGTTTGGCTCGTCGCCCAGGCGTCCGCGCGTTGCTCGCGTTCGTAGAGGATGACGTCGCGGCCGACGGTTTCCATGAACTCTTTCGAGTACGGAGGCTGGCCGTCGTGGGCGCGCCAGATGAGCGCCTGGGCCTGGTAGCCGAGGTACCGGCCGACGCCTGTGCCGTGCTGGGCGCGGCCCTCCGTGACCAGGTCCTGGAGGAAGGAGTCGCCCAGGTAGGCGGGATGTCTGGGGTTGGTGCCCTTGGCCAGGGCGGTGCTCAGCATGCTGAGGACGTTCCGGCCCGAGGTGGTGAGCCGGTCGCGGCGGCCGGGGTCGCTGCGGGACATGGCGTCGCGGAGCAGTGTGGCGACCGAGCCGGACATTCGCGTCACGCCCTGGGCGCCGATCATCCCGAGGAATGCCTTCACGAACTCCGAGTCCCCCGTCCGTGAGGCGTACTTTTCCAGTTCCGCCAGCGCCTTCTCGTCCCCGTTGGCGGCTTTCAGGGCGGCGCGGCCGGCGACGGTCCCGTCCAGGAGTCCCTTGGCCTCCTCCAGCCGGTCCGGCATTTCCAGAAAGCTGCCCGCGGGGGTGCTCCGGCCGAAGGTTACCTTCTGCCGCTGTAGCTCGTGGGCCAGTTTCTGCCGCCGCCGCAGGTCCTCCGCCTGCGTGGTGATCCGTCCGGCCAGCTTCCGCAGCCGGGCGGCAGGGGCGGTGTCCAGTCCGGCGCCCTGTAGTTCCCGGTGCAGCTTCTGGGCTAGTTCCTCCAACTGGCCCGCCGCCTGGGTGTGCTTGGTGGTCATCGTGTCGAACTCGGCCTGCTTGACACCGCTGAATCCGCTCATGGCCTGTCCGGAAGGGAAGCCAGCTTCTGGTTGGCGCTTTGCACGGCCTGTGTGAGCATCTCGTGCAGCTCGCGCTGGTCGGCGTGGACCTGTTCGCCGAACCGAGAGCCTGCCGGCCCCACCCATGCGTCGTTCTCCATCAGACGGCAGGAGGGTGTGAGCGCCCACCAGTGCTCGTCCGACAGTCGCTGGATCCGCTCCGCCGCGGCCCGCAGCGCGTCGCGATCGAGGTCAGCCACGATGATCCCCTCGTACGGCTCGCTCCATCAGGACCAGGTCAGGAGGCGGCGTCCCCCACGTCGTTCAGACCGTAATCAACAACGCGTCAACAGAACAAGCGAAAGGACGGTGAAAGTATGAGTGCGCCTGAGGTCTGTGGAGAAATGTACGGTTTGCTGAGGTGAGGCGGTGGCTGAAGGGCCATGAGCGGCGAGATGCCTCGCCAGGGAATGGCCTACGGTCAGCGGCTCCTAACAATGAAACCCTGGCCGTTGTCATTGAAACCAGCTGAAACGGCCAGGGTGATCTATCTCGTGGCTAGTCGAACTCGCCGTCCTTCACGCCGCAGATGAAGGCGGCCCACTCGCCCGACGTGAAGACGAGAACCGGTCCGTTGAGGGTCTTGCTGTCACGGACGCCTCGACGCCCGCCAGGGAGTTCGGCGACTTCGACGCAGTTGCCGCCATCGGGTCCGGACCTGGTGGACTTGCGCCACGTGGCTGTGTCGAGTTCTCGCGTCAGCTTGTCCATCGCTGCAGCGTCTCCTTGATCAGCTCCAGGGATTCGCGCTGGGACAGTGCTTCGGAGCGAATCGCCTCATATCTGTATGTTAGAACGCTCACGTCCTCGGGACGCTCTGTTACTCGGCTCATCACCCCAGCGGATTCGACATATGCCGTGTCGAATACGCCGCGTGCTTGCGCGATGGCGAACCCTCCCGCGAGCCCGGTTGTGGAATAAGCATGCAGAGGAAGGACCTGGACCGTGGTCCGGGGGGTTCGGCCGGCGTCGAGGAGGCGGGTGAGCTGCGCTGCCATCACGGCGGCGCTGCCGATGGGACGATGTAGGACCGCCTCGTCGATCACGGCCCACAGCAGCGGCGCCTTGGGCCGGGTGAGGATGCTCTGACGCTCCATGCGGGCGACCACCTGCTCCTCGACCTGTTCGGATGTCACGCCTACGTCGCCGCTCAGGATCGCCCTCGCATAGTCCTCGGTCTGGAGCAGCCCGGGCACCACCAGCGGCTCCCACGTGCGGATCGCCTCCGCCGTGGCCTCCACGTCGAGCCAGGGCCGGAACCAGGGTGGAGCCGATGCGTGGCTGACCATCGGCCAGAGCCGCATCAACGCCCCTTCCGCCTCCAGGGCTTCGTCGCAGCGGCGGGCGAAGTCCTCGGTAGGTGATCGCCTGGCTGTTTCGATCATGCTGATCGTGCCGACGGAGTAGGACACCGCCTTCGACAGCCTGATCTGGGACCAGCCTCGCGCCTTGCGGTGCCGCCGCAGTTCGAAGCCGAAGAGCGCGGTCGGTGAATCGGCGGGGCACAGCTCGCTTTCTTTGGGCACCTGACCTCCCGGGGGACTGCCACTTGTTTCAACAGGACTTTCATCGAAACGGTTGATGGCATAGCGAAGTCGCTCGGCTACTCATCGTAATCAGGGCTTGGGATGGTTGGAAGGTCGATCGAGGCCGACTTCTATCGAGCGGGTGAAGTGATGAAAGCAGCTAGCGCGGAGCCGAGGATCATCGGTTCGATCCAGCTGGCGGGCATTCGCGAGTCCGTTTCGTACGCCCGCTCGCAGGTGCGCGGCTGGCTCGGGAGCGATCACCCGGCACTCGATGACGTCGTGCTGGCGGTGTCCGAGCTGGTGACGAACGCGCTGCGGCACTCCGACGCCAGGCCGTACGACTTCATCGGCCTGACCGTCATGGACGAGGGCGGAGTGGTCCGAGTGCAGGTGCGGGACCCCGGCTCCGCGTTCTCCGGCCCGTACATCCGGCGAGAGCCGGACGCCGAGGACGGGCGCGGTCTGCTGATCGTCCGAGAGGTCTCCCGGGACTGGGGGGTTCAGGAGCACGGTCGCGGCCTGGGCCGTACGGTCTGGTGCGTCATCCCGGCAGGCGATTCCCGGTACCTTCCGGGTGAGGGCGGCGTGACATTCTGACGGGATGAGGATCGGGGTCACCGGGGCGACCGAACTATCGGTGGTGGCGTGGCCCGGAGGCTGGCCGCGGCCGGGGCGGGGCAGTCGCTGCTCGTACGAGATGCGAGCCGGGTGCCGCAGCTGCCCGGGGTCGAGGTCGCGGATGTGGAGTTCGGGAGAAGGTGCTCCGGGCGCTGCGAGGAGTCGAGGACGTGACCGCCATGCCCATCACACCGCCGACGTCGTCGCCGAGCACCGCCGCCAGGTCATCCCCTCACGATGTTCTGCGACCCGGTACATCGAGGCCGACCTTACGAGAATCGAGGACGAGGCTCTGGCCTGGGCTTACGCCACGGGATTACGGCCAAACTCGAGTCCTGATCCGGCGGGCCATCGGGCTCGGCCGGCGAATGCGGAGCCGGGCATGGCGGATCCTGTCGAGCGGGGACGCCTTCGTCATCGAAACGCGTCCCGCACGGAGGAGTTCGGCGTGGCTCAGCCGACCGGCGTCCCTGGAACGGGCTGTGCGCCGGTGATGGGCCGGGCGAGGAGGGACGCGTCGGCGGCGATGAGGACCGCGGCGATGAAGGTGGCGGCAGCGGCCGTCAGGGTGGCGCCGGTGATGCCCAGTGCGGCCGACAGGGCGCCGAAGCCGAAGGGCGCGACGGTGGCGCCGGTGTAGATGCCGACCTGGACGAGGTGCCCTGCGTTCTCGGCGCGCCCGGGCAGCAGGTGAATGGCGGAGGCCAGCAGCAGCCCGGTCCAGCCCCATCCGGCGGAGAAGGCCAGGACGGCGCCGATCAGGAACGTTGCCGGGCTCCCGAGCGAGATCAGCGCCAGCCCGGCCCCGCCCGACAGCATCATCGCGGTGATGACTGCCGGGTTGTGTCGGGGCGCTCGGTCGGTGAGGGCCCCGGCGATCAGTCGTACGGCGATGGCGATGACCGCGCTCATGGCCAGCAGGGTGCCGGTGACGTCGGTCGCCAGGCCCGAGTGGGTGCCGAGTTGGACGAAGTAGGAGGCCACGGCGTTGTTGCCGGTGGCTGACAGCGCGGCGGCGACCGCCCAGAGCACCAGCGCGCGTGAACGTGCGGCTCTGACGGGCTGGACGGCCCGCGCGGGCAGGCCGCCCCGGGTGAGTGGTGCCAGCGCGGCGGGAACGAGCGCCAGCAGCGCGGCGATCGTCAGGGCCGCTCGCCAGCCGTACGGTTGGACGACGAAGGCGACCAGCAGTCCGGGTACGAGGGTGGCGGCACCGAGGGCGGCGCCCACGATCCCGGCGGCCAGCGAGCGGCGGCGGGACGGGCTGCGTTCCGCGATGAAACGGCTCGCGGCGGGCTGGACGAGGCCGTTGCCGAGTCCACCGGCCAGCAGGGTCGCGAAGAGAGCCGCGGCCGAGGTGACCTGTGCGGCGAGCAGCATGGTGGCCGAGGCGAGGACGGATGCGGCGGCGAGCGTGATCGGGATCGGCAGCCGGGCCGCCACCCGCTTGGCGAGTGGCGATCCCAGTGCGGTGGCGGCGTAGAAGGCGCTCATCGCCAGGCCGACGGTGGTCGTCGGGATGTGGAGGTCGGCCTCGAGGGCGGGGGCCAGTGCGCCGACGGTGAACCCGGGCATCACGGTCGCGGTCGCGGTGAGCGAGGCGGCGATGACGCCGGGCCAGTGCCGTGTGGCGCTCATGCCGGGAACCAGGTGCCCTCGACCACGCGGCCGAACTGCACGTCGGCGAAGTGGATGCCGAAGCCGAGTACGTCCGGCGCGGTGAGTTCGCCGATCAGGCGGCGGCGGGAGGCGACGGCCTCGGCCGGGTCGTGGTCCGATGCGGCCGAGAGTTCGGGATGGGCGATCTGGA
The DNA here is from genome assembly GCF_040675175.1 of Nonomuraea sp. NPDC049649. Classification (NCBI taxonomy): domain Bacteria; kingdom Bacillati; phylum Actinomycetota; class Actinomycetes; order Streptosporangiales; family Streptosporangiaceae; genus Nonomuraea; species Nonomuraea sp. NPDC049649. The sequence continues at coordinate 156,402 of NZ_JBFAOH010000004.1, forward strand.
CGGGCGAGTGCAGTGCGTCGCCGAAGGCGATCAACCGTCGTCCGCTGGAGCTGAGCACGTAGGCGGTGTGGCCGGGGGTGTGTCCGGGCGCGAGGGCGGCGCGGACTCCGGGGAAGATCTCCTCTCCGTCGGAGATGGTGCGGACCTGGGCGGCCAGTTCCGGGTTGCCGTCGGCCGCCCATTCCGGCGCGGCCACGAGGACCTCGGCGCCGCGGAAGGGCCGCGGGTGGTGCAGCAGCCAGCCGGTGTGGTCGAGGTGCAGGTGGGTCAGGGCCACCGCCTCGATCTCTTCGGGGCTGCGGCCGAGTTCGGCCAGGTTGTCGAGGAGGGCGCCGCCGCGGATGGCGCCGTGCGCGTTGCCGGGCTCGGCGGGAAGGAACACCGGGCCCACCCCGGCGTCGATGAGCAGGGCCCGGTCGCCGTGTTCCACCAGGAGCCCGCCGATGCTCGCCACCAGGTTGCCTCCCTCGTCGAGATATCCGGGAAGGCCGGCCCAGAACGTCTCGGTCGTCGCCGGCAGCCAGGAGAGCCCCGGCAACTGCACTACGCCGTCGGGCACGTAGCTCACCTTGAGTTCGCCGAGCTCAACAGTCCGGATGCCCGCAGGGCGGGTCGTCGTGTTCGTCACGGCGGAGAACGTTACAACTGCAATTATTCTAATTGCAAGTATTCAAGTTGGATGTATAGTCGGGCCATGAACGAGGCGGAACGGCTCGCGGAGGTGGAGCGCAACCTGTGCGGCCTGGTGAGCGGCACGGCTCGGCTGATCGAGGACCACGTGCGCGAACGGGCCGCCAAGCTCGGGCTGACCGCTCCGCAGGCCTCCGCCCTGCGCGAGCTCGCCGGTCCGATGACGCTGCGCGAGCTGTCCGATCGGATGGGCTGTGAGCCGTCCAATGCGACGTTCATCGCCGACAAGCTGGAAGGGCTCGGCCTGATCGAGCGCCACCCGCACCCTCGGGACCGGCGGGCCAAGCGGCTCGTCCTCACGCCGGAGGGGCAGGCGTTGCGTGAGCGGCTTCTGGACCTGCTCTCTGCGCATTCGCCGTTGGCGGCCCTGTCTCCGCAGGAGCAGGAGACGCTGCGCGACCTGCTGTTGCGCGCCCACGGTTCCTGACCGGTAAATAGTGAACGTTGCGTTTCTTGCGGGAGACGCCTACTCTCGATAGAGAACGAGTCGTACTCTAAAGGGGGGTGGCGGCGTGGTGGTCGTCCTGGTCGGGCTGATGCTCTGCATGCTGCTCGGCGCGCTCGATCAGACGATCATGACGCCCGCCCTGCCTGCCGTGGCCGGCGACCTCGGCGGGCTCGACCAGATGCCCGCCGTGATCACCGCCTACCTGGTGGCCGCGACCGTCGTGATGCCGGTGTACGGCAAGCTCGGCGACCGGTTCGGCCGCAAGCCGCTCATGCAGCTCGCCATCGTGATCTTCGTGGCGGGCGCGGTGCTCTGCGCCGTCGCGGAGACGATGCCGCAGTTCATCGCGTTCCGCGCGGTGCAGGGCGCCGGCGGGGGCGGGCTGATGATCGGCGCCCAGGCCATCATCGGCGAGGTCGTCAGCCCCCGCGAGCGCGGCCGCTACCTCGGGCTGATCGGCGCCGCCTACGTGGTGGCCGCGGTCGGCGGGCCGCTGGCCGGGGGGTTCCTGATCGACAGCGCCGGCTGGCGGTGGATCTTCGCGATCTACCCGCCGCTCGGGCTGCTCGCCTTCGCCGTGCTCACCGCCACGCTCAAGCTGCCCAGGCCCGTCTCGCGCGCGCCCGTCGACGTCGCGGGCGCGGTCACCCTCGGCCTGGCCGTCGTCGGCGTGGTCATGCTCGGCCAGACGCGGCACCCGGCCTTCCTCGGCCTGACCGTGCTCGCCGCCGGGGCCTGGCTGGTGACCGCGCGCCGGGCGGCCGACCCGATCCTGCCGCTCCGGCTGTTCAGGGACCGGGCCTTCGCCATCCCGGTGGCCGTCAGCCTGCTCATCGGGTTCGCGCTCTTCGGCACCGTCTCGTACATCCCCGCCTACCTGCAGATCGCGCACGGCGCCTCCGCCACCTCGGCGGGGCTGCTGGTCACCGCGCTCATGGCGGGCGTGCTGACCACCACCATCACCTCCGGCAGGCTCATCACCAAGACCGGCCGGTACAAGGGCTACCCCGTCGCGGGCACGGCGCTCGCCGGGATCGGGCTGGCCGTGCTGCCGCTGGCCGCCGCCGACGCCGGCGCGCTGGCCGGGGTGCTGGCGCTGATCGGGCTCGGTGTCGGGCTCGCCATGCAGGTCATGGTGCTGGCCGCGCAGAACGCGGTCGCCTACGCCGATCTGGGCACCGCCACCTCGTCGGTGACGTTCCTGCGCCAGATCGGCGCCTCGGCGGGGGTCGCCCTGGTCGGCGCGCTCATCACCTGGCGCTTCGCCGGGGGCGTGCCCGCCGCGGGCGAGCCGCTGGACGAGGCCGCGCGCGCCGCCTTCGCCGAGGCCGTCCCGCCCGTCTTCGCGGCCATGGCGCCGCTGCTCGGGGTGGCCTTCCTCCTCGCGCTGGCCCTGCCCGCGCGTCCCCTCCGCACCACCGCCCACGCCCAGGAGAAGTCATGACACTCGTCGTCCCGCTGCGTTCGGTCGGCCGCGGCGACCTCGCCCTCGCGGGCGGGAAGGGAGCCAACCTCGGGGAGCTGATCGCGGGCGGCTTCCCGGTCCCGGCCGGGTTCGTGGTCACCACCGCCGCCTACGACCTGGTCGCCGCCGGTCAGGCCACCCGCGCCCACTTCGAGCGGGTGGCGGTGCCCGGTCCGCTGCGCCGGGCGATCCTGGCCGCCTACCGGGAGCTCGGCGGCGGGCCGGTGGCCGTGCGCTCCAGCGCCACCGCCGAGGACCTGCCCGGCGCCGCGTTCGCCGGGCAGCAGGACACCTTCCTCAACGTCGTGGGCGAGGACGAGCTGATCGACGCGGTCCGCCGCTGCTGGGGCTCGCTCTGGTCCGAGCGCGCCGTCGCCTACCGCGACCGGCTCGGCATCGACCCCGCCGACGTGCGCATCGCGGTCGTGGTGCAGCGGATGGTGGCGGCGGAGGCGGCGGGCGTGCTGTTCACCGCCGACCCCGTCACCGGCGACCGCGGCCGGCTCGTCGCCGACGCGGGCACCGGGCTCGGCGAGGCGGTCGTCTCCGGTCTCGTCACGCCCGACCACTACGTGCTCACCCCGCAGGGCGAGGTCGTCTCGTACACGCCGGGCCGCCGCGAGGTGGTCGTCCGCGCGCTGGCGGGCGGCGGCGTCAGCCACGAGCGCGGCGACGGCGCCCCCGCCGGGCGGCTGCCCGGCGCGGCGCTGCGCGAGCTGGCCCGGCTCGGCACCGAGGCCGCCCGCCACTTCGGCCGCCCCCAGGACATCGAGTGGACGTACGCGGGCGGCGAGGTCAGTCTGGTGCAGGCCCGGCCGATGACCGCGCTGCCGCCGCCTCCGATCGGCAGGCTCGGCCCGCTCCGCCGCAAGCTCGCCACCGTTCTCATGGAGTACGTGCCGGTACGGCCCTATCCGATGGACATGTCCACCTGGGTGCCGCACGGCCCGGCGGGGCTGATGGCCAAGATCACCAGCTACTTCGGCCTGCGGCGGGCGTTCGAGGGCTTCCTGGAGGAAGAGGACGGCGTGGTCTACCGGCTGGTGCCGCCCCGCCCGCGCCCCTCGCCCAAGCTGCTCCTCGCGCCGCTGCTGATCGCCGCCAGAGCCCGCCGGTACGATCCCGCCCGGTGGACCGAGGACCCGCGCTTCCGGCGCTACCTCGACCACGTGCGCGAGCTGGAAGCGGTCGACCTGGGCGCGCTGCCCTGGCCGGAGCTGGTCAGGATGCCGCGCCGGGTGCTGGCCGCCGTGCAGCCGGTGGCCGATCTGCGCGTCGACTACCTGCCGGGCAGCGGGGTGGCGATGCTGCGGCTGCTGGCCGCGCTGAAGCTCCTCGGCCGGGCGGACCTGTTCGGCGACCTGATCGCGGGCGCCCGCACCCGCACCGGCGACGCGAACCGGGCCCTGGAGGAGCTGGCCGAGGAGGCCCGGCGGACCGGCGCGCTCGACCGGGACCCGCCGCCCGAGTCGTTCCAGGAGGAGCTGCGGCGGTTCCTCGCCGAGTACGGCCACCGGGAAGGCGTCAGCCCTCTCCTGGTCAGCCAGCCGACCTGGGCCGACGCGCCGGAGACCGTGCTCGGCCTGGTCAAGGTGCTGGCCGCCGCGCCGCCACGGTCCGCGCCCGGCGCCGGCGCGCTGGACCGGCTGCTCGCCCACCCGCGGCTGCGCGGGCGCAGGCGGGACAGGATGGTCGGCAAGGTGCGCGCCGCCCAGGCGGGCATGGCCTTCCGCGAGGACAGCCACTTCTCTTTCACCCTGCCGCTGCCCGTGCTGCGCCGGTCCCTCGTCGAGCTCGGCCGCAGGCTGCGCGACGCGGGCGTGCTCGACACCCCCGAGGACGTCTTCCACCTCAGGCTGGAGGAACTGGAGGAGATCGGTGACGCGGCCGCGCTCGGCGGCGAGCCCGGCAGGCGGCTGCGCGCCGCCGCGACCGCGCGGGCCGCCCGGCGCGAGGAGCTGGCCGGGGTGCGGCTCATCGATCCCAGGGCCGTCTTCCCCGCCCGCGACACCGGCGACGCGCTCGTCGCGGGCACGCCCGCGAGCTCCGGCACCGTCACCGGGCCGGTCACGGTGGTGCGCGGCCCGTCGGAGTTCGGCAGGCTCGCCGCCGGCGACGTGCTGGTCTGCCCGTACACCAACCCGTCGTGGACGCCGCTGTTCCAGCGGGCCGCCGCGGTGGTCGTCGACACCGGCGGCCTCGCCTCCCACGCCGCGATCGTGGCCAGGGAGTACGGGATCCCCGCCGTCATGGGCACCGGCGACGGCACGAGCCTGCTGGCCGACGGGCGGCAGGTCACGGTCGACGGCGACGCGGGCGTGGTCACGGAGGCTGGGTAGGATGCCGGAAATGGTCACCGACCACCGCAAACTGCCCCGCCGCCGCGGGGAGGAGCTCGCCGCCGCGATCTACCGGGCGACGCTGGACGAGCTGGCCGAGAGCGGCTACGCCAAGCTGACCATGGAACGCGTCGCCGAGCGGGCGCGGGCGAGCAAGGCGTCGCTCTACCGCCGCTGGCCCACCCGGGTCGCGCTGGTCATGGCGGCGGTCTACCACTCGCTGCCGAGTCTGTCCGAGGTCCCCGACACCGGCAGCCTCCGTGAAGACCTGCTGACGATGCTGCGCCGCACGGCCGAGATCCTGGGCGGCCCGGCGGGCGAGGCGATGCGCGGCCTGCTCGCCGAGGCGCTGGGCGACGAGACCGTGGCCCGTACCTTCCGGGAGAACTCGCAGGGCGCGGGCCGCAGGATGATGGCCGAGATCGCCCGCCGCGCCGTCGAGCGCGGCGAGATCCGCGCGGAGTCGGTCACGCCGCTCCGCCTCGACACCGGTCAGGCCCTGCTCAGGCAGCACTTCCTGTTCCAGGGGCCGCCCATCCCGGACCGGCTCGTGGTCGACATCGTGGACGAGGTGCTGGTCCCGCTGCTGACCCGCTAACCGTCCAGGCCCATGACCGCGGCCAGGGTGCGCATGGAGTGCTCGAAGGCGGTGCGCCGGGCCTCGATGGCGTTGTTGAGCTGGCCGAACAGTTCGAGGCTGACCCATCCGTACAGGCCGGTCCAGGCCGTGACCCCGCGGAAGACCAGCTCCTCCGGCAGGTCCGCCATGACCTCGCGCAGGTTCTCGGCGTCCGCCTTGAGCGTGCCGGGCGGGAGCGGGGCGAGCGGGGGCGGGTGCAGGGCGCCCGCCGCGTACGCCTCCCGCAGGATCGCGCCGAGCACGGTCACGTCGCGCAGCCGGGGCGGGACCGTGTCCTGCGGCGCGTGGTAGCCGGGCACCGGCGAGCCGTAGAGCAGCGCGTACTCGTGCGGGTTGGCCAGCGCCCAGTCGCGTAGCCCGTGGCAGGCCGCCAGCCACCGGCCGGGGAAGTCGTCGCGGGGGCAGGCGGCGTCGGCGCGCTCGACCGCCTCGCCGATCGCGTTGTAGCCGTCGATGATCAGCGTGGTGAGCAGGTCGTCGCGGCTCGGGAAGTAGCGGTAGATCGCCGACGACACCATGCCCATCTCGCGGGCGATCGCGCGCAGCGACAGCCCGCCCGCGCCCTCGGTGGCCAGCTGGCGGCGGGCGATCTCGGTGATTTCCCGGGTGAGCTCGGCTCGGACCCGTTCTCGGGCGGTACGGCTCGCTGTCATGCACAGCACGTTACCAGAGCGCTCGCCAGAAACGAGAGCACTGCTCTTGACAACTGGTGCTCTTTGGAGAGAGCATCGCTCTCGTAAGGGAACGGTAGTCACTCCGGAGGTCCGCGTGCTCGCCGTCGCCAAAGGCGTCAACATGGCGCTGATGTTCTTCCTGGAAGTGGGCGTGCTCATCTCCGCGGGCTACTGGGGGTTCACGCTGAGCCCGAGCTGGGCAGTCAGGCTCGTGGCGGGGCTCGGCGCGCCCGCGCTGTTCATCGCCGCCTGGGCCCTGTTCGGGGCGGGCGGAGGCGAGAACGCGGTCTTCCCGCTCACCGGCCTGGCCCGCGCGGCGCTGGAGATCCTCTGGTTCGGCGGCGGCGCGCTGGCGCTCTACGCCGCCGGCGCCGCCGTTCCCGCCGGGGCGCTCGCCGCTCTCTTCGTCGTCAACGCGGTTCTCCGCATCGTCTGGAAGCAGGTCTGATCATGGGCAAGCACGTCGTCGTGGGCTACGGGCAGGTCGGTACGCACCTGGCCCGCAAGCTCCTGGAGCGCGGCCACGAGGTCACGGTCGTGACCCGGTCCGGCCGCGGGCCCGAGGGAGCCGTCAAGGTGGCCGCCGACATCGCCGACCAGCGGCGCCTCATCGAGGCGGCCGAGGGCGCGGACGTGCTCTACAACTGCGTCAACCCGCCGTACCACCGCTGGCACACCGACTGGCCGCCGATGGCCGCCTCCTTCCTGGCCGCGGCCGAGGCCAGCGGCGCGGTGCTGGCGATCCTCGGCAACCTCTACCCGTACGGCCCGGTCACCGGGCCGATGACCGAGGACCTGCCGCTCGCCTCCACCAACGCCAAGGCGCGGGTCCGGGCCCGTATGTGGGAGGACGCGCTGGCCGCCCACCGGGCCGGCCGGATCCGGGTCACCGAGGTGCGCGGCTCCGACTTCTTCGGCCCCGGCGCCACCGACCAGTCCTACCTGGGTACCCGGTTCGTCCCGGCGCTCAAGGCGGGCAAGCCCATCCAGTCAGTGTGGCCGCTCGACGTCCCGCACAGCTGGACCTACCTGCCGGACGTGGCCGAGGCGCTGATCGTCGCGGGCGGCGACGAACGGGCCTGGGGGAAGCCCTGGCACGTGCCGACCGCGGAGCCGATGACCTTCCGCGAGGTGGGGGAGCGGATGGCCCGCCTGATCGGCAGGCCCGCGCCGAAGTTCGCCCGGATCCCGTGGCCGCTGGTGCGGGCGCTCGGCCTCTTCTCGCCGATGCTCGGCGAGCTGCGGCACATCCGCTACCAGTTCGTCGCGCCGTACATCCTCGACTCCTCCGCCTTCCAGCAGACCTTCGGCGTCACGCCCACCCCCCTCGACGAGGCGCTGAAGGCTACGCTCGACGCGTGAGAATCGCCATGATCGGGCTCGGCGACATCGCGGAGAAGGCCTACCTGCCGGTGCTCGCCGCCCACCCCGGGATCGACCTCCACCTGTGCACCCGTAACGCTGAGAGGCTGCGCCGCCTCGGCGAGGCCCACCGGATCGAGCGGCGGTCCGCCACGGTCGAGGAGGTGGTCAAAGCCGGCGTGGACGCGGCCTTCGTGCACGCCGCCACCCCGGCCCACCCGGAGATCGTGGAGACGCTGCTGTCGGCGGGGGTGCACGTGTACGTGGACAAGCCGCTCGCCGACAACCTGGCCGGCTGCGAGCGGCTGGCGGCGCTGGCCGAGGCCGAGGGCCGGTCGCTCATGGTGGGCTTCAACCGCCGCTACGCGCCCGGCTACGCCGCGCTGACCGAGCTGCCCCGCCACCTGGTGCTGATGGAGAAGAACCGGGAGCGCCAGCCCGACGTCCCGCGCCGGGTGGTCTTCGACGACTTCATCCACGTCGTCGACACCCTGCGGTTCCTGGCCCCGGGCGAGGTCACCGGCACCCGCTTCCGCACCCGGGTGAACGGCGACGGGCTGCTGGAACACGTCGTGCTGGAGCTGTCCGGCGACGGCTTCACCGCCATCGGCGTGATGAACCGGGCGAGCGGGGCCGCCGAGGAGAGCTGCGAGGTGATGGGCGACGGCGTCAAGCGCCGCGTGGTCAACCTCGGCGACGTGATCGACTACGCGGGCGGCGAGACGCTGCGGCGGCGGCCCGACTGGGTGCCGGTCGCCCGCCAGCGCGGCATCGAGGCGATCTGCCGGGAGTTCCTGGCCGCCGTGGGGGAGGGCCGCCTGATCACCGCCGATGACGCCCTGGTCACCCACGCGCTCTGCGAGGAGATCGTCACTTCGACCGGAGCATGACCCGGTCCGCCTGCTCGTACAGGCGGGTGAACGGCTCGCCGCCGAGCCGGCTGAGCACGGTGAAGCCCTTGGTGTCGCGGAGCGGGCTGGAGGAGGAGACCACGCCGGCCACCGCCCCCTCGTAGAGGGCGGGGCCGCCGCTGCCGCCGGCCGCGGCGTGGCAGTTCCGGGTCACCAGCACGCCCGGCCCGCGCTCGGTGCCCTCGACCGCGTCGCCGAGGCAGCGGTACATCCGGTTGCCCGGATACCGCTTGCCCATCGGGTAGCCGAGCAGCTCCAGCCCGCGCAGCGAGGTGCCCCGGCCGGTGGCCAGCGTGCGCAGGCCGGTCCCGGTCACGTCCTCCAGCCGGCCGGCGGGCTTGACCTCCACCCCGGCCAGGCCGATGTCGTAGGGCAGCAGCGCGGGCCCGAACGACCGGCCCCGCCAGCGCGGCGGCACCCAGGCCCGCTCCACCTTCCACACGCCGTGGGCCGTCCGGCCCCGGTCGTAGCCGGGCATGAACGCCAGCTGCTCCAGCATCCTGCCCCGGTGGTAGAGGCAGTGCGCGGCGGTCAGCACCAGGCTGCGGCTGCGGGAGTGCAGCACGGTGCCGCCGCACATGATGTGCTCGCCGGTCACCCGGTCGCGGCCGACCAGGACGCCGGTCAGCGCCCGGGCACCCGTCAGGGGCCGCGGCACCGGGGCGTAGCCCAGCCGGTCGCCGTGGGGCGTGAGCACCTTGCGCGCGGGAATGTTCCACCGCTGCGGCTCGGCCACGCCGGAGGGTTCGAGCAGGGCCAGACAGAGCACCAACCTCAACACCCACCTACTCTTAGCAGGAAACGATCAGCGCTCTGATCTGCGACATCAGGATTTACCCAACCTGGATGCGGAAAGTGGGCCCGCCCGCGGACGGGCGGGCCGGTCTTCACGGCTCGTGTGGGTGGAGGCCGCACACGCGGAAAGTCTCACGGCTCTCGCGGGCAGAGGCCGCGGATGCGGAAAGGGGGCCTGCCCCAGGACGGGGCAGGCCGGTTCTCATGGGTGGCGGCTCTTACGGGTAGAGGCCGCGCATGCGGTGGGCCTCGGCGACGCGGCCGACGCCGATGACGTGCGCCGCCTCGCGGAGGGTGAGGTCGCGCTCGGCGGCGACCGACTTCACCTCGCCGTAGGCGCTCTCCATCATGTCGCGCAGCTTGCGCTCGATCTGGCTCTCGGTCCAGGAGAAGGCCTGCAGGTTCTGCACCCACTCCAGGTACGACACGATCACGCCGCCCGCGTTGGCCAGGATGTCGGGCACGATCACGGTGCCGTTCGCGGCCAGGATGCGGTCGGCCTCCGGCGTGGTGGGGCCGTTGGCGCCCTCCACGATCAGGCGGGCCCGGACCCGGGGCGCGTTCGCCTCGGTGATGGCGCCCTCCAGCGCGGCCGGGACCAGCACGTCGACGTCCAGCTCCAGCAGCTCGTCCAGGCCGAGCTCGTCGGCGTCGCGGTAGCCGCGCACCATCCCGGTCTCGGCGACCCAGGCCCGCAGCGCGGCCACGTCGAGGCCGTCCGCCGCGTACACGCCTCCCGTCACGTCGGAGATCGCGACGACCTTGCAGCCCGCGTCGGCGAGGAACTGCGCGGCTCCCGCGCCGACCTTGCCGAAGCCCTGCACCGCGACCGTCACGCCCTCGGGCGCGCGGCCGAGCGCGGCCAGGGCGGCGATCTGCACGCCGCGCGAGGTGGCGGCGGCGCGGCCGAGCGAGCCGCCGAGCGTCATCGGCTTGCCGGTGACCACCCCGGGCACCGCGTAGCCGGCGCTGACGCTGTAGGTGTCCATGATCCAGGCCATGGTCTGCTCGTTCGTGCCGACGTCGGGGGCCGGGATGTCCTTGTCCGGCCCGATCAGCGGCAGGATCTCGCTGACGTAGCGGCGGGTGAGCCGCTCCAGTTCCTGGGTGGTGTATTGGGCGGGGTCGACGGTGACGCCGCCTTTGGCGCCGCCGTACGGGACTCCGACCAGCGCGCACTTCCATGTCATCCACATGGCGAGCGCGGTCACTTCGTCGATGTCGGTGGCGGGGTGGAAGCGGATGCCGCCCTTGGCCGGGCCCCGGGTGACGTTGTGCTGGACCCGGTAGCCCTGGACCACGTCCATGTTGCCGTCGTCGCGGCGGACGGGCACCGACACGGTCAGCGACCTGCGGGGCGTGGCGAGCATAGTGCGCAGGCCGTCGTCGAGCCCCAGCCGTTCGGCTGCGCGGTCGAGCTGGAAGAGAGCGGATTCGAGGGCTTCGTGGCCCGCGGACTGTGCCGGCGTCGTTGACGGCACCATGACACTCATGGAAGAGATTCCTCCTGTTTTGTACGTCTATTGACGGGTAAGGCGCCTTTGCCGGAAACCCTTTTAGACGTTGTTGTACGGACAAATCGTAGAACGGGGTAATAGGTAATGTGCGCTCCCCGTGAAATCCAAGCCGCTGATCCAGAAGCTCGGAAGATTCCACTCTGGCAGGCTTGTGGCCCAGAGTGTGCCGAACTGGCGAAGTGGAGGGTGTGATGCCCGCACTGGTGGTCGGGCCGATGCTGCGCTACGTGGATTCTGGCAGCGCTTCGATCTTCGTGGAGACCGATGAGCCGTGCACGGTCGCCGTCGAGGCCGCCGACAGTTCGTACGAAGCATCGACCTTTACCGTTCACGGTCATCACTACGCGATCGTCGACATGACGGAGCTTTCCCAGAATGTCGACTCCTATGCCGTCACCCTGAATGACCAGCGCGTATGGCCGCTGGAAGGCAGCCCGCCCAGCCGGATCCGGCTCATCCCGCCCGAGGGCCCGGCCCGGCTCGCGTTCGGCTCCTGCCGCACCACCGCGCCGCACGACACCGCGCACGTGCTCATCCACGGGTACGACGTGCTGCGCTCCTACGGCTGCCATCTGGCCACGGCCGCCGACGCGGAATGGCCCGACCTGCTGCTGCTCCTCGGCGACCAGGTCTACGCCGACAGCCCGTCGCCCGACATGCTGGAGTACATCCGCGCGCGCCGCGACACCGAGCCGAAGGACGAGATCGCCGACTTCGAGGAGTACGCCGAGCTCTACCGCAGGGCGTGGACCGACCCGGACATCCGGTGGCTGCTGTCGACCGTACCGAGTGCGATGATCTTCGACGACCACGACCTGCGCGACGACTGGAACACCTCCCAGACCTGGCGCGAGCAGATGGCCGAGACCGGCTGGTGGAGCCGCCGGGTCGTGGCCGGGCTCGGCGCCTACTGGGTCTACCAGCACCTCGGCAACCTCTCCCCGCGGGAGCGGGCCGCCGACCCGCTGCTGCGCAAGCTCCTCGACGGCGGCGGCGACGGCGCGGCCGAGCTGGACGCGTTCGCCTCGCAGGCCGACGCCGAGCCGGGCAGCAACCGGTGGAGCTACTCCCGCGACCTCGGCCACACCCGGCTCATCATGATCGACACCCGGTGCGCCAGGCAGCTCACCCCCGGCGACCGGCGCATGCTCGACCCCGGCGAGCAGGCCTGGCTGGAAGAGGAGATCACCCGGCCCGCCGACCGGCTGATCATCGGCTCGTCCATCCCGTTCCTGCTCCCCGAGGGCGTGCACGGCGTGCAGAACTGGAACGAGGCTCTCTGCGACGGCGCCTGGGGCCGCCGCGCCGCCCGCGTGTCCGAGGCCTTCCGCCAGGCGATCGACCTCGAACACTGGGCCGCGTTCCGGCGCTCCTTCGAGGACGTGGCGCGGCTGCTCGCCGGGCTGGGCAGGCCGGTGCTGATCCTCTCGGGCGACGTCCACTACTCCTACGTCGCCAAGGTCCGCACCGGCCCGATCTACCAGATCGTCTGCTCGCCCATCCGCAACCCGCTCAGCCGGCTGCTGCGCTGGGCCAACGTGTTCACCCAGTTCGGCATCGCCACGCTGATCGGCGGCATGCTGGCGCGCTCGGCGCGGGTGCCCCGGCCGCCCTTCCGGTGGCGGATCGTCAAGGGGCCGTGGTTCCAGAACGCGCTCGCCACCCTCACCTTCCCCGCCGCCGACGCCACCTGGTACGAATCCACCGGCGACGACGTGCGGAAGATCGGCACCGTACGGCTGGAGTGAGCTCAGCGCAGGCCCTCGACCGTCTCGGCGAGACGGTCGAGCGCCCAGCGCAGGTCCTCCTCGGAGATGACGATCGGCGGCGCGAGCCGGATCGTCGACCCGTGAGTGTCCTTGGCCAGCACACCGCGCGCCATCAGCGCCTCCGACACCTCGCGGCCCGTGCCCAGCGACGGGTCGATGTCCACGCCCGCCCACAGCCCGCGCCCGCGGACCGTCACCACGCCGCGGCCGACCAGCTCGCGCAGCCGGGCGTGCATGATCTCGCCCAGCTCCGCCGCCCGGGCCTGGAACTCGCCCGTCCGCAGCAGCTCCACGACCGCGCTGCCGACCGCGCAGGCCAGCGGGTTGCCGCCGAACGTGGACCCGTGCTGCCCCGGCTTGATCACGCCGAGCACGTCCTCGTCCGCGGCGATCGCCGAGACCGGCACCACGCCGCCGCCGAGCGCCTTGCCCAGCACGTAGACGTCGGGCACCACGTTCTCGTGGTCGCAGGCGAACGTCCGGCCGGTGCGGCCCAGCCCCGACTGGATCTCGTCGGCGATCATCAGCACGTTCCGCTCGGTGCAGAGCTCGCGCACCTGGGTGAGGAAGCCGTCCGGCGGGACCAGCACCCCGGCCTCGCCCTGGATCGGCTCCAGGAGCACCGCCACCGTGTTGTCGTCCATGGCCGAGCGGATCGCGTCGGCGGAACCGTACTTCACGACCGAGAAGCCGGGCGTGTAGGGGCCGTAGTCGGCGCGGGCGTCCGGGTCGGTGGAGAAGCTGACGATCGTGGTGGTGCGGCCGTGGAAGTTGTCCTCCATCACCACGATGTTGGCCTTGTCGCGCTCGACCCCCTTGACCAGGTAGCCCCACTTGCGGGCCACCTTGATCGCGGTCTCCACGGCCTCGGCGCCGGTGTTCATCGGCAGGATCATGTCCTTGCCGGTCAGGTCGCCCAGTCCGGCGCAGAACCGGGCGAACTGGTCGTGGTAGAAGGCGCGGCTGGTCAGCGTCAGGTTCCTCAGCTGCTCCTGGGCCGCCGCGAGGATCGTCTCGTTGCCGTGGCCGAAGTTGAGCGAGGAGTAGCCGGACAGGAAGTCGAGGTACCGCCGGCCCTCGACGTCGGTCACCCAGGCGCCGCGCGCCTCGCGGATGACCACGGGCAGCGGATGGTAGTTGTGCGCGCTGCGGCGCTCGCTGACTTCGATCAGCTCCGCGGTGATCGTCATGTCAGTTGTCCCCCCTGATCTCGAGTGTGCAGCACTTGGGGCCGCCACCCGCCTTGCGCAGCTCCGACAGGTCGACCGGAACCACCTCGTACCCGCGCCGCTTCAGCTCAAGCTGGAGATCGCTCGCCTCGATGTTGATCACCACGTGGGTGCCGTCGCTGACCGCGTTGAGCCCCAGCACGGCGGCGTCGGCGGCGGTGGCGAGCACCGCGTCGGGGAACAGCCGCCGCAGCACCTCGCGGCTGCCCTCCGAGAAGGCCTCTGGATAGTAGGCGACGTTCCGGCCGTCGAGCGGGAACAGCGCCGTGTCGAGGTGGTAGTAGCGCGGGTCCACCAGCCGCAGCGAGACCACCGGCCGGCCCAGGAACTCCTGCGCCTCCAGATGCGCCTCCGTGCGGGTGCGGAAACCGGTGCCCGCCAGGATGACCTCGTCCAGGACGAGGAAGTCGCCCTCACCCTCGTTCACATGCTCCGGCTCGTGCACGGGGTAGCCGCGCTCGGCGAACCAGCGCCGATAGGCCGGCGCCTCCTCGGCCCGCTGCGGGAACGCGAACCGCGCGCCGTACACCCGGCCGCCGGCCACCAGCGCCCCGTTGGCCGCGAAGACCATGTCGGGCAGGCCCTCGATCGGCTCGATCAGGTTCACTTCATGTCCGAGGCTCTCGTACGCCGACTTGAGGCCCTCCCACTGCCGGATCGCCAGGGCGCGGTCGGCGCCCGCGGCGGGATCCATCCACGGATTGATCGCGTATTCCACCGCGAAGTGCTCCGGGGGGCACATGAGAAAGCGTCTGCGCATGCAACGGCTCCGTCGTCATCGTCGGACTGTTTTCCCAGGTCAGGGATCGAGGCCAGCCTAAGAACAGCGCCGTGCAGCGGGAAGAGGGTCCGATTGCGTCTACGCGCGGGTCCTTTGCGAGTTTCAGCCCGAGACGGGTGATTCGTTGCGCGGATCCGGCAACGTGGTCCCGGGAGGGCTGTCGACCAGCCTCGACAGCACGATCGCGCTCTTCGTACGGACCACGAACGGCTCCGCGGCGATCCGCTCGATCACCCGCTCCACGTGACGCACGTCCGTCGCCCTGATGTGCAGCAGCGCGTCGGCCTCGCCGGTGATCGTGGCCGCGCCCACCACCTCCGGATAGCGCGACACGGCCAGCGCGATGTCGGACGGCTTCGTCTTGCCCTGGCAGAACAGCTCCACGTACGCCTCGGTGGTCCAGCCGAGCGCGGCCGGGGCGACCATGGCGCTGAACCCGGTGATCGCGCCGCTCACGCGCAGCCGGTCGACCCGCCGCTTCACCGCCGACGCGCTCAGGCCGATCCGCTGCCCGATCTCGGCGTACGTCGCCCGCGCGTCCTCGACGAGCGCGGCGATGATGTCACGGTCCAGCCGATCCAGTTCCACGCGCTCTGTATATCGCTTCCGCCGTCTGGCGCGCGACGCGCGAACCCGGGCAAACTAGCCCCCTCAACAGGCGACGGGGAGTTGGCGAGCGATGAGCAGAGGGACGTTCCCTGACGGTTTCGTGTGGGGCGTGTCGACGTCCGCCTACCAGATCGAAGGGGCGCACACGGAGGACGGGCGGGGGCCCTCCATCTGGGACTCCTTCTCCGACGCCCAGGACGCCTGCGACCACTACCACCGCTACCCCGGCGACGTGCGGCTGATGAAGGACCTGGGCCTGGCCGCCTACCGGTTCTCAGTGAGCTGGCCGCGCGTCCTGCCCGAGGGCTCCGGCCGGGTCAACGCGGCCGGGCTCGACTACTACGAACGCCTCGTGGACGAACTGCTGGCCGCCGGCATCACCCCGTACGCCACCCTCTACCACTGGGACCTGCCGCAGGCGCTGGAGGACCGGGGCGGCTGGCCCGAGCGCGACACCGCGCTCCGCTTCGCCGACTACGCCCGGATCGTGCACGAGCGGCTGGGCGACCGGGTGCACACCTGGCTCACCCTGAACGAGCCGTGGGTGGCCGCGTTCCTCGGCTACGGCGCCGGAGTGCACGCGCCCGGACGGCGGTCGGCCGCCGACGCCTTCCGCGCCGCCCACCACATGCTGCTCGGGCACGGGCTGGCCGCCTCCGCGTTACGCTCGGCCGGCGCGGCCAGGGTGGGCGCGGTGCTCAACTTCGCGCCCGTGATGACGCCCGCCCAGGTCGCCGACCCGGCCCGGCCGCTGTCGGAGGAGGACGCCGAGGCGGTCGCCAGGATCGACGAGCTGACGCACGGGCAGTTCCTGGAGCCGATGCTGCGCGGGCGCTACCCCGAACGGCTGCTGAAGGTCGTCGAGTCCGCCGCCGGGCTCGGCCACGTCCGCGACGGCGACCTGGCCGCCATCGCCCAGCCGCTCGACCTGCTCGGCGTCAACTACTACGCGCCCAGCGTGGTGCGCGCCCAGCCGGGCTCGCCCGCCGACCCCGCCTACCCGGGCAGCGACGGCGTCCTGTTCTGCACCGTGCCGACCGCGGTGACCGCGATGGGCTGGCCGATCGTGCCGGGCGCGCTCACCGTGCTGCTGCGCCGCCTGTCCCGCGAGTACCCCGACCAGGAGCTGATGATCACCGAGAACGGGGCCGACTTCGCCGACACCGTGACCGGCGACGGCATCCACGACGTCGACCGGGTCAGCTTCGTCGAGGAACACCTGCGCGCCCTGCTCGCCGCCCTCGACGAGGGCGCCAAGGTCCGCGGCTACCTGCTCTGGTCGCTGCTCGACTGCCACGAATGGGCCGACGGCTACCAGCGCAAGTTCGGCATCGTGCACGTCGACTTCGCCACCCAGCGGCGCCGGCTCAAGGACAGCGCCCTGTGGTACCGCGACGTGGTGCGCCGCAACGGCCTCGGCGACCGGCGCCCCCGGCGGCCCACGCTGGAAACCGTCGCCGCCCGGGCCAAGGTCTCCCGGGCCACCGTCTCCCGCGTCGTCAACGGCGACGCCGCCGTCCGGCCCGAAGTGCGCGAGAGCGTCCTGCGGGCCGTCAAAGAACTGGGCTACGTGCCCAACGCCGCCGCCCGCAGCCTCGCCGCCCGCCGCACCGACACCGTCGCGCTCGTGCTGTCCATCCCGCGGCCCGACGACGCGCTCACCGCCGCCGTCGTCCAGTACGTCCCCAGCGTCCTGGAAGGGGCGGGCAAGCAGATCACGCTCATGCTCGCCGACACCTCCGAAAGCCGCCGCCGCGTCGTCCAGCACGTCGAAGCCCGGCTCGCCGACGGGGTCGTGCTGCTCCCCACCGACGGCGCCGACCCGCTCGCCGAGCGGCTCGCCCGCACCGACGTGCCGCTCGTCCTGCTCGGCCGGCCCGCCATCGCCTCTCTCGTGCCGTACGTGGACGCCGACAACACCGGGGGAGCCGCGGCCGCCACCGAACACCTGCTGCGGCAGGGGCGCCGGCGGATCGGCCTCATCTGCGGCCCCACCCACCTGGTCGCCGTCCAGGACCGGATGGCCGGGCACCGCGACGCCCTCCAGCGCGCCGGCCTCCTCCCGCACGTCGCCTTGGCCGAGGACACCCCCGACTCCGGCGCGTCCGCCCTCACCCGGCTGCTCGCCGACGACCGCCGCCTCGACGCCGTCCTCGCCACCTCCGACCACCTCGCCATCGGCGCCCTCCGCGCCGCCTCCGAAGCGGGCCTCCGCGTCCCGGACGACCTGGCCGTCGTGGGCTTCGGCGACATCGAGGCCGCCGCCTACACCACCCCGCCCCTGACCACCGTCCGCACCCCCGCCACCGACCAGGCCATGGCGCTGGCCCGGCTCCTGCTGTCCCGCTTGGAAGGCCGCCACACCACGCCGGTAGTGCTCCCTTCCAGACTGATAACCCGCGCCAGCGCCTGAACCCACGGCGGTGGTCCCGGCCAATGCGGAGGTTCCGACCAGGGCGGTGGACCCTGCAGAGCGGTGGTCCCGGGTAGAGCGGGCAGGGTGGCGAGCCCGGCCAGGGCGGGGGTTCCTGCAAGGGCGGTGAACCCAGCTTGGGCGGTGGACCCTGCAGAACGGTGGCCCCGGCCGGAGCGGACAGGGCGGCGGTCCCGGCGAGAGTGGGCAAGGCGGTGGCCCCGGCCTCCTCGGCGCTCCCGCGCCAGGGCAGCGGCCCATGCAGGGCTTCCGGCCAGGGTGGCGGTCTGGGCCAGTGCGGTAGTCCCGGCCGGGTGGCGGCCCGAGCCAGGGCGGTGGTCCCGGCCAGGGCGTGGATCCGGGCAGCGGTGGTCTCGGCCAGAAGTGGGCAGCGTCGCCCGGAGGTTTGCTAGGCCGCGCCGGGTCACCGGATCACGCCTGCTGTCGCGTACGGCGGAGATCTCTGCGGGCTGGGCGGCGCGCTGCGTGAGCTGGGCGGCGGCACGCCGAGGGCGGCAGAGCGACGCGCTCGTGGCGTGCTCGTAGGGCGAGGGCTCCTGCGAGCGCGACGAGAATCTCACCGAGTGGCAGGCGCGTTCGAAGGGTGGGAGAGCGGGCTGACCGAGCCGCAGCGCGTGGATGTCTCGGCAGCGGAAGCAGCTGGGGCGGACGGGCGGTGGCTGGGGCGCGCTGTCGTCCCGGGCCTGCGGGGGCTGGTGGTGACGGGCGGCGTCCAGCTCGGCAGTTCCAGGTCTCCGCCGGTGAGCCCGGTGGATGCGGAGTTGTGATGGTCGGGACGGCGGAAGTGCGGGACTGATCGTGGTCGGGTGCTGTGCTCGGCTGTTCTGGGCTGCGTGGTGAGGTGGGCGGGCGTCGGCGGCTGGGGGTGAGGGCGGGAAACGGTTGGGGTGAGGGGAGAAACGGCTGGAAGTGGGGGCGGGAAAAGGGGTGGGGCCCGTCCTGGGGAGGGACGGGCCCCGGGGGTGGGGGAGGTGTTAGTCGGTGGAGAAGGTGAACCAGTTGACGTTCACGAAGTCGGCGGGCTGGCCGCTGCTGAACGTCAGGTAGACGGTGTGGGTGCCGGTGGTGGGGGAGATGTTGGCGGGGATGGTGCGCCAGCTCTGCCAGCCGCCGGTGTTGCCGATGGCGAAGTCGCCGATGGGCGGGGCGGTGGGGCTGCCGAGGCGGACTTGGACGAGGCCGCTGACGCCGCCGCCCGCTCCGGACGCCACGCGGGCCTTGAACTGGCGGGCCGGGGTGGAGCCGAACCGGACATTGTCGTAGCGGAGCCAGTCGCCGTCGCGGATGGCGCCGATGTTCTGGCCGCCGCCGGTGTCGGTGGTGGGCTCGGTGATGGTGCCGGACTGGGCGTCGTAGTCCTCGGCCTGGATGGTGGAGCGGGCGTCGAACCCGTCACCGGGGGGAGGGTCGGTGGGCGGTGGCTCGGTGGGGCCGCCGCCGGAGCCGCTCTGCCAGACCGCCACGTAGTCGACCAGCATCGGCCGGCCGGGCACGGTGGCGGCGGTCGGCGTGCCGAAGCCCGCCACGCCGTTGGGGAAGGCGCCGCCCATGGCCACGTTCAGCAGCAGGAAGTAGCCGGCGTGGCTGGTCATGTTGTTCCACGTGGTGGCGTCGAACTGGGACTGGCTCAGGCTGTGGTAGAGCTGCCCGTCGACGTACCAGCGCAGTTGGTTGGGGCTGGTGCTGCGGTCCCACTCGAAGCGGTAGGTGTGGAAGGAGGACTGGCAGGTCGAGCCGGGGCAGCTGCGGCTGGCGCCCAGGCCCTCGGTCTCGTTGCACGCGCCGCCGGGGTTGACGCCGCAGTGGAGTACGGCCCAGACGGTGTTGAGGCCGTTGACGTTCTCCATGATGTCGAACTCGCCGATGCCCGGCCAGTTCCAGTAGTTGCCCCGGTAGGGGGAGCCGAGCGCCCAGAAGGCGGGCCAGTAGCCGAGCGCGGCCTGGCCGGTGACGTTCGGCATCTGGATGCGGCCCTCGATGCGCAGGACGCGCCCGTCGGCGGGCTTGAAGTCGGCGCGGCGGGTCTCGATGCGGCCGGAGGTCCATTCGCCGCCGGCGCTGCGCAGCGGGGTGATGCGCAGGTTGCCGGAGCCGTCGAGGCTGATGTTGGCGGGGTCGGAGGTGTACCGCTGGATCTCGCCGGTGCCCCAGTTGGCGGGGCCGCCCGGGTAGCCGTGGCCGGTGTCGATGATCCAGTCGCTGGACGAGGGCAGCGAGCCGGAGGGGCCATTGAAGTCGTCGGCCCAGACCAGGGACCAGCCGGACGGGGTGGGCGGGACGGAGGCCGAGGCGCTCGTGGAGGCGTAGACGAACAGACCGCCGGCGGTGGCCAGGGCCACGGCGGCCGCCGCCACCCGGCGGCGCAGCCGGGACGGTAACGATTGCATCTCTGCTCCTGGGGGGAAGGGAGGCCGAGTGAAGAGAGCGCTCTCAGCGGAACGAAAACACATCTGCTTACCCGTTGTCAATATTCCGCATAGCGAGGACAGTGTCGTGCGAACCCGGTATGGTCCGCTATGAGAGAGCGCTCTCCGCGTCCGAGGGTGGCACACCGTACCCCCGCCGACCTCGGACGTCTCCCGCCGCCGCGCCTGGTCTCGCCTCCACCGGGCGGCGTGGAAAAACGCGAGAGGCGGGGCCGAACCACGGCCCCGCCTCTCGCGTGAGAAGGAGGTTCAGGCTTTCTCCGCCTCGCCGGCGGCCTGCTCCATCGCGTCCTCGGGGGACTGCTCCAGGTCCTGCTCGGCGTCGGCGCCCGCCTGGGCCGACGCCTTGTCGAGGCGGACCCAGCTCGTCACGCTCTCGACGGCGAACAGCACGAACAGGTAGGCCGTCAGCACCGCGAGCACCGGCGTGACCAGGTCCAGCGCCGCGCCCGCGCCGACGATGAGCAGCCGCAGCTCCCAGCCGAGGCCGGCGTAGAACACCCAGGCCGGCGGCCAGATGCTCTGACGGGTGCGGTAGACGGTGTCGTAGGTGTGGTAGCCGACCACGTACACCAGCACGAACAGCAGCCACTTCGGCGCGCCCGCGGCGATGCCGACGGCGATGATCACCAGGAACTCGGCGGCCCGCAGCATCGGCGGCGTGAGCCAGTCGAAGCGGCCCAGATGGTCGCGCGGCGCGGTCGGCAGCACCAGCAGCAGCACGATCAGCGCCGGCACCAGCATCATGAAGCCCGGCTCGATCAGGCCGGTCACGGTGACGGCGACGACCGCGAGGAGCGCGGCCAGCGTGGCGGGGACCGGCGGCAGGCCTCTGCCGAGCTTGCCGGCCAGGATGTGGACGAGGGGGCCGTCGTCGCGGTAGGCGAGCAGGCGGGCGGTCTGTATCCGCCGGCGCTCCTCGTCAGGGTCAGGCGTGGGGGTGGTGGCGGCCTGCGGCTGAGTGATCATGCGAGCGACCTCATGAGGCGTCCGGTGAGGGTGTAGACGGCGGCGACGGTGCCCCAGATCACCAGCGTGAGGAAGGTAATGCGGGCGTCGAAGAGCGCAGCGGTGATCGCAATGGCCGCGAACCGCTCGCCGATGGGAAACACGATCATTTTACGCGCCCAGTGGACCGCTCGGTACTTGCCGGCCTTGGTCCACAGCTTGAGCACGCGGCGTACGCCGTTGCTCGACTCGACCTTCCGGCGCTCCAGGGCCTGGCGCAGGTCGCGGTCGTCGGGGGCGTCGAGCGGCAGCGTCGGCAGCTTGGCCGGCGGCTTGCGGCGGGTGGAGATGCCGAAGGAGAAGTCGAGCAGGTGACGGATGGACTGCAGGCCGATGGCGGCCAGCGCGAAGATCCAGATGTCGTCGCCGCCGTTGCCCGCGACGATCCAGCCCACGGCGAGACCGGCGAAGACCACGTACTCCTTGAACCGGTCGAACGTGGCGTCGAGCCACGCTCCCAGCACCCCGAACTTGCGGGCGTAGCGCGCCACCTGGCCGTCGACGCAGTCGAACACGAACGCGAAGTAGATCAGCAGGCCACCGGCGATCATCCACGGCCGCTGACCGGTGGCGAAGCAGGCGGCGGCGGCCACGCCGAGGGCGATCGAGATGAGGGTGACCTGGTTGGGCGTCAGCCCCCGCCGGGCCGCCCAGCGGGCGATGAAGCGCGAGTAGGTGGAGACGAAGAACGTGGTGAAGAAGCCGTCGGCGCCCTTGACCGCGTTGTTGAGCCGGGCGCGGTCCTCGTCTATGCCCGACATCTCGACGGCGGCCTCGTTGGCCTCTTCCTGGGTGGTGACGCGGCGGTAGAACAGGTCGCGGCGGCCGCGGATGCCGACCGAGACGCCCTTGCGCACCAGCCCGAAGGCGATGAGCTGGACCAGGTCGTCGTCCTCGCCGAAGGTGGAGGCCATCGCGGCCAGCTCGCGGCAGGTCTCGGCGAGCACCGGCGCGTTGCGCGCGCTGATGTACATGGGGCCGAGCAGCACGGCGTTGGGCCGGGTCACCTTGTGGGTGGCGGTGCCGACCGAGACGACCCGGGTCTTGCCGATGCGGGTGCGGACGGTCAGGCCCTCCACCCGGTTCATGCCGATCTCGGGCTCCGCCTCGGCGATCGGCACGGACTCGGTGACCTGCTCGTCGTGCGCCTCCGGGGCCTCGTCGGCCTCCTCGGCGTCCTCGTCGGCCTGCTGGCGCGGCTCCTTGGCGACGAGGACCAGCGCACCCCGCTTGGTCTTGTTGATCTGGTAGATCAGCTCGTCGTGGACGACCGAGTTGTCCGGGATGATGAACAGGCTCTCGTTCGCGGTCTCCGCGACCTCCGCCAGCGAGCGCAGCGCCTCGGCCACGTCACCGGTGCCGATGGTGGCGGGCCTCGGGTCCATCGAGAGGACCTGGTCGCGCAGTCGATCTCCCACGGTGGGGGTGCCGGGCAGCGCGGCGAGCCGCAGGCCGGTGGGGGCGGCGGCGCCGGGGCCGGGCGAGGAGCCCAGCAGGACCACGCGTGCCATCAGACGCTCCCGCCGGTGCTCCGGGCCTCAGCCCGCGGAGGGAACGAAGGCGGGAGGCCGTTCACGGCCCGGGCGTGCAGTGACATGCACTTCTCCTTGAGTGGTGTACGCGTATCCGTCCGCCCGCCGGAGCGGCCCTCGGCCGTCTCCCGGAGGTCCCGACCCAGGCGCGGGGTGCCGCCCGAGAGCCGGCGCCGGAGGAGCACGCCGGGGCCGGTCTGCTGTCGTACGTGGAACGTGGCCACCTGGATCACCTCCCTCAGGTGGTGGCTCGGTCTGGTCGCTCAGGCCCGCCAGGCTGCCGGGGCGAGCCCTGGCCTTGGGGCCGGGGAGCGAGTGACGACTCCCTTTCGAGGCGGGGACGGGGGTTTGAACAACGGGCTATGTGGATCAGGCGTCAAAGTCTAGTGACGGTTGTGGAAAGCCGCGTCACACCGCCTCGGGCCGGGCACGAAGTGTCGCCAGTTTGATACGCCCGTAGGATGGCAGGGTGAGTCTCTACCGTGACGAGGGCGTGGTGCTGCGCACTCAGAAGCTCGGCGAGGCCGACCGCATCGTCACCATCCTGACCAAGCGCACCGGCAAGGTCAGGGTCGTCGCCAAGGGCGTGCGCCGCACCACCTCGCGCTTCGGCGCGCGACTGGAGCCGTTCACCCACGTCGACCTGCAGCTCCACACCGGCCGCACGCTCGACGTGGTCACCCAGGCGGAGACGATCAGGCCGTACGGTGAGGCGCTGGCGATCGACTACCCGCGCTACACCGCGGGCTCGGCGATGCTGGAGACCGCCGACCGGCTGGCCCACGGCGAGAAGGAGCCGGCGCTCCGGCAGTTCCTGCTGCTGGTGGGCGGGCTGCGCACGCTCGCCGAGGGCACTCACGAGGCCCGGCTGGTGCTCGACGCCTACTTCCTGCGCTCGCTGGCCGTCGCCGGATACGCGCCCGCGCTGGAGGCGTGCGCCAAGTGCCGCGCCCCCGCGATCCGGGCGTTCGCCATCGTCGCGGGCGGCGTGGTCTGCGGGGCGTGCCGTCCCGCCGGCTCGGCGGTGCCCGCGAGTGAGACGATCGGCCTGATGACGGCGCTGCTGCGGGGCGACTGGGCGACGGCCGACGCCTCCGAGCCGCGCCACCGCAGCGAGTGCAGCGGCCTGGTCGCGGCCTACCTGCAATGGCACCTCGAACACGGGATACGCTCGCTCCGCCACGTAGAAAGGGAGCCCGCGTGAACGTCCGCCCGCCGACACCGCACCCGTCCGGCGCCACCCCGCCGCCGCTGCCGCGCGAGCTGGTGCCCCGTCATGTGGCGATCGTCATGGACGGCAACGGCCGGTGGGCCAAGGCCCGCGGCCTGCCGCGCACCGAGGGGCACAAGGCGGGGGAGGCGTCGCTGTTCGACGTCATCGAGGGCGCCCTGGAGCTGGGCATCCCCTACTTGAGCGCGTACGCGTTCTCGACGGAGAACTGGAAGCGCTCGCCCGACGAGGTGCGCTTCCTCATGGGCTTCAACCGCGACGTGATCCGCCGCCGGCGCGACGAGCTGCACGCGATGGGCGTGCGGGTGCGCTGGGCGGGCCGGCCGGGGCGGCTGTGGAAGAGCGTGATCGACGAGCTGCGTTCCGCCGAGGAGATGACCCGCGGCAACCGCACGCTGACGCTGCAGTTCTGCGTCAACTACGGCGGCCAGGCCGAGATCGTCGACGCGGCGCTCAAGCTGGCCGACGACATCAAGGCGGGCCGGGTGAAGCCGTCCAAGGTCGACGAGAAGGTCTTCGCCCGCTACCTCGACGAGCCCGACATCCCGGAGGTCGACCTGTTCGTCCGTTCGTCGGGCGAGCAGCGCTTCTCCAACTTCCTGCTGTGGCAGTCGGCCTACGCGGAGATGGTCTTCCTCGACCGGCTCTGGCCCGACTTCGACCGGCGCGACCTGTGGGAGGCGTGCGAGATCTACGCCAAGCGCGACAGGCGCTACGGCGGAGCGGTGCCCAACCCGGTCTAGCCGGTCGCCGCGCGGGGAACCTCTTCCCCCATGTGGCGGCTGACCTGGCACCTCGCCCTGATCATCGGGGCCTACTACGTGGTGCCCCTGGGCGAGGACCAGCCCGGCTGGCTGCGGGCGCTGCGCACGGCCGCGGTGCTCGCCGGGATCGCGCTGGTGGCCCGGAGCGTCGCCAGGGAGGTCAGGCGCGACTCGGCCGGCGAGCGGAGCGGGCTGACCACGTTCGGGCTGGCGCTGGTCACCGTGACCGGCGTGGTGCTGTTCGCGCTCGCCGACTACAGCGTGGCCTCGTGGCGGGAGGGGGAGTTCGCCGGGCTGGAGACCAGGACCGACGGGCTCTACTTCGCGGTCTCCACGCTGGCCACGGTCGGGTTCGGCGATGTGCACGCGCAGGGGCAGCTCGCCAGAGGGCTGGTGCTGGCGCAGATGGTTTTCAACCTGGTCGTGGTGGCCAGTGCGGCGGCCCTGCTGGCCCGGCGGTTCCGGGAGGATCAGGCGCGCCGCCGGGCGCGGTAGGCGGCCACGTGCATGCGGTTGCCGCAGGTGCGGCTGTCGCAGTAGACGCGGCTGCGGTTGCGTGACTCGTCCACGAACACGTGCTCGCAGTCGGGCGCCGCGCAGGTGCGCAGCCGCTCCCACTCGCCCTCCACGAGCAGGTGGGCGAGGGCCACGCCGCAGTCGGCGGCGAGGTGTTCGGCCAGCGTGGCGTCCGGGGCGAAGTAGTGGACGTGCAGGGGGTGGCCGTCGTGCTCGGTGAGCCGGGGGGTTATGCGGGTCTTCGCCAGCAGCTCGTTGAGCAGGCGGACCGCGGTCTGCTGGTCGCCCGCGGTGCAGACGCGGTAGAACGCCTCCCGCACCATTCTCACCTGGCCCAGGTCGCGTGCCGTGAGCCCGCCCAGCCCGCTGACTTGCTGTGCCTCGACGAAGGACTGCAGCTCGGCCAGGCTGGAGAGCCGGTCCTCGCCACCTGTCGAGGGGGAGGTGTTGACGAGCTCCACGACGGTGCCCAGGGAATGCCGCATGTCATGGCCAAAAGGCATGTTGACTCCTGTCGGGGCGGACTCTAGCGTTGTCGCAGCGTATCTCTGCCACGGGGGGCCTGGGGTTTCGGATGAGTTCACACCGCCGGATCGTGCTGATCGCGATAGCCGGAGCCTTGATCATCTCGACCTCGGGGCCGCTCGTCCGGATCGCCGACGTGGCGCCCGCCACCTCGGCGATCTTCCGCTGCGCGTACGCGATCCCGCCCATGATCGTGCTGGCCGCGCTGGAACGGCGCAGGCGCGGGCCCTTCCGCGGCAGGCCCCGCACCCTGGCCTGCCTGGCAGGCGTGATGTTCGCGCTCGACCTGCTGTTCTGGCACCACTCGATCGCGTACGTGGGCGCCGGTCTGGCCACCGTGCTGGGCAATCTGCAGGTGTTCATCGTGGCGTTCGCCGCCTGGGCGATCTTCCGGGAGCGGCCGTCGCGCGCCCTGATCATGGCCACGCCGGTCGTGTTCGGCGGGGTGGTGCTGATCTCCGGTGTGTTCGACAGCGCCGCGTACGGCGCCGACCCGATGCTCGGCGTGGCCACCGGCGTCGCGACCTCGCTCGCGTACGCCGCCTTCCTGCTCCTGCTGAAGAGCGCCTCCGACCGGCCGGCGGCGCCCCTCGCGCACGCCACCACGGTGGCCATGCTGTCCATGGTGGCGCTCAGCCCGCTCTTCGGCGGGGCCGACCTCGTGCCGAGCTGGCCCGAGCACGGCTGGCTGCTGGTGCTCGCGCTCGGGCCGCAGGTGCTCGGATGGTCGCTCATCACATACTCGCTGCCGCGTCAGCCCGCCGCGCTGACCGCGCTGTTGCTGCTCGTCCAGCCTATGACGACGGTGGGCCTGGGGGCCCTGCTCGGTGAGCGCCCGTCGCCGCTGCAGCTGGCCGGCTGCGCGGTGGTCGTGCTCGGTGTGCTGTGGGGGTCGCGCAGGGCTCAGCCCGTCTCCGCCGACTTGGTGCAGGACGAGCAGGTGCCGAAGACCTCGACGGTGTGAGTGACGTCGCTGAAGCCGTGCTCGTTGCCGATCGTCTCGGCCCAGCGCTCCACCACCGGGCCCTCCACCTCGACGGTGTGACCGCAGCGGCGGCAGACCAGGTGGTGGTGGTGCTCACCGGTCTCGCACGCGCGGTAGACGGACTCGCCCTCGTCGTTGCGGAGCACGTCGATCTGACCCCGGTCGGCCAGCGTCTGCAACGCCCGGTAGACCGTGGTCAGCCCGATCTTCGCGCCGTGCTGGCGCATCTCCGTGTAGACGTCCTGGGCGCTGCGGAACCCCTCACTCTTACGCAGTATTTCGTGGACGGCTCGTCGCCTGGAAGTCATGTGACCTCCTCGACGCGCATCTTGCCTGCCTCACTCACGTTCGACTCCTGGTATCGGCCTCGCCGTATGAATCTACCGACACCCAGGGAAAGCACGAAGCCGGCCAGCGCGAGCAGGACGATGGCCGCCCCCGGAGGCACCCTGGTGGAGGCGGTCGAGGCGAGCAGCCCGCCCACCGCCGCGACCGTGCCGAACAGCATCGCCAGCAGCATCGTGGTCCGGAACCCGCGAGTGAGCTGCTGGCTGGTCGCCACCGGTATCACCATGAGCGCGCTGACCAGCAGCAGCCCCACCACCCGCATGGCGATCACCACGGTCAGCGCCGCCGTGACCGCGATCAGCATGCTGAGGAAGCGCACCGGCAGCCCGCTGGCTTTGGCGATCTCCTCGTCCTGGCAGAGCACGAACAGCTCCCGGCCGAAGACCGCGACGACCCCGAGCACCAGCACGGCCAGCCCGCCGATGACCCAGATGTCCTCTGTCGTGACGCTGGCGATGGCGCCGAACAGGTAGGAGTTGAGCTTGGCGTTGCTGCCGCCGGGCGCGATGCCCATGAGCATGACGCCGCCCGCGATGCCGCCGTAGAAGAGCAGCGCCAGCGCCACGTCGCCGCTGGTGCGGCCGCGTGCCCTGACCACCTCTATGGCGACGGCCCCGGCGACCGCCACCGCGACCGCGGTGAGCACCGGCGCGGTGCCGGTCAGGAAGCCGAGCGCGACGCCGGTCAGCGCCACGTGGCCGATACCGTCGCCGAGCAGCGCCAGCTTGCGCTGCACGATGAACGTGCCCACGGCCGGCGCGCAGAGCCCCACGAGCAGCGCGGCGACCAGCGCGAGCTGGAAGAACTGCTTGTCGAGCAGGCTCAGGTCGATCATCGCTCTCCTTGCCACCCGAGCAGCGGGCCCGCGGTGGCCTCGGCGTGCGGGTGCACGTGCTCGTGGCCCGGCCTGGCGCACTCGCCCTCCGGCTGCGGCGGCGGCCCGTCGTGGACGATGCGGCCCTCGCGGACCACGACGCCGCGCGTGATGAGCGGCTCCAGCGGGCCGAGCTCGTGCGCGACCAGGACGATGGTCTTGCCGGCCGCCACCAGCCCGGCGAGCGTGTCGGCGAGCAGCCGCTGGGTCTCGGCGTCGACGCCCGCGGTCGGCTCGTCCATGACGTACGTGTCGGGCTCCCCGGCCAGCGCCCGGGCGATGAGCACCCGCTGCTGCTGGCCCCCGGAGAGCGCCTGCGCCGAGTCGCCGGCCCGGTCGGACAGCCCCACCGCGGCCAGGGCGCGGGTCACGGCCTCCCGGTCCTCCGGGCGGAAGCGGCTCAGCCGGCGCCTGCGCGCGACCCGGCCCGAGGCGACGACCTCCCGGACGGTGGCGGGCACCCCGCCGCCGATCGCCAGGCGCTGCGGCACGTAGCCGATGCGCCACCAGTGACGGAACCGCGCGGGCGGCACCCCGTACAGCAGAGTCGAGCCGCCGGACAGCGGCCGCAGCCCGAGCAGCGCCCGCACCAGCGTGGACTTGCCCGAGCCGTTGGTGCCCATGACGGCCACCACCTCGCCTTCGCGGACGGTCAGGTCGACGCCCGCGAGCACGGGCCGCCCGTCGAGCGTGACCCGCCCGCCGGTCATCGCGAAAGCGATCTCGCTCATGTGGTGCATCCCAGCGCCGTCTGCAGTGTCTTCAGATTGTCGCGCATCGCGGAGACGTAATCGCCCTCGGGCGCGCTCTCCAGCGGGTCGAGCACCGCGGTCCGGGCGCCCACCTCGCCGGCCAGCACCTCGGCCACCTTGGGGCTGACCAGCTTCTCGGCGAAGATCGTGGTCACCTTCTCGCGCTTGGCGAGGTCGGCCACCTCGGCCAGCCGGGCGGGCGAGGGCTCGGCCTCCGGATCGAGGGTAATGCCCACCTGCTTGAGCTTGTAACGGTCGGCCAGGTAGCCGAAGGCCGAGTGCGCGGTGATCATCGTCCGCGTCGAGCAGGTGGCCAGGCCCTGGCTGAACTCCTGGTCCAGGGCGGTGAGCGAGGCGGCGGTGGCGGCGGCGCGGTCCTTGAAGTCCTGCGCGTGCGCGGGGTCGGCGGCGGCCAGGCGTTCGCCCAGCGCGGTGGCGACGGTGGCCAGCCGGGACGGGTCGAGCCAGAGGTGCGGGTCGTAGGGGACGCCGTGGTCGTGGCCCTCCTCGCCCTCCTCGTGCGCATGCTCGTCGCCGTGGTCGTGGCCGCCGATCGGGATGGTCTGGACGGCCGTGGCGGCGTCGAACGAGGTGTCGGGCGAGACCGCCTCGTCCACGGCCGGCTGCACGCCCTTGATGTAGACGGTGAGCGCGGCGTCCTCCAGCTGGGCCATCTGGTGGGCGCCCAGCTCCAGGTCGTGCGGTTCGACACCGGGGGTGGTCAGGCTCGTCACCTGGATGTCGGAGCCGCCGACCTGCTCGGTGAGCCACTGCAGCGGATAGAAGGCGGCGACCACCTGAGGGGTGTCCCCGGGGGCTCCGCCGGTTCCGGCGTCGGCGCCGCACGCGGTCGCGGCCAGCAGGGTGGCGCCGGCGAGTGCTCCGGCGATCCGCGTACGGGAATGTCCTGACATCATGTGAGTCAGTATGCCCGGGAATGAAAATGGTTGTCAAAGTCGCCTGGTTGGGATGCCGGACGGCGGCTGGGGGCCAGGCCGGCCGCACGGCATCCCTTCATCACCCCGGCGGAGGTACGCCGGCTGAGCCGCAGCCGGCCGCCGGGGTGAGGTTCAGCCGCTGCTCGCCCGCGTAGACGTTCATCGACTCCCCGCGCAGGAACCCGATGAGCGTCAAGCCCTCCTCGGCGGCCAGCTCCACCGCCAGGGAGGACGGGGCGGAGACCGCGGCCAGCACCGGGACGCCCCCCATCACCGCCTTCTGCACCAGCTCGAAGGAGGCCCGGCCGGACACCATGAGGACCGTGCCGCGCAGCGGCAGCCGGTCGTTCCTGAGCGCCCAGCCGAGGAGCTTGTCCACCGCGTTGTGCCGCCCCACGTCCTCGCGGACGCAGAGCGGCTCGCCCCCGGCGGTGAACAGGCCCGCGGCGTGCAGCCCGCCGGTCCGGTCGAAGACCCGCTGGGCCGCGCGCAGCCTGCCCGGCAACGACGTCACCGTCGCCCGGCCGAGCCGGACGGGGTCGTCGTGCGCCGCCCAGCGGGCGACCGTGCGCACCGCCTCCAGAGAGGCCTTGCCGCAGACCCCGCAGGAGGAGGTGGTGTAGAAGTTGCGCGGGGCCGGCGCCCGGACGCCCGGCGCCAGCCGCACGTCCAGGACGTTGTACGTGTTGAGCCCTTCGGCCGTGGCACCCGCGCAGTAGCGGATGGTCGCGATGTCCCCGGCCGAGCCGACGGCGCCCTCGCTGACGAGGAAGCCGGCGGCCAGGTCGAAGTCGTCGCCCGGGGTCCGCATGGTGACGGTCAGCGGGGTGCCGTCGAGCCGGATCTCCAGCGGCTCCTCCGCCGCCAGCGAGTCGATCCCGCGCGCCGGGGCGGTGTCCCTGACGCGCAGGATGCGGCGCTTGACGGAGACCCTAGACATAGCCGAACCCGAACCGGCCCTTGACGCAGAGGTTGCCGTGCGTGACCGGGTTGTCGTGCGGCGACGTCACCTTGACGATCTTGTTGTCCTGTACGTGCAGGGTCAGGTTGCAGCCGACCCCGCAGTAGCTGCAGATCGTCGTGGTCTCGGTCTGCCGCGACTCGTCCCAGGTGCCCTCGGCCCGCATGTCGAACTCGGTCTTGAACGACAGCGCCCCCGTCGGGCAGACCTCCACGCAGTTGCCGCAGTAGACGCAGGCCGAGTCGGTGAGCGGCGCGTCGAACTCGGTGGAGATCGTCGCGTCGAAGCCCCGCCCGGCCACGCCGATGGCGAAGGTGTTCTGCCACTGGTCGCCGCAGGCGTCCACGCACTTGTAGCAGAGGATGCATTTGGCGTAGTCGCGCACGTACAGCTCGTTGTCGACCTTGGCGGGCTGCTCGACCGTGGCGGCGTCGTCGCCGAACCGCTCGGGTTCGGCGCCGTACTCCTCGATCCACTCGGCCGCCCGGGGCGTCGTGGACAGGTCCACCGACGAGGCGAGCAGCTCCAGCACGACCTTGCGGCTGTGGCGGGCGCGCTCGGTGCCGGTGGCGACCGTCATCCCCGGCTCGATCTTCCTGGAGCAGGCGGGGGCGAGGGTCCGCGACCCCTCCACCTCGACCACGCACACCCGGCAGGCGTTCTTCGGGGTGAGCGTGTCGCCGTAGCAGAGGGTCGGGATGTCCTTGCCCGCCGCCTCGCAGGCGTCCAGGATCGTCGAACCTTCCGGCACCCGTACGTTCTCGCCGTCGACCTCGACGTCGACGAGCCGCCGCGGCGGCTGCAGCGGGATCACCTGTACACCCCCAGACGTTCGATGGCTGATTCCACGGCGTTCCAGGCCGTCTGGCCGAGCCCGCAGATCGAGGCGTCCCGCATGGTCTGCCCGACCTCGCGCAGCAGCAGCAGGTCCCGCTCGTCCACCCGCTCCGACAGGCGGTGCAGCGCCTCCTCCTGCCGTACGGTGCCGACCCGGCAGGGCACGCACTGCCCGCACGACTCGTCGCGGAAGAACTCGGCGATGCGCAGCAGGATCGCCTTGAGGTCCACGCTGTCGTCCAGCACGAGCACCACGCCGGAGCCGAGCGTGGCCCCCGCCTGTCTTGTGCCCTCGAACGTCAGCGGGATGTCCAGGTCGGTGACGAACGCGCCGGCCGCGCCGCCGAGCAGCACCGCCCGCGGCTCGGCCACCGGGCTTGCCAGGTCCAGCAGCTCGCGGAGCGTCGCGCCGAACGGCAGCTCGTAGATGCCGGGTTTGGCGACGGTGCCGGACACGCAGAACAGCTTCGTGCCGGTCGACGCCTCCGTGCCGATCGCCGCGTACGCCTGGGCGCCGTGCTCCAGGATCGGCAGCACGTTGACCAGCGTCTCCACGTTGTTGACCACCGTGGGCTTGCCGAACAGGCCCTTCTCCACCGGGAACGGCGGCTTGCTGCGCGGCTCGCCGCGGTAGCCCTCGATGGAGTTGAAGATCGCGGTCTCCTCGCCGCAGATGTACGCGCCCGCGCCCCTTCTCAGCTCGATGTCGAAGCCGAAGCCCTGGCCCAGGATGTCGGCGCCGAGCAGGCCACGGGACCGGGCGGTGGCGATCGCGTGCTCCAGCCTCCTGATCGCCCTCGGGTACTCGCCCCTGATGTAGAGGTAGCCCTTGGCGCAGCCGGTGGCGTAGGCGGCGATCGTCATGGCCTCGACCAGGGCGTACGGGTCACCCTCCATGATCACGCGATCCTTGAAGGTGCCCGGCTCGCTCTCATCGGCGTTGCACACCAGGTAGTGCGGGTGGTCGGGCTGGCGTGCGGTGGCGTCCCACTTGCGGCCCGTCGGGAAGGCCGCGCCGCCCCGGCCGACCAGCCCCGACTCCAGCACCTCCCGGATCACCCCGGCCGGGCCGAGCCGGAACGCCCGCCGCAGCGCCGCGTACCCGCCCTTGGCCCGGTAGTCGTCCAGGCTCGCCGGATCCGCCACCCCGATCCGGCGTAACAGCACCAGCCCGTCCTGCCCGGCCTGCGGCACCGCCGCCTCCACGGGCGGCTCCTCTGTCCTCTCCTTGTGCGGGGCCGCGGCTTTCCCGTTCTGGGCGTACGCGGTGTCGTCGGGGTCGATGGGGCCGTAGACGTCGGCCGCCGGCGGGTCGCCCGCCTCCAGGGCGAGGGCCGCCGGGGCGCGCTCGCACAGGCCGAGGCACGGGCTGGGCTGCCACGACTGGCCGGGCGGGCCGAGCCGTTCCTCGATACGACGTCGTACCGCGTCCGAGCCCTTGGCGTGGCAGGCGAGGTCGGTGCAGAGGTGCAGCACCCGCGCCGGCCGCGGTTCGACGGAGAGCAGCGAGTAGAAGGTCGCCACGCCGTACGCCTCGGCGGGCGGCACGGTCAGACGGCGGCAGATGTAGTCGAGCGCGCCCTCGCTGATCCACCCGACCCGGTCGTTGACCGCGTGCAGGGCGGGCAGCAGCAGGTCGCGGGCGCTCTCGGCGCGGGCGGCGACCCGCAGGTCGGCGCCGGTCCGCTCGCCGCCGTCCCAGGCGGAGGAGGGCGGCCCGAGCAGCGCGTCGACCGCCGCGCGCTCCTCGGCCGTCGGCTCCGCGTCCCGGAATCGCAGGTCCATCGTCACCCCACCTTGACGAGCTTCTCGACGCGTACGGCGGCCGCCTTGAACTCGGCGGTGCCCGCGATGGGACAGGTGGCCTCGATGGTCAGCGAGTTGACGTCCACCTCGTCCGGGAAGTGGAACGTCATGAACACCAGCCCCGGCCGCAGGGCGGGGTCGATGTGCACCGGCGCGACCACCGAGCCCCGGCGGGAGCTGATCCGCACCTCCTCGCCGGCCACGACGCCGAGCCGCTCGGCGTCCTCCGGGCACATGTCGACGGTCTCCCCGCGCCGCAGCGGCGAGGCGAAGCCGGACGACTGTACGCCGGTGTTGTACGAGTCGAGCCTGCGCCCGGTGGTGAGCCGGAGCGGGTACTCGTCGTCCAGCAGGTCGACCGGCGGCGAGTGGCGGGGCGTCGCGAACGGCGCCGGGTCGCCGCGCTTGGCCGGGTCGGTCTCCCACAGCCGGGCGTGCAGGTAGGGCGGTTCCAGCGTGTCCTCGCTGAAGCACGGCCACTGGATGCCCTGGTGCTCTTCCAGCCGCCGGTACGTCATGCCGCGGTGTACCGGGGAGACGGAGCGCAGCTCGTCCCAGGCCTGCTCGGCGCTGTCGTAGTGCCAGTCGTGGCCCAGCCTGCGGGCCAGCGCGCAGATGATCTCGATGTCGTCGCGGGCCTCGCCCGGCGGGTCGAGGGCCTTGCGCACCCGCTGCACCCGCCGCTCGCTGTTGGTGAAGGTGCCGTCGGCCTCGCACCAGGCGGCGCCGGCGGGCAGCACCACGTCGGCCATCTGGGCCGTCTTGGTGAGGAAGATGTCCTGCACGACGAGGTGGTCGAGCCTGGACATGCGCTTGATGCAGGACAGCGAGTCGGCCTCGGACTGCACGGGGTTCTCGCCGATCAGGTAGCAGGTGGTGAGGTGGCCCTCGCCCATCGCCTCCAGCATCTCGGTGAGGTTGAGCCCGTACCGGGGCTGGATCGGCACGCCCCAGGCCCGTTCGAAGGCCGCCCGGACGGCCGGGTCGAGGATGTCCTGGAAGCCGGGCAGCCGGTTGGGGATGGCGCCCATGTCGCCGCCGCCCTGCACGTTGTTCTGGCCGCGCAGCGGGGACAGGCCGGAGCCGTAGCGGCCGACGTGCCCGGTGAGCAGGGACAGGTTGATCAGCGCGCGGACGTTGTCGGTGGCGTTGTGGTGCTCGGTGATGCCGAGCGTCCAGACGAGCTGGGCCCGGTCGGCGCGGGCGTAGGCGTGCGCCAGCTCCCTGATCGCCTCGGCGGGCACGCCGGTGACCTGCTCGGCGGCGCCGAGCGTCCACGGCTCGACCGCGGCGCGGAACTCCTCGAATCCGGTCGTGGCGCGTTCGATGAACGCCTCGTTGTGCAGCCCGGCGTGGATGATCTCGCGGGCCACGGCGTGGGCCAGCGGGATGTCGGTGCCCACGTTCAGGCCCAGCCACAGGTGCGCCCACTGCGCGGTGCCGGTGCGGCGCGGGTCCACCGCGTACATCCGGGCGCCGTTGCGCAGGCCCTTGAGCACGTGCTGGAAGAAGATCGGATGCGCGTTCCTGGCCGCCGACCCCCACATCACGATCACATCGGTGTCCTCGACCTCCTGGTAGGAGGAGGTGCCGCCACCGCTGCCGAACACCGCGGAGAGCCCCGCCACGCTGGGGGCGTGGCAGGTGCGGTTGCAAGAGTCCACGTTGTTGGTGCCGATGACCACGCGGGTGAACTTCTGGCCCACGTAGTTCATCTCGTTCGTCGAGCGGGCGCACGACAGCATGGCGAAGCTGTCGGGGCCGTGCTCGGCGACGTTGCGCCGGAAACCCTCGGCGGCGCGGTCGAGCGCCTCCTCCCAGGTCGCCCTGCGCAGCACGCCGTTCTCGCGCACCAGTGGATGGGTCAGGCGGTCATAGCTCATGATCCCTCCATTCTGTATACTGTCTACGGTATGCTACCTAGCTCGCCCGTACAAGGTTCTCGTTGAGCAGGTCGCTCACCGCGTGGATGGCGCGGAGCGTGGGCACCTGCGCGCCCGTGAGGTCGGCCAGCTCGACCACCGCGGCGAGCAGCACGTCGAGCTCCAGCGGCCGGCCCCGCTCCAGGTCCTGGAGGGTCGAGGTCTTGTGCTCGCCGGCCTTCTCCGCGCCGCGCAGGCGGCGCTCGATCGAGATCCCGGGGTCGCAGCCCACCTGCCGGGCCACCTCCACGGCCTCCGCCATCATGGCCCTGACCAGCTCCCGGGCGCCGTCGTGGCGGCAGATCCCGGCCATCGTGGCCCGTGCCAGCGCGCTGATCGGGTTGAACGCGATGTTGCCCATCAGCTTGATCCACACGTCCTTGCGCAGATCCCGCTCCACCGGGCATTTCAGCCCGCCCGCCACCATGGCCGCGCTGAACTCCGCGCACCGCGCGGTCGGCTCGCCGGTCGGCTCCCCGATGGAGAAGCGGGTGCCCTCGTAGTGCCGGACGACGCCGGGCCGCTCGATCTCGGTGGCGGCGTAGACGACGCAGCCGACCGCCCGGTGCAGGGGGAGCGCGGCGGTGACCGCCCCGCCCGGGTCGACGCTCTCGATGCGGTAGCCCTCGTAGGGGCCGTTGAGTCCGTGGAAGTACCACCACGGGATGCCGTTCTGCGCGGCGACGATGCTCGTGGCGTCGTGCAGCAGCGGCTTGATCATGGGGCCGGCGGCGGCGTAGTGGTTCGCCTTGAGGCCCAGGAAGACGTGGTCCACCGGGCCGACCTCCGTCGGGTCGCCGGTGGCATGGGGGTGGGCGAGGAAATCGCCCCGGGGGCTGAGCACCATCACACCGGACTCGCGTATGGCTTCGAGGTGCGGCCCTCTCGCGATGAGGTGGACCTCGGCTCCCGCCCTGTGGAGGGCGGCCCCCACATACGCGCCGATGGCGCCGGCGCCAAGAACAGCGACCTTCATGCTCTCGCTCCGTTCTCGCGTCGGATTGTGCATTCGGTATACAGTATGGAAAAAATCGGGTCAAGGAGCATGCCGATGACCGTTGTCCGACATGAAGGCGCTGTTCGCGTGCTCTCGTGGCCGGCCGCCCGCGACCTCGCGGCCTGCGCCGCCCGGCCGCCCGCCCCGGCTGACCTGCCCCTCTCCCGCGCGCTCGGCTGCCGCCTCGCGGCGCCGCTGCGGGCGCTGGTGGCGGTGCCGGGGGTGGACGTGGCGGCGATGGACGGCTACGCGGTGGCGGGGGCGCCGCCCTGGCGCCTGACAGGCCGTGTTCTGGCGGGTGGTGTTCCGTACGAGGGGGCTCTGCGGGCAGGTGAGGCGGTGGAGATCGCCACGGGTGCGCCGGTGCCGCAAGGGGCCGAGTCGGTCCTGCCTTACGAGCGGGCTTCGGGGACCGGCTGGGTGTCGGGGGAGATCGAGACCGGGCGGCACGTCCGGCGGCGGGGCGAGGACATCGCCCAGGGGGCCGTCGTGCTCGGCGCGGGGACCGTGGTGACGCCCGTCGTCGCGGGGCTCGCCGCCGCCCTGGGCCACGACCTGCTCACCGTGCGCCCCCGGCCCTCGGTCGCGGTGCTGGTCACCGGGGACGAGGTGGTCGACCGCGGGCTCCCGGGGCCGGGGCGGGTCCGGGACGCCATCGGTCCTTTCCTGCCGGGGCTGATCGACTGGGCCGGAGGACTGCTCGCCTCCCACGACCGGCTCCCCGACGGGGCCGAACCCCTCCGTGCGGCTCTGTCGTCCCTCAAGCAGGACGTCGTGGTGGTGTGCGGGGCGTCGTCGCGGGGCCCGGCTGATCATCTGCGGGGAGTGCTTGCCGGGCTGGGGGCGGAGGTGCTGGTGGACGGGGTGGCGGTGCGGCCGGGGCATCCGCAGGTGCTGGCCCGGCTGCCCGGCGGGACGCTCGTGGTGGGGCTGCCCGGGAACCCGTTCGCGGCGCTGGCCGCCGCCGTGACGCTGCTCGTTCCCGTACTGCGGGGTGCGCGGGGGGCGGAGGTGCGGCGGGAAAGGGGCGCGCTGGCGGGGGCGGTGCGGGTGCACGAGCGGGACACGCGGCTGGTGCCGGTGGTCCGGTCGGGGCGGGGCGTGGTTCCGGTCGGGCACGACGGGCCGGGGTCGCTGTGGGGGGCGGCGCTGGCGGAGGCGCTGGCGGTGGTGCCGCCGGGGTGGTCGGGGGAGCACGTCGAGCTGATCGAGTTGCCGCCGGGGGGCTAGACAGCGCCGTCGGGAGAGGGTAACCATTGCCTTCATACGGTATGCAGTATGCGGGAGACAGTCGCCGAAAGGGTGCACGAATGTCGGAAACGATCTCAGGCGGACATCTGGTAGCCAAAGCGCTCAAGGCCGAGGGCGTGGACGTGATCTACACGCTCTGCGGCGGCCACATCATCGACATCTACGACGGATGTGTCGACGAGGGCATCGAGGTCATCGACGTACGACACGAGCAAGTGGCCGCGCACGCCGCCGACGGCTACGCCCGGATCACCGGCAAGCCCGGCTGCGCGGTCGTCACCGCCGGGCCCGGCACCACCGACGCGGTGACCGGCGTGGCCAACGCCTTCCGGGCCGAGAGCCCGATGCTGCTGATCGGCGGCCAGGGCGCGCTCAGCCAGCACAAGATGGGCTCGCTGCAGGACCTGCCGCACGTCGACATGATGAATCCGATCACCAAGTTCGCGGCCACCGTGCCGACCACGGAGCGGGTGGCCGACCTGGTGTCGATGGCCTTCCGCGAGTGCTACCACGGCGCGCCCGGGCCCTCGTTCCTGGAGATCCCGCGCGACGTGCTGGACGCGAAGGTGCCGCTGGAGAAGGCGCGCATACCGAGGAACTACCGGGCCTCCACCCGGACCGCCGGCGACCCGGAGGCGATCGAGCGCCTGGCCGACATGCTCGCGCACGCCGAGAAGCCGGCCATCCTGCTCGGCAGCCAGGTGTGGACCTGCCGGGCCACCGATTCGGCGGTCGACTTCGTCCGCACGCTCAACGTCCCCGCCTACATGAACGGCTCGGCACGCGGCACGCTGCCGCCCGGCGACCCGATGCACTTCCAGCTCAGCCGCCGCTACGCCTTCACCGAGGCCGACCTGATCATCATCGTCGGCACCCCGTTCGACTTCCGGATGGGCTACGGCAAGCGCCTGTCGCCCACCGCCAAGGTCGTCCAGATCGACCTCGACTACCGCACCGTCGGCAAGAACCGCGACATCGACCTCGGCATCGTCGGCGACCCCGGCCTCATCCTGGCGGCCGCGGCGCAGGCGGCCAGCGGCCGGGTGGAGAACGGCGCGGCCCGCCGCAAGGAGTGGATCGAGGAGCTGCGCGCGGTCGAGAAGCAGGCCTACGAGAAGCGGCTGCCCCGCCAGCTCTCCGGCGCCCAGCCCATCGACCCGTACCGGCTGGTCCACGAGATCAACGAGTTCCTCACCGAGGACAGCATCTACATCGGCGACGGCGGCGACATCGTCACCTTCTCCGGCCAGGTCGTGCAGCCCAAGTCGCCCGGCCACTGGATGGACCCGGGCCCGCTGGGCACGCTCGGCGTCGGCATGGCGTTCGCGATGGCCGCCAAGCAGGCCCGCCCCGACAAGGAAGTGCTCTGCCTCTTCGGCGACGGCGCCTTCAGCCTCACCGGCTGGGACTTCGAGACGATGGTCCGCTTCAATCTGCCGTTCATCGGCGTCGTCGGCAACAACTCCTCGATGAACCAGATCCGCTACGGCCAGGCCGCCAAGTACGGCGAGGACCGCGCCCGCGTCGGCAACACGCTCGGCGACGTCCGCTACGGCGACTTCGCCAAGCTGCTCGGCGGCTACGGGGAGGAGGTCCGCGACCCGGCCGAGATCCGTCCCGCGCTGGAGCGGGCCCGGGAGTCGGGCAAGCCATCGCTGATCAACGTCTGGGTCGACCCGGACGTGTACGCCCCGGGAACCATGAACCAGACCATGTACAAGTAGGCAGGCAGATCATGAAGGCACTCGAAGGTGTCCGCGTCCTCGACATGACCCACGTCCAGTCGGGCCCGTCCGCCACCCAGTTGCTGGCCTGGCTCGGCGCCGACGTGGTCAAGCTGGAGTCCACCTCCGGCGACATCACCCGGCAGCAGCTGCGCGACCTTCCCGATGTCGACAGCCTCTACTTCACGATGCTCAACTGCAACAAGCGCAGCATCACGCTCAACATGAAGTCCGAGCGCGGCAAGGAGATCTTCACCGAGCTGGTGAAGCAGGCCGACGTCCTGGTGGAGAACTTCGGCCCCGGCGCCGTCGACCGGATGGGCTTCACCTGGGAGCGCCTCCAGGAGCTCAACCCGCGCCTCGTCTACGCCTCGATCAAGGGCTTCGGGCCCGGCCGCTACCGCGCGTTCAAGGCGTACGAGGTGATCGCCCAGGCGATGGGCGGCTCGATGTCCACCACCGGCTTCGAGGACGGCCCGCCGCTGGCGACCGGCGCGCAGATCGGCGACTCCGGCACCGGCGTCCACGTCGTCGCCGGCATCCTGGCCGCGCTCTACCAGCGCCAGCGGACGAACCGGGGCCAGCGGGTGCAGGTGGCCATGCAGCACGCGGTGCTGAACCTGTGCCGGGTCAAGCTCCGCGACCAGCAGCGGCTGGGGCACGGCCCGCTCCGCGAGTACCCGAACAAGACCTTCGGCGACGAGGTGCCCCGCTCCGGCAACGCCAGCGGCGGCGGCCAGCCGGGCTGGGCGGTGAAATGCGCGCCCGGCGGGCCGAACGACTACATCTACGTGATCGTCCAGCCGGTCGGCTGGAAGCCGATCGCGCAGATCATCGGCCGGCCCGAGCTGGCCGACGACCCCGAGTGGGCGACCCCCGAGGCGCGGCTGCCCAAGCTGGACAAGATGTTCCAGCTCATCGAGGAGTGGACGATCAAGCACGACAAGTGGGCGGTCCTCGACAAGCTGAACGCGGCCAACGTGCCCTGCGGGCCGATCCTGTCCACCCGGGAGCTGATCGAGGACGAGTCGCTGCGCGAGGAGGGCATGGTCGTCCCGGTCGACCATCCCGAGCGCGGCGAGTTCCTCACCGTGGGCAGCCCGCTCCAGCTGTCCGACTCGCCGGTGGAGGTCAGGACTCCGCCGCTGCTGGGCGAGCACAACCAGGAGATCTACGGCGAACTGGGCCTCGGCGCCGACGAGCTGGCCGAGCTGAAGACGAACGGAGTCATCTAGTGGAGCGAGCAGAGGTCCGGGAGCTGCTGGACAAGGCGCTGGCGGAGGGCCGCACGGCGCTGACCGCCCCCGAGGGCCGCCGCATCTGCCAGGCGTACGGGATCGCCACCCCCGGCGAGGGGCTGGCCGCCTCCGCCGGTCAGGCCGTGGACCTGGCCGGCGAGATCGGCTTCCCCGTCGTCCTGAAGATCGTGTCGCCGGACATCCTGCACAAGACCGACGCAGGGGGCGTGCTGGTCGGGCTGCGGACGGCCGACGAGGTGCGGGAGGGCTACGACAAGATAATCGCGGCTGCTCGCGCGTACGATCCGGACGCCCGGATCGACGGCGTCCAGGTGCAGCAGCTCGTCGGCGGCGGCCACGAGGTGATCGTGGGCGCGGTCACCGACCCCACCTTCGGCAAGGTCGTCGCCTTCGGCCTGGGCGGTGTCCTGGTCGAGGTGCTGAAGGACGTCACGTTCAGGCTTGCCCCGGTTTCGGGTGATGAGGCACTGGGGATGCTGGACGACATCAGAGCGGCTGAGGTGCTGCGCGGGGCCCGCGGTGCCGAGCCGGCGGACCGCACGGCGCTCGCGGAGCTGATCGAACGGGTGAGCAGGCTCGTCACGGACTTCCCCGAGATCGCGGAGGTGGACCTCAACCCGGTCTTCGCCGACGCGCGCGGGGCCGTCGCCGCGGACGTCCGCATCATCGTCGGCGAACCCCCGCAGGAGGCCGGCCGCCTGCCGAGGGAGGAGATCCTGCGGCAGATGACGCGGATCTTCAAACCCCGCGCGGTGGCCGTGATCGGCGCCTCCGCCGAGGACGGCAAGATCGGCAACTCGGTCATGCGCAACCTCATCGACGGCGGCTACCGGGGCCGGATCTTCCCCATCAACCCCAAAGCCCCCGAGATCATGGGCCTGCCCGCGTACCGGAGCATCGCCGACGTCCCGCACGACGTGGACGTCGCGGTCTTCGCCATCCCCGCCAAGTTCGTCCCGGCGGCGCTGGAGGAGGCCGGGCGGAAGGGCGTCGCCGGCGCCATCATGATCCCGTCGGGCTTCGCCGAGACCGGCAACGTCGAGGGCCAGCAGGAGATCGTGGAGATCGCCCGGCGGCACGGCGTGCGCATGCTCGGCCCCAACATCTACGGCTACTACTACACGCCGGAGAACCTCTGCGCCACGTTCTGCACCCCCTACGACGTCAAGGGCAGCGTCGCGCTCACCTCGCAGAGCGGCGGCATCGGCATGGCCATCCTGGGCTTCAGCCGGACCAGCAAGATGGGCGTGTCGGCCATCGTCGGCGTCGGCAACAAGGCCGACGTCGACGAGGACGACCTGCTGACCTTCTTCGAGCAGGACGAGAACACCAAGGCCGTCGCCATGCACCTGGAGGACCTCAAGGACGGCCGCGGCTTCGTCGAGGCGGCCCGCCGGGTCGTCAAGGAGAAGCCGGTCATCGTCCTCAAGGCCGGCCGCACCGCGATGGGCGCCCGCGCCGCCGGCTCCCACACCGGGGCCCTCGCCGGCGACGACCGCGTCTACGACGACATCCTGCGCCAGGCCGGCGTCGTCCGCGCGCCCGGCCTCAACGACATGCTCGAGTACGCGCGAGCACTGCCGATCCTGCCGACCCCCAAGGGCGAGAACGTCGTCATCATCACCGGGGCGGGCGGCTCCGGAGTGCTCCTCTCGGACGCCTGCGTGGACGCCGGGCTCACCCTGATGGACATCCCGCCGGACCTGGACGAGGCGTTCCGCGCCTTCATCCCGCCCTTCGGCGCCGCCGGCAACCCCGTCGACATCACCGGCGGCGAACCGCCGTCGACCTACGCCAACACCGTCCGGCTCGGCCTGGCCGACGACCGGATCCACGCGCTCGTGCTGGGCTACTGGCACACCATCGTGACCCCGCCGATGGTCTTCGCGGAGCTGATCGCCCGCGTCGTCGCCGAGGAGCGGGAGAAGGGCAACGTCAAGCCGGTCGTGGCCTCGCTCGCCGGGGACACCGAAGTCGAGGAGGCGTCCGAGTACCTGTACGAGCACGGCGTGGTCGCGTACCCGTACACGACCGAGAAGCCCGTGGCGGTCCTCGGCGCGAAGTACCGCTGGGCGAGAGCGGCCGGGCTGCTGGGTTAGAGCCGGATCCAGCAACCAGGCGAGGGGGCGAATCAGGGCAGCGCAGGAGAACACCAACCCCCCAGGAGGTCCGTAGGTGGACACATCCAGAACCCCGGCGACGTCCGCGCCGCCGGCAGAGGACGAACGAGTATGGAAAGCGGGCCGGCTCGAGCCGATGCCCATCAGGAAGCTCCCCGACGCGCCCCCCTCGGTGCACATCCTGGGGCCCACCGTCTTCCTCGTCGCCCTGGGCGTGGGGATGGGGGAGTCCTACATGTGGCCCAGGCTCGTGCTGCTGTTCGGGCCGGAGATCAGGTGGCTGTTCCTGATCGGCGTCACCCTCCAGGCGGTGGTGATGCTGGAGATGGCGCGCTACGCCATGGCCACAGGGGAGAGCATCTTCTCCGGCGCGGCCCGGGTGTTCAAACCCCTCATGTGGTTCTTCTTCGTCGTCGCCATCGCCGTCTACATCTGGCCGGGCCACTTATCCGCCGGAGCGGCCGCGCTGGAACAGATAACCGGGATCCCGTGGATGGTCACGGCGGTCACCGGGCTCATCCTGGTCGGGGTGATCTTCAGCCTCGCCAAGGTCATCTACAACCTGCTCGAGAACGTGCTGTCGCTGCTCATCGGCGCGCTCGTGATCGGCACCTCCGTGGTCGCCGCGATGGTGGGCTCGTGGAACGACGTGGTCACCACCATCACCGGCATGTTCGCCTTCGGCTATCTTCCGGAGGAGGCCATGACAGCGGCGTGGTTCCCGGTCATCGTGGGCGCCTGCGCCTTCGCCGGGCCGTCCGGCATGCAGCAGATGTGGTACACGCTGCACCTGCGCGACTCCGGCGCCGGCATGGGCGCGCACATCCCCAAGGTCCGCGGGCTCCGGCACGCGGGCGAGGAAGAGGCCATGCCCTCGCGGGGCTTCATGTTCGACACCGAGGACCCCGCGGAGATGGCCAAGTGGAAGGGCTGGCGGCGCTGGGTCACCTTCGACGCGCTGGCCCTCTTCTGGGGCATCACCATGCTGGTCACCATCTCCTTCACGGTGATCGCCCAGTCGGCCGCCCGGCTCAACCCCGACGTGCAGACCGCCCTGCAGAACGACGACCGGGACGTGGCGCTCAGCGCCATGTCCGACGCCGTCTCCTCGGCGGGCAGCTCGGTGCTCGGCGGCGTGTTCCTCGGCTTCATCGCGCTGATCGGGCTCAACGCCACGCTGGGGCTGTTCGACTCGTTCTCGCGCGGCCAGGCCGACATGACC
The DNA here is from genome assembly GCF_040675175.1 of Nonomuraea sp. NPDC049649. Classification (NCBI taxonomy): domain Bacteria; kingdom Bacillati; phylum Actinomycetota; class Actinomycetes; order Streptosporangiales; family Streptosporangiaceae; genus Nonomuraea; species Nonomuraea sp. NPDC049649. The sequence continues at coordinate 200,063 of NZ_JBFAOH010000004.1, forward strand.
TACAACTTCGTGCCCGGCGCGAAGAAGCTGCGCATGTCGCACCTGTACGCGGGCTTCCTCTGGGCCGTGATCATCTTCGGCATCCTGATCCTGCTCTTCGGCCCGGCTGACGGGCCGAGCGAGATCCTGGACACGCTGGCGTTCCTGTCGACCTTCGCGATGGGCGCGTACTGCGTGACGCTGCTGCTGGTCAACAACCGCACGCTGCCCAAGCCGATCAGGCCCAGGTGGTGGACCAACGCGATCATCGGCATCGGCGCGGTGTTCTACCTGGGCATGCTCTTCTACAGCCTGTTCGCCTTCGGGGTGGTCGTGGGCTGATGATCGATCGGGACGACCTCGAACTCGCCCTGCCCGGGGCGACGATCGGAGCCGTCGCCGGTGCGCTGGCGGGCGGGCTGACCCTCCTCGCGGGGGTCCCCGCCGGCCTGGCCGCCCAGTCCGCGCTCGCCCTGTCCTTGCCGCTCGCCTTCTTCGGCGGGCTGTACGGGGTGCTGCTCGGACGCGGCCTGTTCCGGCCCGGCACGTTCGGCCCCACCGGGCTCTACTGGATGGCCGCCTTCCCGCTGTCCCGGCTGCTCCAGGAGAGCGTCGCCGGGGCCGGAGCGGCTGACGGCGTGCTCACCTTCCTGCTCTTCCAGGCGATGGTGAGCCTCGGCTTCGCGATCGGCTTCGTCTTCCTGCACGAACGGACCATGCCGCCCTGGCTGATGCGCCGCGCGGGCAACCCCCGGGCGGACGCGCTCTTCGGCCTGTACGTACGACATGCCCAGATCATGCAGACCAGGAAGGGAGCCCGTCGATGAACCTGCCCGCATGGGTCTGGCTCGCCACGATCGGCGGTTTCGCCGCCGTACTGGCGCTGGACTTCTACCTCGTCGCCCGCAACCCCCGCGAGCCCTCCTTCCGGGAGTGCGTCGGCTGGGTGTCGTTCTACGTCGCGCTGGCCGCCGCCTTCGGCTGCGGGCTGCTCTTCCTGGCGGGGCCGCAGCACGGCGGCGAGTTCTTCGCGGGATGGATCACCGAGTACTCGCTCAGCGTCGACAACCTGTTCGTCTTCATCCTGATCATGGCCAGGTTCCGGGTCCCCCGGGAGTACCGGCAGAAGGTGCTGCTCGTCGGGATCATCCTGGCCCTGGTCATGCGCGGCGCCTTCATCGCCGCCGGCGCCGAGGCCGTGTCCAGGTTCGACTGGCTCTTCTACGTCTTCGGCGCCTTCCTGGTGTACACCGCCTGGAAGTTGATCAAGCACGAGGAGGACGAGGACGACTTCAGCGAGAACGCCGTCCTGCGCACCGTCCGCCGGGTGCTGCCCACCACCGACACCTACTACGGCGCCCGGCTCACCGTGCACCTGGGCCGCAGGATGGTGACGCCGATGCTGATCGTCATGGTCGCCATCGGCACCACCGACCTGCTGTTCGCGCTCGACTCGATCCCCGCCATCTTCGGGCTCACCAAGGAGCCCTACCTGGTGTTCACCGCCAACGCCTTCGCCCTCATGGGGCTGCGGCAGCTGTTCTTCCTGATCGGCGGCCTGCTCGATCGGCTGGTCTACCTGAGCAAGGGCCTGTCGGTGGTGCTGGCCTTCATCGGGGCGAAACTGATCCTGGAGGCCGCGCACCATGACGGGGTGTCGTGGGCGCCGGAGATTCCGATCCTGGCCTCGCTGGGTGTCATCGTCGGGACCCTCGCCGTGACCACGGTGCTGAGCCTGATGAAGTCGGCCCGCGACGCGAAGGCGGGGTCGTCGGATCCTGTGCGTGCTGACTCAGCTCGTACGGAGTCTGTGCGTACGGAGCCCGAGGGCTGAGGGGGTGAGGGCGCGCCGCGCGCGGGGGGCGCCACCCCTGTGCGCGGCACCTCAGCGGTTCAGCGCACGCTCTCGTGCGCGTCGCGCTGCCCGGCCCACCGGGTCAGGTACTGCTCCGCGGCGTCGGCGGAGTGCTGCTTCCTGAGCGCGGCTGCCAGGCCGATCCCGATCATCCGGCCGTCGGCGGGCTGACCGAGAGGGTCTCCGAGAAGGAAACGGGCGAACCTCTTCATCTTCGTTCACCTCCCTTCGCTGCTGGTTTCGGGCAGGACGATCGCAAACCTCGGGGCACGTGCGGGCAGGGGTCTCGAGCCTCGGTGCACATGCGTGGAGGAGGGTTTACGGGTCCTCATCCTCTGCCCGGGGTGTTACGGGCTATACGTCCAGGTGTGAACGGCGGGTCAACCGGTGGTCGGCGTCCGCGGCCGGCGGCGGCGCACCGGCTTGGGCGCGGGCTCCGGCGGCTCGTTCTCGCGGCGCTCCATGTAGGAGGCGCGGGTGTGCTCGGTGTGCTCGCGCATGATCTGCGCGGCCCGTTCCTCGTCGCCGCGCTCGATCGCGTCGATCAGCGCGGTGTGCTCCTCCCAGGAGGCCATGCCGCGCTGCCGGGCCACGGGCGTGTGGTACCAGCGCACCCGGCGGGCGACCTGGCCCGCCAGCTCGGCCAGCACCTTGTTGCCGGACAACTCGGTCACCAGAGCGTGCAGCTCGGAGTTGGTCGTCACCGCGGCGTCCACATCGTCGGACTGGACCGCCTCGATGCCACGCCGGCACAGGGCGCGCAGGCGGCGCACCCCCTCCTCGCCGGCGTGCTGCGCGGCGAGCCTGGCCGACTCGGTCTCCAGCAGCGTCCGGACCGCGAGCAGCTGGTCGGCCTCCTCCACCGTGGGGGTGTGCACGAACGCGCCCTGACCGGGATGCAGGTCGACCCAGCCCTCGGTGCTGAGCTGCTGCAACGCCTCGCGGACGGGCTGCCGCGAAACGCCCAGCAGCTCGGCCAGCTCGCTCTCCACCAAGTGCTGGCCGGGCTTGAGCTGGCCTGAGACGATGAGCTCCTGGATGGCCTCGATCACGCTCTCCCGGAGCGTGGCAGGGCGGGGAATCTTGGGGGCCGCCGCCCGACCGGCCTGATCCGACAGCAACATGATTCTGACTCCAGGACTGCGCTAGTGGTTTTGGTCGACTGCCTACAGCATACCGCCGCCCGCCCTCCCCAGGCCGTGAGCCTCATCACAGCCAGTAACGTCACCGCCCGGTCACAGCGGGATCGTCACGGGCAGCCCGGGCGTCCGCAACCGCACCGACGCCAGCGCCGGCAGCGCGGCCAGCCCCGCGGCGACCAGCAGCGCCGTCGCCGGCGCGGTGAACGCGTACGCGGCCATCCCCACCCCGATCACTCCCGCCACGGCCTTGGCGCTGTAGACGACGGCGTGAATCTCGCACGTCTGCCGCTCCCCGAAGAACTCCCGCACCAAACTCGCCACCAGCGGATAGAACGCACCCCCGCCCAGCCCCGCCGCGATCGCCCCCAACCACAACAACGGACTCCCCGCGGCTTCGACCATCCCGCCGTCTCCGCCTTCCTCAGCGTCCCCCGCCGCGCTGACTCCCGCAGCGTCCCCCGCCACGCCGACTCCCGCGGTGCCTTCGGTCACCCCGATTTCCGAGGTCTCCGCAGTCGCTCCGAGTTCGGTCGGGCCCTCAGCGATCCCTACTCCCGTCGTGTTTGTGCTGCCACTGACTCCCGCGATGTCCCTAGCGGCCGTGACTCCCGTCGTGTCCGCAGTGGATTGGGTCGGTGAGGTCGCGGCGAGGTGGGCGGGGGCTTGTCCGGGGGTCAGGGCGGCGGCCAGGAGGAGCTGGCCGGTGGCGAGGAGGGCGAGGACCGAGGCCAGCACCAGGCGGCGGCCGAAGAGTTCCGACAGGCGCATGGCCACTGCTCTGCCGCCGCCGTTGAGGGCCAGCATGAGGGCCAGGGCTGCCCAGGCGCCGGTGCTCGCTACGACGATCACGTCGAACAGGGACACCGCGCCCGCGCAGGCCAGGATGATCGCCAGGGCGGGCAGCGCTCGCGTGCGCAGTGCCTGGGCGAGGCCGAATTGGCGTACCGCGCCGGGGGTTCTGCGCAGTCTGGCCGCCTCCAGGGCGTGGGCGCGGGGCTCCACGGTGTCCGGCCACCAGCCTTCCGGGGCCAGGCGCAGGGACCGGGCCGCCGCTCCGATCGCCGCCGCTGCCAGCACCGCCGCCACCGCGAACACGGCCGGGGTCATCGCGGGCGCGATCCCGGCCCACACCAGCAGCGGGACCGATCCGTACCCGAAGGCGCCCGTCACCATGCTCACCCGTGCGGCGGGCCGGTCGGGATACCACGAGGAGACGACTTCGCTGCAGACCCCGTACACGGCGCCGGCGCCCAGCCCCCCGAGCACCGCGTACCCGAGCAGGGCGAGGGGGAGGACTCCGGCGCCCGGCGCGGTGGCGAGGAACCAGGCGGCGGTCAGGAGACCGAGGGTGGTGAGGGCGGCGCCGGCGGTCAGGGCGGTGCGGACGGGGAGGCGGCCGCGGCGGACCAGGCGCAGGGTGGGGAGGGCGCCCGCTGCCTGGAAGACGACGCAGGTGGCCAGCAAGAGGAGGCCGTGGGCGTCCGTGGCCAGGAGGGCGGCGGAGGCGTACTGGAGGGGGCCGATCGCGGCCATGGCGGCGAGGGCGAGGCGGAACATGCGGGTGCGGTCGGCGGGGACGGATCCCACGAGGTAGGAGCGGCCGCGCCAGTCTCGGACAAGGTGTGCATTTTCCATACTGTATGGAATATCCGGTACACCAAGCCCTGTCGAGACCCCTAGACGGCGGATATTCCATACGGTATACCGTCTACAAAGGAGGCTCGCATGGACCTGTACGAGTACCAGGCGAAGGAGCTCTTCGAGCGCCACGGCATCCCGACCCCCGCGGGCAGGGTCGCCGCCACCCCCCAGGAGGCCCGCGACATCGCGGCCGAGCTGAAAGCGCCCGTCGTCGTCAAGGCCCAGGTGAAGACCGGCGGGCGCGGCAAGGCGGGCGGCATCAAGACGGCCCCCGGCCCGGCCGCCGCCGAGGACGCGGCCCGCCACGTGATCGGCATGGACATCAAGGGACACACCGCGCACCGCGTTCTGGTCGAGACCGCCACCGTGCCCTTCGAGGAGTACTACGCGGCCTTCCTCGTAGACCGGGCCGAGGGCGGGTTCCTCGCCATGGTGTCCGGCCAGGGCGGCATGGAGATCGAGGAACTGGCGGCCAGAGACCCCGGCGCCATCGTCCGCGCCCGGATCGACCCCGAGACGGGCGTGGACGGGGAGACCGCCCGGAAGTTAGCCGCCGGGGCGGGCCTGCCGGACGCCGCCGCGGAGGTGCTGGAGCGGCTCTGGCGAGTCATGATCGCCGAGGACGCCCTCCTGGTCGAGGTGAACCCGCTGATCTGCACCACCGGCCAGCGGATCGTGGCACTCGACGGCAAGGTGACGCTCGATGACAACGCCGCCTTCCGCCACACCTGGGAGTACGCGGAGCCCGGCGACGGCCTGGAGGGCCGGGCCAGGGCCAAGGGGCTCAACTACGTCAAGCTGGACGGCCGGGTCGGCGTCGTCGGCAACGGCGCGGGCCTGGTGATGAGCACGCTCGACGTGGTGGCGGGTGCGGGCGCGGCCTTCCCCGGCAAGCCCGCCCCGGCCAACTTCCTCGACATCGGCGGCGGCGCCTCGGCGCGGGTGATGGCCGACGGCCTGGAGATCATCCTGTCCGACCCGGACGTCCGCTCGGTGCTGGTGAACGTCTTCGGCGGCATCACCGCCTGCGACGCGGTGGCCAGCGGCATCGTGACGGCACTCGAACTGCTCGGCGAGCGCGGCCGGGAACGCCCGATCGTCGTACGGCTGGACGGCAACAACGCGGAGGCCGGGCGGCGCATCCTGAGCGAGGCCCGGCACCCGGCGGTCCGGCAGGTCTCCACCATGGACGGCGCCGCCCAGACGGCGGCCAGACTCGCGGCAGGTGCGTGATGGCGATCTTCCTGACCAAGGAGAGCCGGGTGCTCGTGCAGGGCATGACCGGCGCGGAGGGCAGCCGGCACACGGCCCGCATGCTGGCCGCCGGCACCGACGTGGTGGCCGGGGTGACGCCCGGCAAGGGCGGCCGCACGGCCGACTTCGGCGAGCGCCCGGTGCCGGTGTTCGGCTCGGTGGCCGAGGCCGTGGCGGAGACCGGGGCGGACGTGTCGGTGGTGTTCGTGCCGCCGCGCTTCACCCGGGCCGCCGTCGAGGAGGCGGCCGAGGCGCGGGTGCCGCTCTGCGTCGTCATCACCGAGGGCGTGCCGGTGCACGACACGATCCGGTTCCGTGCCCTGGCCGCCCGCACCGGCACCCGGATCATCGGCCCGAACTGCCCCGGCCTGATCAGCCCCGGCCAGTCGTCCGCCGGGATCATCCCGGCCGGCATCACCACCGCCGGGCGGATCGGCCTGGTCTCCAAGTCGGGCACGCTCACGTACCAGCTCATGTACGAGCTGCGCGACCTCGGCTTCTCGACCGCGGTCGGGATCGGCGGCGACCCGGTGGTGGGCACCACGCACATCGACTGCCTCCAGGCGTTCCAGGACGACCCCGGCACCGACGTGATCGTGATGATCGGCGAGATCGGCGGCGACGCCGAGGAGCGGGCCGCCGCCTACATCGCCGGGCACGTCACCAAGCCGGTCGTCGCCTACGTCGCCGGGTTCACCGCGCCCGAGGGCAGGACGATGGGGCACGCGGGCGCGATCGTGTCCGGTTCGTCGGGGACCGCCCAGGCCAAGAAGGAGGCGCTGGAGGCCGTCGGCGTCCGGGTCGGCCGCACCCCGTCCGAGACGGCCCGGCTGCTGCGCTCGGCGCTCGGGAGGGTGCCGGCATGAGGTTCGACGTCAACCTGTCCATCCTGTTCACCGATCTGCCGCTGCTGGAGCGGCCCGCCGCCGCGGCCAAGGCCGGGTTCGACGCGGTGGAGCTGTGGTGGCCGTTCGGCACGCCGCAGCCGTCCCGGGCCGAGCTGGACGCGCTCCGCCGCGCCATCGAGGACGCCGGGGTCCGCCTGGTCGGGCTCAATTTCGACGCGGGCGACATGGCCGCGGGGGAGCGGGGCCTGCTCGCCCGGCCGGACGGCGCCGCGCGGTTCCGGGCCAACGTCGGCGTGGCCGTCGCCTTCGCCGCCGAGCTGGGCTGCGGCACGCTCAACGCGCTCTACGGCAACGACCCCGGCACCGACCGGGCGCTGGCCGTGGCCAACCTGCGCGCCGCGGCCGACGCGGCGGCCGGGATCGGCGCCACCGTGGTCGTCGAGGCGCTCAACTCCCGGGAGAACCCGCACTACCCGATCACCTCGTCGGCCGCCGCCTTCGACCTGATCGACGAGGTGGGCCGGGAGAACGTGGCCTTCCTGGCCGACCTGTACCACCTGCACGTCATGGGCGAGGACGTGCTCGCGCTCATCGACGCCCACGCGGGCCGGTTCGGCCACGTGCAGATCGCCGACGACCCCGGCCGCGGGCAGCCCGGCAGCGGGCGCATGCCGTACCAGGAGATCTTCGCCCGGCTGGCGGCGGCGGGCTACCGCGGGCACGTCGGGCTCGAGTACCGGCACGAGGGGCCGGGCGCGTTCGCTTGGAGGCAGCAGTGACCATCGCTTTCATCGGCCTCGGGATCATGGGCAGCCCGATGGCCGCCAACCTCGTCAAGGCCGGGCACCACGTCGTCGGCTACGACGTCAGCCGCGAGCGCGTCGCCCGGCTGGAGGCCGCGGGCGGCAAGGGCGCGGCCGGGATCGCCGAGGCGGTCGCCGACGCGGACGTGGTGATCACCATGCTGCCCGACTCGCCGCAGGTCGAGGAGGTCGCGCCGGTCGTCCTCGCGCACGGCGCGTCCGGCCTGATCTACCTGGACATGAGCACGATCAAGCCGGAGACCTCGCGCCGGGTCGCCCGCGAGGCCGCCGCCAAGGGCGTCCGCGCCCTCGACGCGCCGGTCAGTGGCGGCGAGCGCGGCGCCGTCGACGGCACCCTGTCGATCATGGTCGGCGGTACGGACGAGGACTTCGCCGCCGCGAGGCCGGTGCTCGGCGCGCTCGGCACCACCATCGTGCACGTCGGCCCGGCCGGGGCGGGCCAGACCGTCAAGGCCGCCAACCAGCTCGTCGTGGGAGGGATCTACGGCCTGGTGGCGGAGGCGATCGTGCTCCTGGAGGCGTCGGGGGTGGATCCGGCGGCCGGGCTGGACGTGTTGGCGGGCGGCCTGGCCGGTTCGCGCATCCTCGACCTCAAACGGCACACCATGATCAAGCGGGAGTTCGCCCCCGGCTTCCGCATCGACCTGCACCACAAGGACATGGGCATCGCCCTGGCCGCCGCCCGCGAGGCCGGGGTCGCGCTGCCGCTCACCGCCCAGGTCGCCCAGCTCGTGGCCGCCGCCCGCGCCCAGGGCCACGGCTCGCTCGACCACTCGGCCCTGCTCAAGGTCGTCGAAAGGCTGAACGGATGACACCCGGTCGCGTGAAGGGGGATGGCCCCATCGCGGGCCACCTGCTCAAGGTCGTGGAAAGGCTCGACGCATGAACCCCGTCCCGTGCATGGAGGCCGTGGTCAAGGTGCTGGAGTCGGAGGGCGTGGACACCGTCTTCGGCATCCCCGGCGCCGCGATCCTGCCGCTGTACGCGGCGCTCCGGCACAGCTCGATCCGGCACATCACGGTCCGCCACGAGGAGGGCGGCACGCACGCCGCCGACGGCTGGGCCCGCGTGACCGGGAACGTCGGCGTCTGCGTCGGCACCTCCGGCCCCGCCGGCACCAACATGATCACCGGCCTCTACACCGCGATGGCCGACTCGATCCCGATGATCTGCGTCACCGGCCAGGCGGTCAGCTCCAAGCTGCACCAGGAGGCGTTCCAGGCGGTCGACATCGTGGAGGTCGCCAAGCCGGTCACCAAGTGGGCGGTGCAGCTCAAGGAGCCCGCGCAGGCGCCGTGGCTGTTCCGGGAGGCGTTCCGGGTCGCCCGCTCGGGGCGGCCCGGCCCGGTCCTCATCGACCTGCCGCTGGACGTGCAGCTCGGCACCTGCCGGTACGATCCCGCGGTCGACGCGCCGCTGCCCGTGGAGGTGCCCAGGCCGCTGCCGCAGGCGGTGCGCAGGGCGGTGGACCTGCTGACCGCCGCCCGGCGGCCGCTGATCCTGGCGGGCGGCGGGGTGATCATCGGGGACGCGCACGAGGAGCTGCGCCGCCTGGCCGAGCACCTCCAGGTGCCGGTGCAGGTGACGCTCATGGGCAAGGGCGCCTTCCCCGAGGACCACCCGCTGTTCGCCGGGATGGCCGGCATCCAGACCCAGACCCGGTGGGGCAACGCCGCGTTCCTGGACAGCGACCTGGTGCTGGCCGTCGGCGCCCGGTTCGGCGACCGGCACACCGGCGACCTCGGCGTCTACCGGGGCGAGCGGCGGTTCATCCACGTGGACATCGAGCCCATGCAGCTCGGCCGGGTCTTCGAGCCCGACCTTGGCATCGTCGGGCACGCCCGGCCGGTGCTGGCCGGGCTGCTGGACGAGGCGCGCTCCCGGCATGCGGCCCCGCGGCGGCCCGGCAAGTGGGTGCGCCGGATCGGCGAGCTGCGCCGGACCCTGCGGCGCAGGGACGACTTCGAGGACGTGCCGATCAAGCCGCCCCGGGTGTTCCGGGAGATCAACGAGCACTTCGGCAGGGACACCACGTTCGTCACCGCCATCGGGCTCTACCAGATCTGGTCCGGCCAGTTCCAGACGACCTACCTGCCCCGCCGCTACCTGGTGTGCGGGCAGGCCGGGCCGCTCGGCTGGGAGGTGCCGGCCGCGATCGGGGTGAAGACGGCGCACCCGGAGCGGGAGGTCGTGGTGGTCGTCGGCGACTACTCCTTCCAGTTCCTCATGGAGGAGGTCGCGGTGGCGGCCCAGTACAACATCCCGTTCGTGATCGTCATGATCAACAACGAGTACCTGGGGCTCATCCGGCAGGCCGAGATCCCGTACGGCATGAACTACGCGGTGGACCTGCACTACGGAGAGGGCGGCATCGACCATGTCAAGGCCATGGAGTCGTTCGGCTGCCCGGCGCGCCGGGTGGAGCTGCCCGGCGACATCCGGGACGCGCTGGCCTGGGCGTCCGCCGAGGCCGCGGAGAAGCGCCTCCCGGTGCTGGTGGAGGTGATGGTGGAGCGCGAGGCGAACGCGGCCATGGGGCCGTCGCTGGACGCCGTGAAGGAGTTCGAGCCGCTGCCCGGGCTCGTCGCCGTGGACTGGTCGGACTGAGGAGGACTCATGCAGGTCAAACCGGGCACGGCCTGGCAGGACGCGTACGGCCGGTGCTGCGAGGTGGCGCCGGAGGCGTTCCACGACGACCGGGTGCTCAACCACTGGGGCGGGTTCTGGCAGCGGGACGGGCGGCCCGCGCCGGTGTTCTCGCCGGTGGACGGCACCGCCATCGCGGGCCCGCCCCGGCTGGACCGGGCCGGGGCCGCGCGGGCGGTGGCGGGCGCCGCGGAGGAGCACCGGCGGTGGCGGCACCTGCCGCTGGAGGAGCGTAAGGAGCGGGTGTCGGCGGCGGTGGAGTCCATGGCGGCGCACCGCGACCTGCTGGCGCTGCTGCTGGTGTGGGAGATCGGCAAGCCGTGGAAGACGGCCTGCGCCGACGTGGACCGCTGCCTCGACGGCGTGCGCTGGTACGTGTCGGAGATCGACCGCATGCTGGCCGGGCGGGCCCCGCTGCCCGGCCCCGTCAGCAACATCGCGAGCTGGAACTACCCGATGAGCGTGCTCATGCACGCCATGCTCGTGCAGGCGCTGGCCGGCAACGCGGTCATCGCCAAGACGCCGACCGACGGCGGGCTGTGCTGTCTCACCCTGGCGTGCGCGCTCGCGGTACGGGAAGGGCTGCCGTTCACGCTGGTCAGCGGGGGAGGGGCGGAGCTGTCACCGGTGCTGGTGTCGGGCCGGTCGCTGGGCTGCGTGTCGTTCGTGGGCGGCCGGGACGCCGGCGGGCGGGTCGCCGCCTCGCTGGCCGACCTGGAGCGGCGGCACGTGCTGGAGCAGGAGGGGCTCAACTGCTGGGGCGTGTGGGACTACTCGGACTGGGAGCTGCTGACCCGGCAGATCCGGGCCTCCTTCGACTACGGCAAGCAGCGCTGCACCGCCTACCCGCGGTTCGTGGTGCGGCGGTCGCAGTTCCACGCGTTCCTGGGGGCCTACCTGGAGGCGGTGGGGTCGCTGCGGTTCGGGCATCCGCTGGCCGTGGCCGCGCCGGACGATCCGCTGCCGGAGCTGGACTTCGGGCCGCTCATCAACGTCTCGAAGGCGAAGGAGCTGGCCGACCAGGTGGACGAGGCGGTGGCGCGGGGCGCGGTGCCGCTGCACCGGGCGTCCCTGACATCCGGGCATTTCCTGCCGGGCCAGGACACGTCGGCGTACTTCGCGCCGGTGGCGCTGCTCGACCCGCCCCGCTCGTCACCGCTGCACCACGCCGAGCCCTTCGGCCCCGTCGACAGCTTCGTGCTCGTCGACACCGAGGCCGAGCTCCTGGCCGCGATGAACGCCAGTAACGGCGCCCTGGTCGCCACGCTCTCCTGCGACGAGGAGGAGACGCACCGCAGGCTCGCCCCGCAGGTGCGGGCGTTCAAGGTCGGCCACAACCGGCCGCGCTCGCGCGGCGACCGCGAGGAGCTGTTCGGCGGGCTCGGCGCCTCCTGGCGCGGCGCGTTCGTCGGCGGCGAGCTGCTCGTCCGGGCCGTCACCCAGGGCCCGGACGGCGAGCGCCTGCCCGGCAACTTCCCCGGCTACACGCTGGTGCCCTAGAGCAGCCCGAACCGCGTCGCGGCCAGCAGCACCAGGAATGTCAGCATGGCCACCCGGAGCAGCTTCCCGCCCACCCCCAGCGACGGCCACGACAGATAGGCCAGCCAGCCGATGAACACCAGGACCGGCAGCACGGCCAGCCCGCCCAGCCAGCTCTGCACCGCGAACCCGGCCAGCAGCAGCACCACCATCACGGCGGGCGTCACCCAGCGCGGCACCTGCGTGAACAGGAACGCCATCGGCGCCGCGCTGCGCCGCTCCACGGCCAGGCGCAGCCCGGCCGCCCCGGGCGTGAAGAACTGCTCGCCCGGCGGCAGCGGGCGCTTGGTCTTGCCCTTCGGCCCCGGGCGCGGCTGCGCCAGCGGGTGCCTGCGGCGGTCGTCATCGGTGGCCACGGCCCCGAGCCTAGCGCCGCCGCGATGGCCACCGGCAGCCGCGGAACGTCTGACATGCTGGGAGCGTGCTCGCCGTGATCCGCTACACCGTTCCAGAGGCCCAGTCGCAGGACTTCGCCAAACAGGCCGAGGTCGTCCTCGACACGCTCGCCGCGCAGCCGGGCTACCTGCGCGGCAGGCTGGCCCGATCCGTCGACGAGCCCAACCTGTGGGCGGTCGTCACCGAGTGGGAGGGCGCCGGGTTCTACCGCAGGGCCCTGTCCGCCGCCCGCATGGAGATGTATCCGCTGATGATCCTCATGGTCAACGAGCCCTCCGCCTTCGAGGACGTCCTGGTCCAGGACGGTGCGTAGCGACACTCGGGCGCGGACGCCACCGGGAGTCCCCTAAGCTGGAAGCTCTCTTATTCACTCGCCGACCTCCAGCCGGAAAGAGATCCGATCAACATGGCACGACGCACCGACGTCATGGACACCATCGTCAGCCTCGCCAAGCGCCGCGGGCTCGTATACCCGTCGAGCGAGATCTACGGCGGACTGCGAGCGTCCTGGGACTATGGCCCGCTGGGCGTCGAGCTGAAGAACAACGTCAAGCGGCAGTGGTGGCTGTCGATGGTCCAGTCGCGCGACGACGTGGTGGGCCTCGACTCCAGCGTCATCCTGGCCCGCGAGGTGTGGCAGGCCAGCGGCCACGTCGACACCTTCACCGACCCGCTCACCGAGTGCCAGTCCTGTCACAAGCGCTTCCGCGCCGACCACCTGCTCGAAGCGTACGAGGAGAAGAACGGCAAGGCGCCCGAGCGGGGCCTGGCCGACGTCACCTGCTCCAACTGCGGCAACAAGGGCGCCTTCACCGAGCCGCGCCAGTTCAGCGGCCTGCTCAAGACGTTCCTCGGCCCGGTCGAGGACGACTCCGGGCTGACCTACCTGCGGCCCGAGACCGCGCAGGGCATCTTCATCAACTACCTCAACGTCCAGCAGTCGGCGCGCAAGAAGATCCCGTTCGGCATCGGCCAGATCGGCAAGTCGTTCCGCAACGAGATCACGCCGGGCAACTTCATCTTCCGGACCCGCGAGTTCGAGCAGATGGAGGTGGAGTTCTTCGTCAAGCCCGGCACCGACGAGGAGTGGCACCAGTACTGGATCGACCAGCGCTTCCAGTGGTACTCCGACCTCGGCATCGCCAAGGACAACCTGCGCCTCTACGAGCACCCGCAGGAGAAGCTCTCCCACTACGCCAAGCGCACGGTCGACATCGAGTACCGCTTCAACTTCACCGGCAGTGAGTGGGGCGAGCTCGAAGGCATCGCCAACCGCACCGACTTCGACCTGACCGCCCACTCGAAGGCCTCCGGCACCGACCTGAGCTTCTTCGAGCAGGAGACCGGCGAGCGCTACGTGCCCTACGTGATCGAGCCGTCCGCCGGCGTCGACCGGGCCACGCTCACCTTCATGCTCGACGCCTACACCGAGGACGAGGCGCCCAACGCCAAGGGCGTCATGGAGAAGCGCACGGTCATGCGGCTCGACCACCGGCTCGCCCCGGTCAAGGCCGCGGTGCTGCCGCTGTCGCGCAACGCCGACCTGTCGCCCAAGGCCCGCGACCTGGCCGCGGCGCTGCGCAAGCGGTGGAACGTCGAGTTCGACGACGCCGGCGCGATCGGCCGCCGCTACCGCCGCCAGGACGAGATCGGCACGCCGTTCTGCATCACGGTCGACTTCGACTCGCTCCAGGACAACGCGGTGACGATCCGCGAGCGCGACTCGATGGCCCAGGAGCGCATCTCCATCGACCAGGTGGAGAGCTACCTGCGTCAGCACCTCAACGACTGACGCCGCACACCGTCGAAGGGGCCCCTCTCCGGAGGGGCCCCTTTTTGTGTCGCGGGGCACACCGCGGCCGCTTCACAGCGACCAGATCGCATTCTCGTGCGGAGCCGGACTTACGGTCCAAGAATTGGTTTGTACCATTGGTATAAACCACTTCCCCGGCGATCAGAATAAAAGTGGATTAGACCTCTACAGGGGGTTTGAGCTGGGGAAACGGGGAATTAACCGATGGGTGCAGTTTCATCATCAATTCCGCCGGTAGAGTCCGGGTAGAAGCGTTGATTGGAGCTGTGGTGGCCAAGTACGTTTACGACTTCACCGAGGGCAACAGGAATCTCAAAGATCTCCTGGGCGGAAAGGGCGCCAACCTCGCCGAGATGACCAATCTCGGGCTGCCCGTGCCTCCCGGGTTCACGATCACCACTGAGGCGTGCCGCCACTACCTGGCCGAGGGAGCTCTGCCCGGCGGGCTCGAACAGGAGATCGAGCAGCACCTGCAGGCGCTCGAGGAGCGCATGGGCAGGAAGCTCGGCCAGTCCGACGACCCGCTGCTCGTCAGCGTCCGCTCGGGCGCGAAGTTCTCCATGCCCGGCATGATGGAGACCGTCCTCAACATCGGCCTCAACGACGACTCCGTGCACGGCCTCGCCAAGCAGGCCGGCGGCAACGAACGCTTCGCCTGGGACTCCTACCGCAGGCTCATCCAGATGTTCGGCAGGACCGTGCTGGGCATCGACGGCGACCTGTTCGAGGACGCCCTCGACGAGCTCAAGGACGGCCGCCAGGACACCGATCTCAGCGCCGGTGAGCTCCAGCGCCTGGTCGAGACGTACAAGGGCATCGTCCGCGACCGGACCGGCGAGGACTTCCCCGCCGACCCGCGCGAGCAGATGCGCATGGCCATGATGGCCGTCTTCGACTCCTGGAACGCGCCACGCGCCATCCTGTACCGCCGCCAGGAGCGCATCCCCGCCGACCTCGGCACCGCCGTCAACGTCTGCTCCATGGTCTTCGGCAACTGCGGCTCCGACTCCGGCACCGGCGTCGCCTTCACCCGCGACCCCGGCAGCGGCCGCCAGGGCATCTACGGCGACTACCTGCAGAACGCGCAGGGCGAGGACGTCGTCGCCGGCATCCGCAACACGGTCCCGCTGCAGGACCTGGAGCGGATCGACAAGCGCTCCTACGACGAGCTGCTGTCGATCATGGAGAAGCTGGAGAACCACTACCGCGACCTGTGTGACATCGAGTTCACCATCGAGCGCGGCAAGCTCTGGATGCTGCAGACCCGGGTCGGCAAGCGCACCGCCGCGGCCGCCTTCCGCATCGCCACCCAGCTCGTCGACCAGGGCCTCATCACCATGGACGAGGCCGTCACCCGGGTGACCGGCGACCAGCTCGCTCAGCTCATGTTCCCCCGCTTCAACGGCGGCGGCGGCAAGCGGCGCATCGCCAAGGGCATGAACGCCTCGCCCGGCGCGGCCGTCGGCAAGGTCGTCTTCACCTCCGAGCGGGCCATCGAGCTGGCCGCCCAGGGCGAGGACGTCATCCTGGTGCGCCGCGAGACCAACCCCGACGACCTGGCCGGCATGATCGCCGCCCGCGGCATCCTCACCAGCCGCGGCGGCAAGACCTCGCACGCCGCCGTGGTCGCCCGAGGCATGGGCAAGACCTGCGTGTGCGGCGCCGAGGAGCTGGACGTCGACACGGCCGGGCGCACCTTCACCGCCCCGGGCGGCGTGGTCGTCGGCGAGGGCGACGTCATCTCCATCGACGGCACCAGCGGCGAGGTCTACCTCGGCGAGGTGCCGGTGGTCGACTCCGCCGTGGTCGAGTACTTCGAGGGCGCCGAGCCCGAGGACGAGCTGGTCAAGGCCGTCGACCGCATCATGCGGCACGCCGACGCCAAGCGCCGGCTGGGCGTGCGGGCCAACGCCGACAACCCCGAGGACGCCGCCAGGGCGGTCCGGTTCGGCGCCGAGGGCATCGGGCTGTGCCGGACCGAGCACATGTTCCTCGGCGACCGCCGCCAGCTCGTCGAGGACCTGGTGCTCGCCACCACCCCGGAGGAGCGCCAGGCCGCGCTGGACGCGCTCGAACCGCTGCAGAAGTCCGACTTCGTGGGCATCTTCCAGGCGATGGACGGCCGTCCGGTGACGATCCGGCTCATCGACCCGCCGCTCCACGAGTTCCTGCCCGACATCGTCGGCCTGTCCGTCAAGGTCGCCACCGGCGAGGCCACCGACAAGGACCGCGACCTGCTGGCCGCCGTCAAGCGGCTGCAGGAGCAGAACCCGATGCTCGGCCTGCGCGGTGTACGGCTCGGCCTGGTCATCCCCGGCCTGTTCGCCATGCAGGTACGCGCGATCGCGCACGCCGCCAAGGAGGTCCCCGGCGCCCGGCCGGAGATCATGATCCCGCTCGTCGCGGCCGTGCAGGAGCTGGAGAGCGTCCGCGAGGAGGCCCTCGGCATCCTCCGGGAGGTCGGCGTGGAGGCCCTCGTCGGCACGATGGTCGAGACGCCGCGGGCGGCCATGACCGCCGGGCAGATCGCCGAGGCCGCCGAGTTCTTCTCCTTCGGCACCAACGACCTCACCCAGATGACGTGGGGCTTCTCCCGCGACGACGTCGAGGCCTCGTTCTTCTCGCGCTACCTGGAGCTGGGCATCTTCGGCGTCTCCCCGTTCGAGACCCTCGACCGCGAGGGCGTCGGCCGGCTGGTCGCGATCGCCGCCCAGGAGGGCCGGGCCACCCGCCCCGACCTCAAGCTCGGCATCTGCGGAGAGCACGGCGGCGACCCCGACTCGGTCCACTTCTGCCACGAGACCGGGCTCGACTACGTGTCCTGCTCGCCGTTCCGCATCCCGGTGGCCCGCCTGGAGGCCGGCCGCGCCGCGCTGAGCGCGGGAGACTGCGACACCCGCTGACGCACCGGACCTCCCCCAGCGGGCGGGGGAGGTCCCGCCGCGAGATCAGGAAGCCGGGACGGCCACCTGCTCGGCTTCCGACGGCACGTAGTCGTGGCGCACGCCCTGGTCGCCCAGCCACGCCCGCAGCCCGCCCACGGCGCGGGAGTCGGCCGCCACCGCGGCCGCGTACTCCATCAGCGCCACCTCCTCGCCGTCGTCGTAGAGCAGCCGCGCCGGCCCCGACCACGACAGCGTCCAGCGCGCCTGGCCGTGGCTGATCAGCAGCCCCTCCAGCGCCGCGCCCAGCACCCGCGCCAGCAGCCCCTCGCCGGGCTCCCAGCCCAGCTCGCGCAGCCGCTCCTCCAGCTCGCCCTGGCGGCCCCTGGCGATCGCCTCGAAGGCCGCGTCCACGTACGGCCTGGAGGCCCCCACGACCCGCGCGCCCGCCACCGCCAGGTCGCGCAGCGCCTCGGCGTTGCGGACCTCGTACAGGCCCTTGGAGACCAGCTCGTCCCACGACACCGGGCGGAGCACCGTCAGCGCCTCCGGCGTCCACAGCGACTCCTCCACCGCCCCGGCGGCCACGTCGGCGTCACGCAGCAGCGTCAGCGCCGGGCGCGGGTCCGGTACCAGCTCGGGCTCGGGCAGCCGCTCCAGCGCCGCCAGCCGCTCGGCCAGGCTCGGGTGCGAGTCGTACGGGGACGTCTCCTCGGGGCGGGCGGCCAGCTCGGCCAGCTCCGCCTGCCGGGACGGGTCGTTCAGCAGCGACTGGAAACCGCCGAACACGGCGGCGGGGCGGAAGCCGCCCGCCCCCGCCATCGACAGGTAGCCGCCGGTGTAGAGGTCCCAGGCCGCCGCCGTGTAGTGGATCTTGCGCAGCGCCTCCGCCATCGCCTGCCGCCCGCCGATCGCCACCGCGAACGCGTCGGCCTCCAGCTCCTGCCGGCGCGACACCGCCTGCGAGACCCGCAGGTAGAGCTTGGCGTACCAGGTGAACAGCCGCTGCACGAACGGGTGGCGGTCCAGGCCCTGCACGGTCGCCAGCAGCGAGACCCGGCCCCGGTAGACCGGGGCGCCCAGGCGGGTGTGCGCGCCGCTGTAGTGGCCCAGCTCGTGACCGAGCACCGCGCGCATCTCGTCGACCGTCAGCGTCTGCATCAGCGGCAGCCCGACGTACATCCGCCGCCGGACCGCCTTCAGCCCGAGGAAGCGGGTCTCCTCGGCGACCGCCGCGTTGACCTCCGGCACCAGCCGGATCTCGTCCGGCGGCGCGGTGCGGACCCGGCGCGCCAGGTCCTCCACGGTCTGCCAGAGCACCGGCTCGTGCTCGCGCGTGACCGCCACCCCCGGCTGCTCGCCCTCCTGCCGGCGGCTCACCATGATCAGCGCCCGGATGAGCGCGCCCGCGGCCAGCGTCGTGACCACCGCGAACTTCACCAGCGTGACGCGGAAATCGATGATCAGCAGCACGTCGAGCGCCACCGCCGCCGCCACGATCACGCCGACGAGCACGTAGAAGCCGGCGAGCAGGCAGAAGGCGAGGACGGCCCGGAACGCGGTCGTCATGGGTGAGGGCTCCCGGGGAAGGGGGGTTCTGGCGTGGCTCGACCCTAGCGAAAACCAGAAACCGGATAAAATCGCTCCCTTATGGCCCGCTACGACGCGCACGACACCGCACGCTGGGTCCCGGAACCCCCGGGCAACCCCGAGCGCAGCCCGTTCGAGCGCGACCGCGCCCGCGTGCTCCACAGCGCCGCGCTGCGCAGGCTGGCCGCCAAGACGCAGGTGGTCGGCCCGGCCGAGGCGCTCGGCGCCGGCCAGCACATCCCGCGCACCCGGCTCACCCACTCGCTGGAATGCGCCCAGGTCGGCCGCGAGATGGGCGCCACCCTCGGCGTCGACCCCGACCTGGTGGAGACCGCCTGCCTCGCGCACGACCTGGGCCACCCGCCGTTCGGCCACAACGGCGAGGTGGCGCTCGCCGAGCTGGCCGAGCCCTGCGGCGGCTTCGAGGGCAACGCGCAGAGCCTGCGGCTGCTCACCCGGCTGGAGGCCAAGGTCATCGCCGAGAACGGCGGCAGCGCCGGGCTGAACCTCACCAGGGCCGTGCTGGACGCCTCCATCAAGTACCCCTGGATCCGCGGCGACTCGCCCAAGTTCGGCGTCTACGACGACGACCTGCCCGTCTTCCGGTGGATCAGGGACGGCGCGCCCGACGGCCGGGTCAGCTTCGAGGCGCAGATCATGGACTGGGCCGACGACGTCGCCTACTCCGTGCACGACCTGGAGGACGCGCTCCACTCCGGCCACGTCGTCCCCGAGGCCCTGCAGTCGCCGTCCGAGCGGGCGGCCGTCTGCGTGACGACCCGTACGTGGTACGCGCCCGGCGCCGACCTGGCCGAGCTGGAGGAGATCTTCGCCGAGCTGGTCGCCGCCCCGCCGTGGCCGCGCCGGTTCGCGGCCACCCTCAGCGACTTGGCCGGGCTCAAGGCGCTCACCAGCGGCCTCATCGGCCGCTTCTGCCGCGCAGCCCAGACCGCCACCCGCGAGTCCTACAGCCCGCGCCACCGGGCGAGCCTCGTCGTGCCCGAGGTGACCCGCCTGGAGTGCGCGCTGCTCAAGGGCATCACCGCCCACTACGTGATGGCCACCGAGGACCACCACGCCAACCAGGCCAGGCAGCGCGAGCTCATCACGGAGCTGGCTTCCCTCATCATCCGCGACGCGCCCGCCACGCTGGAGCCCGCCTTCCGGCCCGCCTTCGAGGAGGCGCCGGACGACGCGGCCCGGCTGCGGGTGGTCATCGACCAGATCGCCTCGCTGACCGACACCTCCGCCGTCGCCTGGCACCGCAGGCTGTCGCGCTGAGCTACCCGGTGCCGGCCGTCGTCGGCGACAGCGTGTGCACGAACTCCGGCGTGGGCGTGGGGGTCGCCTTCCGCTTGCGCTTCCGCTCGCGGGTCGGCTCCGCCGACGGCTCGGCCGCCCGCTGAGCGCTGCACAGCACCGTGCACGGCGGCGTCTCGCCGAGCTTGCGGCGCAGCGCCAGCGTCTCCTTGCGGGGCGAGTACGTGCGATTCCCGCTCTGCCAGGCGTCGAGGTAGTCCCACGGCTCGACCATGCCGCGGCGCACCCACCAGAACCCCGGGCCGGTCTTCCAGGAGATCGCGAAGTAGAGGTTGGGGCCGGTGTCGCGGGCGTTGCCGGACGTGCCGACCCGGCCCAGCGTCTGACCGGCCTTCACCCGTACGCCCGGGCGGATGCCCTCGGCCACGCTGTCGAGATGCCCGCCCAGGTAGCGCACCCCGTCGTCGCCGACGATCGTGACGAACCTGCCCTCGCGGTGGGCGCCCTCGTCGGTGGACGGGAGCCACCGGTTGACGGTGTCGACCTCGTCGACCACGCCGGCGACCGGCGCCACGAACGCGCACCCCCGGGGCGCCCAGATCGTCGTCTTGGGCAGCACCAGCAGCTTGCGCTGGTAGGTCACCTCGCAGCCCTTGACGGGGAAGGCGTAGGTGTACTTGGACAGCTTCGGCGGCGGCACCCGCACCGGGTCGTCGCCCGCGGGCGCCGTGACCGGGGCCGGCGGGGCCGTCGAAAGGGAACTCGAAGGGGAACTCGCGGCGGCCGTCCGCACGCCCGCGATCCCGGCCGGCTGGCTGCATCCGCTCAGCAGCAGCACGGCTCCGGCCGACGCCGCCACCAGGCCGATCCGCCCCGCTCGCATGATCTCCACCGTATCCGAGGACAACCGTCACCTTTGTAGCCGATCGGGAGCGGTCACATAACGTCTTTCCGACCAATGGGGCAACCTGTTCGTCCCCGGCTGTGCCGTCCGTCCCGCAGGTCACACCGTCCCCAGGGGGAGCTCCGCTGCGGAAGCGCCGGGAGAAGCGGAATAGACTCACCGGCGTGGCTGGCCGGATCCGTGATGTCGACATCGCGCTCGTACGCGAGCGTTCCCCCATCGCCGACGTGATCGGCGAGCACATCCAGTTGCGCAACGCGGGCGGTGGCAACCTCAAGGGGTTGTGCCCGTTCCACGACGAGAAGTCGCCCTCCTTCAACGTCACGCCCGAACGCGGGATGTACTACTGCTTCGGCTGCTCCGAAGGCGGCGACGTGATCACGTTCGTCGAGAAGATCGAGCACCTGACCTTCGGCGAGGCCGTCGAGCGGCTGGCGCAGCGGGCCGGCATCCAGCTCCAGTACGAGCAGGGCGGCTACGTGCCGCGGCGCGACCATGGGGAGCGGGCGCGGCTCATCGAGGCGCACCGCCTGGCCGCCGAGTTCTACGCCGACAAGCTGTTCGGGCCCGACGCCGCCCCCGGGCGGCGGTTCCTGTCCGAGCGCGGGTTCGAGCGCGCCGACGCCGAGCTGTTCGGGGTCGGGTACGCGCCCGCCGAGTGGGAGGCGCTGACCCGTCACCTGCTGGCACGCGGGTTCACCGTCGACGAGCTGGTCAAGGGCGGGCTGGCCAGGGAGGGGCGGCGCGGGCCGATCGACCGGTTCCGCGGGCGGCTCATCTGGCCGATCAAGGACGCGACGGGCGACGTGATCGGGTTCGGGGCGCGCAAGCTGCTCGACTCCGACGACGGCCCCAAGTACCTCAACACCCCCGACTCGCCGCTCTACAAGAAGAGCCAGGTGCTCTACGGCATCGACCTGGCCAAGCGGGAGATCTCCAAGCGGTCCCAGGCGGTCATCGTCGAGGGCTACACCGACGTGATGGCCTGCCACCTGGCGGGCGTGCCGACGGCGGTGGCGACCTGCGGCACCGCCTTCGGCGAGGAGCACATCAAGATCCTGCGCCGGTTCCTGCTCGACCAGGCCGAGTTCCGGGGCGAGGTCATCTTCACCTTCGACGGCGACGCCGCCGGGCAGAAGGCGGCGCTGCGGGCCTTCGCCGACGAGCAGAAGTTCGTCACCCAGACCTACGTCGCCATCCAGGCCGACGGGCTCGACCCGTGCGACCTGCGGGTCAAGCAGGGCGACGCGGCGGTGCGCGACCTCATCGCCAGCCGGGAGCCGCTGTTCCAGTTCGCCATCCGCAGCACCATCGACCGCTACGACCTGCGCAGCAACGAAGGCAAGATCGCGGCGCTCGACGCGGCGGCGCCGATCGTGGCCGGCATCAAGGACGCCGGGCTGCGCAAGCGCTACGCCATCGACCTCGACCGGTGGCTCGGGTTCATGGACGAGCGGTTCGTCATGCAGCGCATCGCCGAGGTGGGGCGGGCGCAGCCGGGCCGCCCGCAGCGCGCCGCCCGCCCGGCGCCGGTCGACCCGCACGTCCGGGTGGAGGCCGAGCTGCTCAAGCTGGCCGTGCAGCGGCCCGCGCTGGTCGGGCCGCGCTTCGACGCGCTCGACCCGCAGGCCTTCACCGCGCCCGACCACGTGACGCTGCACGGGCTGATCGCGGCGGCGGGCGGGCTGGCGGCGGCGGGCCACGGCGGCCGGGAGTGGGTCGACCGGCTGCTGGAGCACGCCCACGAGGAGGCCACGGCGGCGCTGGTGACCAGGTTCGCGGTGGAGCCCATCCAGGCCGACTCCGACGCCGAGGAGCGCTACGCGGCGGCGATGCTCGCGGCCATCGAGGCCGTCGCCGTCGACCGGGCCATCGCCCAGGTGAAGTCGCGCATACAGCGGCTCAACCCGGTCGAGGAGCAGCAGGAATACAACAGGCTCTTCGGCGAGCTGGTGGCGCTGGAGCAGCAGCGCCGCGTGCTGCGCGACCGCGCCGCGGGCAGCTGATCTCCGAAAGTCCTCGCAAATGCGCGCAAAGCGGCGTCCGGGCAGACAGAACCGCGTGCCCGGCGCCGCTCCGAGCCGGACACCCCAATCAAGACCGCGTAATTGACTTTACTTTCCTGATCAAACTCGGGTTAAACCTGAAAGGGATCTCAATTCGGTAAGGGTGAGGGCCTTACCTAAGGTGCCAAAAATGGGTCTGCCATTTTATGGAACCAATACTGCAGACTGTCTCCCGTGGGTGCATCGGTGCTGCCAAGTGGACCGCCATCCGTCGATCAGGTGGCGGACCTCGTCGCGAAAGGAAGAGAGCGCGGGAGCGTAACCGTCGATGACGTCGCAGCCGCGCTTGACCGATCCGAGCTTCCCTCCGACGCGCTGGAACGCGTCGTGCGGATGCTCGCTGAGAACGGTGTGGAGGTCCTCGAGCCACAAGGCGACGAGGAGACCACCCGCACCGATGAGGAAGACGTAGGAAAGCGGGCGCCGACCAGCGATCTGGTCCGCATCTACCTGCGGGAGATCGGCCGCGTGCCGCTGCTGACCGCGGAAGAGGAGGTGGAGCTCGCCAAGTCGATCGAGGCCGGCCTGTTCGCCGAGGACAAGCTGGCCAACGGAATCTCGCCCCTGGCCTACCCGGAGTTCAGAGAACTCGTCTGGCAGGGCACCCAGGCCAAGCAGCGCCTCATCGAGGCCAACCTGCGGCTCGTGGTGTCGATCGCCAAACGGTACGTCGGGCGCGGCATGCTCTTCCTGGACCTGATCCAGGAAGGAAACCTCGGCCTCATCCGGGCCGTGGAGAAATTCGACTACACCAAGGGTTACAAGTTCTCCACCTACGCCACGTGGTGGATCCGCCAGGCGATCACCCGGGCGATCGCCGACCAGGCGCGGACCATCCGCATCCCGGTCCACATGGTGGAGACGATCAACAAGCTCGTCAGGGTGCAGCGCCAGCTCCACCAGGACCTCGGCCGCGAGCCGATCCCGGAGGAGATCGCCAAGGAGATGGACCTCCCCGTCGACCGGGTGGTGGAGATTCAGCGCATCGCGCAGGAGCCGGTGTCGCTGCAGTCGCCGATCGGTGAGGAGGACTCCGACCTCGGCGACTTCATCGAGGACGCCGACGCGGTCGTGCCGATGGAGGCGGCGGCCTTCATCATGCTGCAGGACCAGCTCGACGACATCCTGGCGACGCTGTCCGACCGCGAGCAGCGCATCATCCAGCTCCGCTTCGGCCTGGCCGACGGCCATCCGCGCACGCTGGAGGAGGTGGGCAGGGAGTTCGGCGTCACCCGGGAACGCATCCGGCAGATCGAGTCGAAGACCCTGGCCAAGCTCCGTCATCCGACCAGGGCCCAGATGCTCCGCGACTATCTGGACTGAGCCGAGGCAACGACGGGCGGGCCGGGGGACTCTCCCCGGCCCGCCGTCGTGTCACGAACAGCCCTCGAACTGCGGCACCGCGACCCTGCCGGTCTCCAGGCCGGTGCCGCGGAACCACTTGCTCAGCAGCTTGCCGGCGGTCCCGTCCTGGTACATGTCGGTGATCGCCCGGTTGACCTCCTCGCACGCGGCCACGTCGCCGTGGCGCATGCCGATCCCGGACCGCTGCTCGTTGAACCCGGCGTTGGCCAGGCGCAGCCCGCCGCCGTCCTGCCGGGCCAGCCCGGCCAGGATGATGTCGTCGGTGGTGATGGCGTCGATCTCGTTCTCCTTCAGCGCCCGCAGGCACGCCTGGTAGTCGGGGAACGACTTGATCTCCGCCCGCACCCTGCGCTCCTCGACCACCCGCTGGGCCGCGTTGGCGCCCTCCACCTCGCAGATGCGCCGCCCCGCCAGGTCCCGCACGTTCCGGATCCGCTCCTCGTCGCGCCGGATCAGGATGTCCTGGTACGAGATGTGGTACGGGCCGGCGAACAGCACCTTCTGCTTGCGGTCCTCACTGATCGTGTACGACGCGACGACCAGGTCGGCCTCACCCGAGAGCAGCACGTCCTCGCGGTCGGAGGCCAGCACCGAGATCAGCCGGTACTTCTTGCCGAGCCGATCGGCGACGTAGGCGGCCACGTCGACGTCGAACCCCTCGAACTCCTCGCCGTTCAGGTATCCCACCTGCGGCAGGTCGGGCCGGACGCCGATGACGATCTCGTCCTTGTCGAGCAGGGACGGGGGCGCGCCGGTGCCGCATCCGGCGGCCGTCAGCGCGACCACCGCGAGGATCACCGTCATCAACCGCTTCACCGGTACTCCCTCAGTCGTGGCCAGACGCCGAGGCCGAGCAGCACGGCGATGCCGCCGGCGGCGAACGGCAGCACGAGCCACAGTTCGTCCAGCGCCTGCTCGCCGCGGGCGATCCCGGTGCTGAAGAAGCGCTGCTTGCGCTCGGCCAGCTTCAGCAGTTCGGCGTCGTACTCCTGGAACGCCTGCCGCACCTCGCCGAGCCGGATCTCGACCGCCTCGCCGGTGCCGCCGGTGGCCGCCCGGGCGCGCATCCGGTTGTCCGTCTCCTGGTAGCGGAGGTAGGCGTCGAGCGCGGGTCGGGCGGTCACGCCGGCCAGCTCGGGGCCCAGCATGCCCAGGAACTCCTCGCCCTTGCGCACCTCGCTCTGGTACTTCACCAGGTTCCCCGCCTCCACGTACATCAGCCGCTGGGACTTGTCGAGGAACCGGTGCTCGTAGGTGTCGGCCCGCCCCTTGTCCAGCAGGAAGCGGCTCTGGTCGCCCTGCATGCTGTTGCCGATGGCGCGGGCCCTGGCGAGCGTCAGCACCGAGTCGAAGCCCTCGGTCTTGGCCGTTCTCAGCTGGTCGAGGTTCTGCTGGATCACGCTCAGCCCGACCGCGGCCATGCCCGCGGTCGCCAGCGTGGCGCCGATCAGCGCGAGCGCGAGCACCCGCCGGAACCGCCGGGCCAGGAACACCTGCAAGCCGACCAGGCAGGCCAGCGCCAGCAGCCCGGCCGCGATCACCCCGGCGCGCATCAGGGACAGCGTCCCGGCCGTGTCGTCGTAGGTGCGGCGCACGATGGTGCCGCTCTCCAGCGTCAGGTTGTAGGCCTGCGGCAGCAGCACCCGGCGCATCAGGTCGGTGGCGTCCCGGTAGGCGCTCAGCACCTGCACGGGCGCCTCCCCGGCGGCGTGCCGGCTCTGGCTGTCGAGCAGCAGCGCCCGCTCCACCAGCCGCTCGTAGCGGCCCAGCCCGTCCAGCACCGACTGGATCGTACGGCGCTCCGCCTGGTCGTCCCCGGCCAGCTGGAACGCCTCCAGCAGCGCCTGGTTGGCGGCGGAGCGCTGCTTCTCGTACCGGTCCAGGGCGTCCTTCCTGGCCCGGTGGTCGTCGGTGGACATCACCAGGATGTCGGCGACCAGCGCGTCCATGTCGCTCAGCCCGAAGTACAGCCCGGAGGTGGCGAGCACCTGGGGGCCGGCGTCGCGGCCGATGAGGCGCAGGCCGTCGCCCGCCGTGGACGCGGCGGCGGCGATGACCGCGAACAGCAGCGCGAGCGCCGCGGCCGTCAGCCCCGTGAACATCCGGATCCGGCCGGGCACGCCGCGCCTGGACACCGGCGGCGGCGCGGGCGGGCGCGGCGCGGGCGGCGCGGGCGGGACCGTGGTCACCGTCATGGCGTGCCCTCCCTGATCGTGATCACGGTCCACGCGCCGAGGTGGATGCGGTCGCCCGCGCCCACCCGGACCGGCACGTTCACCGTGACGGGCCGGCCGTTGACCAGCGTGCCGTTGGCCGAGCCGGGGTCGACGAGCATCCAGGACCCGTCGGGCTGGGCGAGCAGCACCGCGTGCAGGCCCGACACGCCCGGGTCGGTTGGCGGCCCGGCCAGGTCGATCTCCGGCTGCTGGTCGCGGCCCCGGCGGCTGCGCCCGATGCGGACCTGCTCGCCCACGAGCGGGAACGAGCGCTCCGGGCAGTACGGGGGGAACGCCATCGCACCGGCGTCCGGGCCGCCCTGCGCGATGACCTGTTCGTAGTAGGCGCGGTCGGCCGCCGTCACCGCCTCCCAGCGGGCCCCGGTCACCGGGACGTGCACGGGCAGCGCGCCGCCCTCGAAGGAGTGGCCGCACACCTCGCAGAACTGGCCGACGCGCGGGGTGGCGCAGACCGGGCAGCTCTCCGCCTGCTGCGGCGGCGCCTGCCGGGGAGCGGTGGGCCGCGGGTCGGACATCTGCGCGCCGCACACGTCACAGTAGTCGTCCGTGCCCGACGGGTGGCCCTGGGGGCAGGTCGCCATCAGCTGCCCTCCGCCTTGCGGAGCCTGCTCGTACGGACCGAACCCGTGTCCAGCTCCAGCTCGTCGGCCTTGTCGACGTTCCTGACCAGCCGGGCGGTGCCCTGGACCGGGTCGATCTCGACGACCTTGTCCAGCAGCCGGGCGGTGTCCTCGCGGCCCGACTCGACGGCGAGCTGCCGGGCCTTGGCCAGCCGGGCGGTGGCGGCCTCCACGTTGCCCGCCGCGCGGTCGCTCAGCCCGTCCTGGATGAGCTGGTGCAGCTCCGCCTGGCCGGTGTAGTGGACGACCTTGTCGTTGATGCGGGTCGACAGGGCCAGGTCGTCGGTCCACTGGGCGAGCACGTTGCCGGACGCCAGCACGTCCCCGGTGTCGGGCCGGACCAGCTTCACCCAGCCGGCCCTGATCTCCTGGCCGATCTGGCCGGGCGGGACCTCCACGCACAGGTGGTACTCGCGTTCCTCCCGGCCCCACGCACCGGTCGGGTAGTCGCCCGTCAGCGGGTTGACCTCGGCACGCTTGCCGGTCAGGTCGAGCAGCGTGGGCGAGACCTGCTTGAGGAACTTGAGCGTGGCGGTCTGCGGCACCCACACGCGCAGCGACAGGTCGGGCACCGTCTTGGCCATCGCTGTCCGGGTGATCCTGCGGAAGAACTCGGCCAGCTCGTGCTGGTTCCTGACGAACTCGAACGTGCCCAGCAGCGCCTCGGACACCATCCGGAGCTGGGCGGGCGCCCAGTCGTGGCCGATGCCGAGGCTGTCGCAGACGAACCTGCCGCTCCAGGCCCGCAGCACCCCCGAGAAGACCTCCTCGCGCTCGTTGTTCTGGCCGTCCGTCATGAGGAGGGCGTGGCGGACCGCGTTCGGGTGCGCCGACAGCAGCTGACCTGCCAGATCGAGCCACGCGCCCATCGAGGTGCCGCCGCGGGGGCTCAACCGGGAGATCGCCTGCTGGGCCTCCGCCCTGGTCGCCCGGCTGGCCCGGACCATGCCGGTGCCGTGCGGGTACACCACCTTGGCCACCGAGGTCCCCGCGATCACCGCGAAGTGCACGCCGTCACGGAGCGTCTCCACCGCCGCGGCGGCCGCCGTCCGGGCGTCACGGATCTTGCTGCCGCTCATCGACCCCGACGTGTCCACGATGATCACTTCGGCCGCCTCGGCGGGGGCTTCGGGCGCCGCCTCCCCGGTGGAGCCGATGGTCAGGATGGCGTGCACCTCCCGGCCGTCCATGGACAGATACTTGTTCTGGTCGATGTGCAAGGTGAACGTGGGCTGGTCACCCATGCGTGCCTCCTAGAGGGATCAAGGCAATGGTCACGTTGTCGTGGCCGCCGGAGTCGAGCGCGTGCCGGAGCATCTGGCGCGCCTGCTCGATCGGGGGACCGGCGGCGGGGAAGCGGTAGCCGGCCAGGTAGCGCCACAGGCCGTCGCTGCACACCAGCAGCAGGCCGGGGCCCGGCGGGGTGAACGTGCGGATCCTCGGCCGCACGTCGGGATAGTCGGCGCCCAGCCACGCGGTGATCTCGCCGGTGGGCGCGGAGTCGTCCTCCGTCAGCAGCATCCCTTCCCGCCGCACCCCGCCGCCCGGGGCCGCGACGTCGGCGAGCCAGTACGCCCGGGTGTCCCCGGCCCAGCAGATCGTGACCTCCCCGGGCCGGGCGACCGCTGCCACGTACGTACAGGCCGGTGCGTCGTCGGGGGAGGTGGCGAGCCTGCCGACCGCCCGGCTCGCCAGCGCGAACGCCTCCTCGTGCGTCCTGCCCTCCGCCAGCGCCGCGGCGGCCGCGGTGACGGCGGCGGCGGACGCCTCATCGGCCCTGGGCGAGCTCCCCACCCCGTCACAGACCACCGCGGCGACCCCCACCTCCGCGCCGTACGTGGCGGGCGTCACGTTCGGGAGGTTCGCCCCGGCCGCGGGGATCGTGGTCGGTCCGTACGGGATGGTCCGGGCGTCGTCGGGGTGTTCGAGGGGCGTCATGGCCATGGCGTCTTCGTTGCGGGCCCGGCGCAGGCCCCGGTCCGTCACGGCGGCGGCGCCGGAGGCGTCGAGGACGATCTCGGCGTGGTCCCTGTCGGTGGTCTGGCGTACGCCGCAGCGTTCGCAGTAGCCCTCGGCGTCCACGGCGGAAGCGCCGCAGGACTCGCAGTCGGGGGAGCCGAGGGGGTGGCCGCAGGCTTCGCAGAAGGAGTCGCCCGGGGCCACGGGCGTCTCGCACAGCGGGCACTTCACAGCCACGTCCGGGGCCGGACCGTGTTGGCCAGGTCGACCAGCGCGTGCCGCTCCTCCCGCGTGGCCGCCACCCCGGCCAGCTCGCGGTAGAGGGACTCCAGCCGCCTGCGCACGCCCCGCTCGGTGAACGGGGTGTCCGCCACCCGGGCACCCTCCGGCGCCCGGTTGCCCTGCAGCCAGGCGAGCGCGGCCCGCAGGATCTCGGCCGTCAGCCGCTTGCGCCGGCGCCGGTCGAGGTCGGCCAGCCTGCCGAGCCGTTCGGCGGCGGCGGTCAGCTCGGCCGGGTCCAGCCACTGCCGGTCCCGCCGGGCGGCGGCGGCCACCAGCGCGAGCTGCGCGGCCACCCGGTGGCTGGAGGAGGACGGCACCTCGTCCAGCACCGCCATCCGGCCCGCCCTGGCCAGCCCGAAGGCGGCGCTGACGTAGGCGTGGTCGGTCCGCCAGACGCTCTCGTACCAGGGAACCGGATCGCGCCCGGCCCGCTCCAGCGCGAAGGCGAGCGCGAGCTTGGGCGCCCGCTCGCCCGGCAGCAGCGACACGCACCGGTCGAACGCCCCGATCGCCAGGTCGTGGTGCCCGGTCGCGAGCCCGGCCACGCCCCGGTACCAGGTCACGCGCCAGTCGCCCGGCAGCGCCCGGTCCAGCTGGTCGAGCAGCGGGTGCACGCCCGCGTCGCCGTCCTCGGCCAGCAGCCTGGCCAGCGTCAGCTGGGTCTCCGGCGTCTCCGGCATGGCCCGCACCTGGGCGGCCAGCTCGCGCGGGTGGCTGCCGGCCAGCCCGGCCAGCGCCCCGGCGGCCGGGTCGGCGGGGTCGGCCAGCGGCACCGGCAGCGCCGTCACCGCCTCCACCGGGTCCAGCTCCTCGAACACCCGGTGCGGGTCCTCGGCCAGCGCCCCGCCCACCGCGTCCCGCTCGGGCCCGAACAGGTGGGACGGCGCCGGGTACGGCACCCCGTCCTCCAGCGCGGAGACCTCGCGCAGCACGCCGACGAGCTGCTCCTCCATCTCCAGCGCGCTCTGGAACCTGTCGGCCGGGTCGGGGGCGGTGGCGCGGCGCAGCAGCCGGGCGAAGGACTCGTGGCCGCAGTCGTCCGGCAGCGGCGCGGCCACGCCGCCCCTGGTCGGGCTGAACCCGGGGACGGCCAGCACGGCCAGCGTCCGGGCCACCGTGTAGAGGTCGGAGGCGACGGACGACGGCTGGGTGTCCAGCTCGGGGGCGTGGTAGCCGGTCGTCACCCAGGAGGTCCCGGGCGGCGAGCCGATGCGCTGCACCGCGCCCAGGTCGATCAGCTTGAGCTGCCTGCCGACCCGGATCACGTTCGCCGGTTTGAGGTCGCAGTAGACCAGGCCGTTCTCGTGCAGGTAGGCGAAGGCACGCAGGATCTCCCGCCCGTACATGAGCACTTCCCGCAGCGGCAGCGTGCCCTGGCGGCGCAGCTCGTGCAGCGACTGGCCGCCGACGTACTCCATGACGATGTAGCCCTGGCCGGCGTGGCGCTGGAAGTTGAAGATCTTGACGATGTTCGGGTGGTCGACCATCGTCAGGAAGCGCCGCTCGGCCTCCGCCGCCGCGAGCGCCTCGGCGTCGGCGGTGTTGAGCAGGCCCTTCAGCACCATCCAGCGGCCGTCCAGGTTCTCGTCGGAGGCCAGGTAGATCCAGCCGAGCCCGCCGTGCGCCAGGCAGCCGAGCACCCGGTACTGGCCGCCCACCAGGTCGCCCTTGGCCAGCTTCGGGCTGAACGAGTAGGGGGTGCGGCAGTGCGGGCAGAACCCCTCGGTCCGGCCCGGCCGCCCCTGCACCGACCGGCCGACCGGCTGGCCGCAGTCGAGCTTGGCGCAGAACCGCTTCTCCTCCGGCACCTGCGGGTCGCTCTGCACCGCGCTCGCGGGGTCGCGGTACGGCACGGACGGCAGGTCCGCGATCTCCGCCAGCACCCCGGCCCGCGACCGGCCGCTGCTCGCCGGCCCGGTCACACCCCTGCTGGAGGGACCCGTACCGCGGACCGGCCGGGTGGCGGAGGACGGCTGCGTCCACACTCCCGCGCCGGAAGGAGCGGGCTGGGGTGAGGCGGCGGTGCCGCACAGGTCGCAGTAGCCCTCGTCGATCGTGCCCGTGCAGCCGGGCTGGGCGCACGAGGCCGTCGTCCCGGCCGGGGCGGGCGGCTGGGGTGAGGCCGCGGCGGTGCCGCACAGGTCGCAGTAGCCCTCGTCGATCGTGCCCGTGCAGCCCGGCTGCGCGCACGACGTCATCGCCCACCTCCGTGGATCGCCCGCTTGTACTGATCGACGGCCGCGGCCGCCCTCGTCAGGTCGCACGGCGCGGTCCACAGCAGCACCCGCGCCTCCTCGTACAGCCGCATCGCGACCGGATCCTCGACCATGCCGGTGCGCGCGGCCTTGGCCTGGATCGCGCCGAGCAGGCCGCGCAGCTCGTCGCGCCGGCCCAGCAGCCCGTGCAGGGCCCGCGCCGCCGCGCTCGCCCGCGCCTCGGCCTCCTCGGCCCGTTTCTCCAGCTCCGCCAGCCGCCCGGCCCGCTCCAGCCAGCCGCCCGCCGCGACGTCCAGCCTCGCCAGCTCGGCCTCCAGCTCGGGCACGCCGCTCCGGGGACGCGCCTGCGGCGGCAGCGCGATCTTGGCGACGACCGCGCCGTGCGCCAGCCGGGCCTCGCTCTCGGCAGCCCGTACGCGGTCGAGCGCGGCCTGCAGATTCTCCCTGCGCGTCCCGTACTCGTCCTTGACCTTCAGCGCCCGCTCCAGGTCGGCGCGGACCCCCTCCGCGCGGCGGACCAGGGCGTCCAGCTCCTGCTTGACGTGCCCCGCGCCGAGCGGATCCGCCAGCACGACGTCGCGCAGGCGGGCCAGGTCGGCGTCCTCGCGGGACAGGTCCACCGGCTCACCCAGCCGGTCGCCCAGCTCGCGCGCGCCCGCCAGCGCGGCGGCGGCCGAGTCCAGCCGGGGGAGCAGCGCCGACCAGACGGAGTCGATCTCGGTGAGCGCGTCGGTGGCGAGCTGGAAAGCGGCGTCCATGCGCAGGACCGTCTCGTCCAGCGTGAGCCGCTCGTCCGCCGGAGGCAGCAGCGAGCGCTCCTCGACCGGCCGCCTGGGCGCCTTCAGCACCACCGACGGGCCCGACAGCAGCGCGGTCAGCGCCTCCAGCTGCTCGCCGCCGAGCCGGGACCGCTCCGCCCTGATCTTCTCCGCCTCACGCAGCACGCCCCGGTACGCGTCGTACAGAGACCAGAGCGTGGCCAGCGCGGCCTGCGCCTCCGCCCAGCGCCGCCGGGTCGCGTCCGTCAGGGTGGCGCTCTTGAGCACCTGGTAGGTCGTGTGCGACTCCAGGTCGAGCAGGTCGCCCGAGATGCGGTCGCGCTCGGCCGCTCTCATCCGCAGCGCGTGCTCGGCTGCCTCGCTGCTCAGGGGTGGTCGCTGGCTCATCACCCTCCTAGGGGGGACCCTGACTTGTCCCTGATTGAACCCTGTCTTACCTGCAATTGGCTTAAATCGTCTCGTACGGTCAGGTCATGGGACGAATTCTGCTGATCCTCGCGGCCGTCGTCGCGGCCCTCTTCCTCATCGGGCCGCTCGTCGGCCTCTTCTTCACTCTGGTCAAGTGGACCCTCGTCATCGGCGCCGTGGTGCTCGGCGTCATGCTGCTGACGAAGGCGGTGGGTAGAACGTAGCGTGATCGGACTTGGCGGCGCATAGTGGGTGAATGACAGCGCGGCCCGCGGTCGACGACGCCGCGCTCGGGCGCGAGGCACTTGCCGTGCTCGAGGCGAACTGGACGGGGTGCGCGACCGTGCCCGCGCCCGGCCTCTATCCGCACCAGTGGAGCTGGGACTCGGCGTTCGTCGCCATCGGCCTGGCCCGCCACCGGCCCGGCCGGGCCCGCGCCGAGCTGCTCAGCCTGCTCGACGGGCAGTGGGCCACGGGCATGCTCCCGCACATCGTCTTCCACACGCCCGAGGCGTACTTCCCCGGCCCGGACGTTTGGCGCTCCCAGGACCACCCTCTGGCGCCGCGGGTCCGCACCTCAGGACTGACCGCGCCCCCGCTGCACGGGCTGGCGCTGTGGTGGCTCTACCGCCACACCGGCGACGCCGCCTTCGTCAGGCGGGCCTTCCCGGCGCTCGCCGCCCAGCACGCCTACCTGGCCCGCGACCGCGACCTCGGCGGCGCCGGGCTGGCCGCCATCGTCCACCCCTGGGAATCCGGCATGGACGACAGCCCCGCCTGGGACGCCGCGCTCGCCGCCCTCCCCGAGATCCGCTACGGCTACCGCGACGCCTGCCTGGAGGAACGGCACCCCGACAGCGACCACGACCGGTACGTCTGGCTGGCGCTGCGCTACCGCGACGCGGGCTACCGCGCCGAATACCTGCGCGACGAACACCCGTTCGCCATCGAGGACCCGATGTTCAACGGCATCTGGCTCGCCTCCAGCCAGGCCATGGCCGAACTCGCCCCGGTCGCCGGAGCCGACCCCGTCCCCTACGCGGAACAGGCCGAACGCATCAGGAGCGCCCTGCTCGACCGGCTCTGGGACGACGGCTTCTACGCCCGCGACCTGCGCGCCGGCGAACTCGTCCGGATCCACACCATCGGCGGGTTCGGGCCGCTGCTCGACCCCGGGCTGCCCGCCCAGCACCTCGCCGCCGCCGTCGAGACACTCGAGTCGGCCCGGTTCATGGGCGCCACCGGCTACCCGGTGCCGAGCTGCGAGATCCGCGCCGCCCAGTTCGACCGCACCCGCTACTGGCGCGGCCCCTCCTGGGTGAACACCAACTGGCTGCTCCGCCACGCCGCCGCCGTGCACGGCCTGGAATCCCTCGGCAGGCAGCTCACCAACGGCACCCTCCGCCTCGTCAGGCAGGCCGGGTTCCGCGAGTGCTTCGACCCGTTCGACGGCAGCGGGCGCGGCTGCCGCGACTTCTCCTGGAGCGCGGCGCTCACCCTGGATCTGCTCGCGGATACGGTGGAGAGGTGAAGCTCTTCCGACGCCTGCCCGCCGGCGTGCGCGCGTCCCTGGCCACCGAGCCGGGGGAGCGGGTGCTCGCCTTCACCTCGTCAGACGACGGCCACCTCGTCGCGACCACGCTCGCGCTGTTCCTTCCCGACGGCACGCGAATCCCGTACGAGACGATCGACAAGGCGTCGTGGGACGAAGACGGGCTCCGGCTGGTCCTCACCGGCGGCGACCGCCACGAGGTCAGGGTCCCGGAGCCGCGGCTGCTGCCCGAGACCCTGCGCGAACGCGTCAACGCCACCATCATCGTCAACAAACACGTGCACCTGCCCGGCCGCGGCGGCGTGCGCCTGGTGGCCAGACGGCGGCCGGCCGGCGAGGTCGTCGGCTGGACTCTCGTCTTCGACGAAGGCCTCGACCCGGACGACCCGGGGTTGCGCGCCCAGGCCGAGCAGGCACTCGAAGGGATGCGCCGCAGTATGGGCGTGTGACGCCGTCAGTAAGGGATACCCGTGCGGTCGGCCGTGGTCGTCTCGGCGACCTTCTTCTCCTCCGGCCACCCGGTTCCGGGCTCCTCACGGGTCTTCTTGCCGAACGGCATCTTGTCCTGCATCGACCCGCTCATCTTCGACCGGGCCGTCTCACCCATCTTCGCGGCCTTCGCGCCCACCACCCCCGCGGCCTCCTGCACCCTGGGGTTGTCGGCGACACGCTGGGCCGTCCGTTTGATCTGCTCGTACCGCTCACGTCCGGCCCTGCTGCCGAGCACGTACCCGACGGCCAGTCCCATGACGAATGGCATTCGATAACGCATCTTGCACCTCCGCTCTGACGGCACTACCCGCATCACGATGCGACACGCACTCCAGGAGTGCGCTAATCTATTCCTGCGCCCGACGGAGCGGCCCCCAAAGGCCCTCTGGTCAGCGTGGATCACCCGATCCCGCGTAGCTCAACGGCAGAGCAGCCGGCTGTTAACCGGCAGGTTATTGGTTCGAGTCCAATCGCGGGAGCTGCCACCAGGCCCCCTCACCATCAGCAGGTGAGGGGGCCTGAGTCGTTCCCGGGCCTACCGTGTTTCAGGCTGGCCGGTGCGTACACTCTGCCCGTATGCGATTACGGCTGATCTTCACGCTTTGCGCCCTTTACGGTGTCGTAGCCGCGCCCACGTTCTTGCCAGGAGACGGGCGGATCATCGTGCAGCCTGCGACCAAGGACGCGGTTGAGGTCTACGTCATGCCGGTCAATCCTGTGCTGCTCAGGTCCTACGAGGGCGTCGAACCGTTCAATCGCGCTCTGGAGATCGCTCAGCGTCGGGCGGAGGCCTACCCGCACGATCTTGCTCCGCCGTACATCCTGCATGCGCCGTACCGGCTCGTCGTGCCCTACGTCACCCCGCGCGGACGCGAACTGGCCGCACCGCCGATCTCCGGGGCGTACTGGGAGAACGGGAAAAACGTCCGCTTCAGGATCGTGCCTCGGCTGAGACTGGTGGAGAACAGCCGCGCAGAGCTGGAGACCTTGACAGACGTGGCGAGCGGGCCGGTGGAGGAGACGGAGGCTTCTCTGAGCCTGAGAATCGCGCCGGAACTCAATCGGGTGGTTCTCGGAGTGAACGCGTTCGACCAGGATCTGCGTCGCAGGTTGGCCAGGAAGTACGGCGGGCTCATCGCTGTCCACTGGGAACCCTTCGAGCGGCGAATGGTGCTCGGCTAAGAAGTCGGCCGCCGTGTTTCAGGCCAGGCGGTGGCGCGCGAACTCCGGATGAGGGGTGCCGAGTTCGATGCCGTTCTCGTCGAGGGCGTTGGCGATGAGAAAGCCGCCCGTGTCGAAGACGAACTCCACCGCGACGGTGCCGTACGCCAGGTCATAGCATGACGGACGCCACTCCAGCAGGGCGACCTCGCGGAGCTCCTGGCCGGCGAACGCCTCCAGCCGCTCGTCGTCGCCGGACCATACCGGCGTCAGCTCGTACCACTCCCAGTCGGTGATCGGTGCGGATGTGTCGATGGTGTTCCAGCCGATCGACAGTTCGTCGAGTTTCCAGTGGCAGATCTCGACCCGGACGCCGTCGAAGTCCAGGATGACGGGGCAGTCGGCGAACCACTCCCCGTCCTCGGCGAAACGGACGATCGCGAAGGACGTCAGCCGGCGGCCGGGCAGCGTGGCGAGCCTTGGTCCGTGGGTGTCGCGGACGGCCTCAAGCCCGACGAGGAAGGTGGGGGAGAAGCCGGAGATCCCTAGCACGATGGATGATTGTTCAGGTTTCTCGTGGAGCCGGCCAGGGGAAATCAGGAAACTCACCGGTTGTAGTCAGAACGTCACACAGTTTCCCGTTTTGCCGGACAGGGGCACCCTCGGCAGACCAAGATGGGGCTGCTGCGGACAAGCCGTCATGGCGGTGTGGAAAGGGGCGCCGCCACCAGGACGTGCCGCCGGCCCGGAACCGGTGGGGCGATCCGTGACCGGAAAAGTGCTGGTTACCTGCGTGCCTACCTGGATCAGAACGCTCAGACCCTTCGATGCCCTGCCCGTCCCGGGCCTCATCGAGCGCACCACCGACTACCGCGAGGCGGAGCGCTTCGTCAGGCTCTTCCACGCCGAGAACCCGAAGGCCGGCGGGATGGCCGCGCGGCTGCGGGACGTGGCCAAGGAGATCTCCCGGCGTGGCTCGTACACGCACACCTACGAGGAGCTGGAGTTCGGCGCCCGGGTGGCGTGGCGCAACAGCAACCGCTGCATCGGCCGCCTGTACTGGAAGTCGCTGAAGGTGCGTGACCGCCGGAGCACGACGAGCGCCGAGGGGGTGGCCCTGGAGTGCGTGGAGCACCTGCGGGAGGCCACCAACGGCGGCAAGATCAGGCCGGTCATCACCGTGTTCCCGCCCGACCGGCCCGCCCGGCCGGCGCCCCGGGTGCTGAACGAGCAGCTCATCCGCTACGCCGGGCACCGCTGCCCGGACGGGTCCGTCGTCGGGGATCCGCGGAACACCGCCATCACCGCGCTGGCCCGGTCGCTGGGCTGGCGCGGCGGGGAGGGCAGGTTCGACGTGCTGCCGCTGGTGATCCAGCCGGGGGCGGGGGAGCCGCTGCTGTGCAACCTGCCGGGCGACGTGGTGCTGGAGGTGCCGATCGAGCATCCGGAGTTCCCGTGGTTCGCCGAGCTGGGGCTGCGGTGGCACGCGGTGCCCGCGATCTCCGGGATGTGTCTGGAGATCGGCGGGATCTGCTACCCGTGCGCGCCCTTCAACGGCTGGTACATGGGGGCCGAGATCGGCGCCCGGAACCTGGCCGACACCGACCGCTACGACCAGCTTCCCGTGGTGGCCGAGCGGCTGGGGCTGGACGTCTCGACCGAGCGGTCCCTCTGGCGCGACCACGCGCTGGTGGAGCTGAACGTGGCCGTGCTGCACTCGTTCGAGAAGGCCGGGGTGACGGTGACCGACCATCACACCGAGTCGCGGCGGTTCCTCACCCACCTGGCCAAGGAGGAGAAGGCGGGGCGGGTCTGCCCGGCCGACTGGTCGTGGATCGTGCCGCCGATCTCGGGCGGGGCCACCCCGGTGTTCCACCGCTACTACGACGAGATCCAGCTCATGCCGAACTTCGTGCCGCGTCACTGAGGGGGTTGGACGGCACGACGTCTGTCTCACGCCGAGCTTCGTGGCGTGCCACTGGAGGGGCGTTGCGCGGCGCGGCATTCAGCTCCGTGGCGCGCCGCTGGAGGGCGTTGCGCGGTCATCTAGAACATGGTTCGGTTGGCGCATGGCAGAACTCGTACTCTCCTCGCTCGACCGGGGCGTGCTCACCCTCACCTTCAACCGCCCGGACCGGCTCAACGCCTGGACCGACGCCCTCGGCCGGCGCTACTTCGACCTGCTGGCGGAGGCGGAGGAGGATCGGCGGGTACGGGCCGTCGTCGTGACGGGCGCCGGCCGGGGCTTCTGCGCGGGGGCGGACTTCGAGACGCTGGGCGCCATCCAGCAGGGCGCGTACGAGGCGGAGCCGGACCCGAGGCCCAACACCTTCCCCCTTACGATCGGCAAGCCGGTGATCGCGGCGGTGAACGGCGCCTGCGCGGGGCTCGGCATGGTGCACGCGCTCATGTGCGACCTGGTGTTCACCGCCGAGGAGGCCAAGTGGACGACCGCCTTCGCGCGCCGCGGGCTGATCGCCGAGTACGGGCTGGGGTGGGTGCTGCCGCGCGTCATGGGGCAGCAGCGGGCGATGGACGTGCTGCTGTCGGGCCGCACCTTCAGCGGGCGCGAGGCGTACGAGATGGGGCTGGCCCTGCGGGCGGTGCCGGGGGAGCGGCTGCTGGCGGAGGCGCGGGCGTATGCGGGGGAGCTGGCCGCCTACAGCTCGCCCGCGTCGATGGCGGTGATCAAGCGGCAGGTCTGGGGGGACTGGGCGGCGACGCTCGACGAGTCGTACGAACGAGCGACGCGGGAGATGCTGACCTCGTTCCGGCGGCCGGACTTCGCCGAGGGCGTGGCCAGCTTCGTGGAGCGCCGCGACCCCGACTTCCCCGCCCTTGGGAAGGACGTCAGCTGAGGCGCCCTTGAGAGGGATGTCAGGTGAGGTGGCCTAGGGAAGGGCGTCAGCTGAGGCGCCCCGGGAAAGGCGTCAGCTGAGGCGGTGCGCCCCGGCGGCCGGGGTGGCCGGGAGGAAGCGGGGCTCCTGCCAGGAGCGCTCGGCGAAGGACGACGTGACCTGCTGACGGACCGCGTCCAGCCGGTCCTCGGCCACCAGGGCGATGGCGGCGCCGCCGAAGCCGCCGCCGGTCATGCGCGCCCCCCGGGCCCCGCCGCGGACGGCCGCCTCCACCGCGACGTCGAGCTCCGGCGAGGACACCTCGTACTTGTCCCGCAGCGACAGGTGGGAGGCGTTCATCAGGGCGCCGATCTCCGCCGGATGGCCGGCGCGGAGCAGGCCCACGACCGCCTCCACCCGGTGGCTCTCGGTCACCACGTGCTCGACCCGCTTGCGCTCGTCCCCCTGCAGCCGGGCGAGCGCCGCGCCGAGGTCGGTGACGTCCCGCAGTGCCTCGACGCCGAGGGTGCGGGCGGCGGACTCGCACTCGGCGCGCCGCTTGGCGTACTCGCCGCCGGCGTGCTCGTGGTGCACCCGGGTGTCGATGATCAGGATGCGCAGCCCGTCGGCGGCCAGGTCGAGCGGGACGTTGCGGGAGCCGAGCGTGCGGCAGTCGAGGAAGAGCGCGTGGCCTTCCCGGCAGAGCGCCGATGCGGCCTGGTCCATGATGCCGCACGGCATGCCGACGAACTCGTTCTCGGCCCGCTGGCTGAGCAGCGCCACCTCCATGGGGCTCATGCCGAGGTCGTGCAGCTCGTTCAGCGCGGAGGCCACCGAGACCTCCAGGGCGGCGCTGGAGCTGAGCCCGGCGCCCTGGGGGACGTCGCCGTCGAGGGCGATGTCGGCGCCGCGCACGCGGTCGCCGAGCACGGCGAGGACGCCGACGGCGTAGCGGGTCCAGCCCTGGGCCTCGTCGCGGGAGGCGAGGACGACGGGCTCGGGGGAGGGCGCCTGGAGCGACAGCAGGCGGATCGTCTGGTCGTCGCGCGGGCTGACCGCCGCCGTGACGCCCCACGGGACCGCGAACGGCAGCACGAAGCCGTCGTTGTAGTCGGTGTGCTCGCCGATCAGGTTGACCCGGCCGGGCGCGCGCCAGACGGTGGCCGGATCGGCGCCGAACGCGGCACGGAAAGCTTCAACAACGCGCATAATCGAACACCCTTCAACAAGGACCCGACCGTAGACTAGCGCCACGGACGGCACGAGGGGCACACAGGACGGTGATGGAGGAGCTGCGCCATCCCGCGCTCGGCGCGGTGCGGGTCTTCCTCATGCCCGACGACAACAAGGCGCGCAAGCTCCGCTACAACCTCGGCCACCCGCGTGTCCTCACCTTCGGCGGCGCCTACTCCAACCACATCAGGGCCGTGGCCGCCGCCGGGCGCCGCCACGGCTTCGAGACCATCGGCGTGATCCGCGGCGAGGAGCGCCTGCCGCTCAACCCCTCGCTGGCCTACGCCGCCGCCTGCGGGATGCGCCTCGACTACCTCGACCGCGGCTCCTACCGGCGCAAGCACACGCCCGAGGTGCTGGCGCGGCTCCGCGAGCGCTGGGGCGAGGTGACGATCCTGCCCGAGGGCGGCAGCAACGCCGCCGCCGTGCGCGGCTGCGCCGAGCTGCCCGCCTGCATAGACGTTCCGTACGACGTCGTCTGCTGCCCGGTCGGCACCGGCGGCACGCTCGCGGGGATAGCGGCCGGGCTGCCTCCGGGCAAGCGGGCCCTCGGGTTCGCGGTGCTGAAGGGGGCCGGGTTCCTCGCCGGCGAGGTGGCCAGGCTGCAGCGCGAGGCGTGCGGGCGCGTCCTGGACAACTGGTCGATCGACCTCGACCACCACTTCGGCGGATACGCGCGCACCACCCCGGAGCTCGACGCGTTCGCCGCCGAGCACGGCGTGGAGCGGCTGTACGTGGCCAAGATGCTGCTCGGGATCGTCGACCTGGCCCGCCGCGGCGCGTTCGCGGCCGGCACCCGCGTGGTGGCCGTGATCACCGGTCAGCCCTGGACCCCGGTGGCCGAGTGGGGCGCGCCGACCGGCTTCGACTCGGGCGAGCCGCGCTGACGCAGGTAGATCGAGAGCACCACCATCGACAGCACGGCCAGCAGCTCCGACTGCCAGTTCTGCAGGCTGCGGTTCCAGAAGTCGGGCGAGGTCACGTACGCGCCCCAGCCGACGGGGTCGCGCAGGTCGGCCAGCCGCTCCGAGTTGTACGACGACTGCCCCGCCACCGACTGCGCACCCCACGACAGCAGGAAGATCAGCCCCATCACCAGGCCGAGCGAGTTGCTGAAGAGCCACAGGCGGGCCCCCTTCGCCCGGGCACAGGCGGGCGAGTCAGGCGCCGCGTGCCGGCCGACCAGCTGCCGCTCGTCGGACTCGGCCCCCTCCTGGCCCGGCTCCTTCGACTCCGGCGAGCCGCGCTGCACCACCCAGACGGTGACCATGATGAACAGGAAGAACTGCAGGTACTCCGACTGCCAGTTCTCGGCCACGTTCGCCGCGTAGTCGGACGAGAACACGTACCGCCCGAAGGAGACCGGATCGCCGCCGCGCACGAGCTGCCGCTCGTTGTAGTCCAGCATCCCGGCCAGCGCCTGCCCGGCCAGGCTCAGCAGGAACATGACGAGGAAGACCAGAGACAGCGCATTGTCCTTGAACCGCCTCACAGGTGCGACCATCCGATGGCGTAGACGAAGACCAGGCCGGACGCGATGACGAGCAACGTCAGCGTGAACATCACCCTCATCAGCTCTCGACCTCGCACTCGTACGGCAGATCGCGGACCGGCACGCAGCCCGCCGCCACGACCCGCCAGCCGTCGCCGAAGTGGCGCAGGAACAGGGTGTCGTCCTCCAGCCGCACCTGCGCCTCGTCGCCCCAGACGCTCACCTCGGTGACGGGGCCGCCCGCCCGCAGCCGCAGCTCGCGCAGCGCGGCGGCGCACGACTGGCCGGGGCCGGGCAGCTTCTCGGCCGTCTTACGGGCGAGCAGGCCGCAGGCGACCTCCGCCTGACCGGCGGCGAGCGCGGCCGTGAAGCGCTCCGCGGCCCGCGCGGCCCCGGCCGTGTCGGCGGCGCAGCCCGCCGCGAGAGCAGTGAGCAGCACACCCGCGAGGAGTCTCATGCGCCTCCGCTACCCGGACGGTCATCCGGCATGCTCAGGGGCCGAGCTGCTCCAGGATGGGCGCGACCAGCGCGTCCAGCTCGCGGGCCAGCACCGTCACGGCCCGCTGGGCGCTCTGCTCCACCTCGTCGTGCGGCCCCTCGGGCTCCGGCGGCAGGTCGCCGAGCGGCACCGGCGCCTCCACCAGCAGGCTCGCCCGCAGGAACGGGTTGCGGGCCAGGTCCTGCTGGCTCGGCTCGACGTACTGGCCGAAGGTCTCCTGCCAGCCGAGCCAGCCGCGGTCACGCCACCAGGCGCGCGAGCGGGTCAGCTCGGCGGGCAGCGGCGAGGCCAGCCGGACGCGCGCGGTCAGCGAGCCGTCCCAGGTGTTGCGGACGCAGGACGCCTCCAGCACCCGCCGGTCCCAGCGCACGTAGCCGGGCGAGAGCGACGGCGGCGTGGCCAGCTCCCAGGCCGCGCACGCGAACCGGACCGGCGCGATGTCGCCCCACTCGAACGCGTCGAGGTTCTTGCGCACGTGCATCGCGAAGCGGCCGTCGCGGTCCCTGTCGAACTCCTGGTCGATCCAGAACGCCTTGCCCATGCCCCTACGGTACGGCCCCGAGTATCGGCGAATGGCGAGTGACCACAGGGGCAGATGTGTAGCTTTTTCACTTCAGGGGGCGACCAGGGAGCGGGATATGACGTCAGGGCGGCTCGGATCGGCCATGGACCGCTGGGAGGCGGGAGACCTCGAAGGGGCCGCCGCGCTGTTCCGGGAAGCGGCGGCGGCCGGGGACGCCCAGGCCGCCCACCTGCTGGCGAGCCTGCTGGAGGAGCAGGGCGACCTGGACGGGGCCGAGGCGGCGCACCGGTCGGTGATCCGGTCGGGCGACCCCGTGTACGGGCAGCGCTCGGCGATGGCCATGGGCATGATGCTGATCGAGGCCCGGGAGTGGGCCGCGGCGCACCGGGTGCTGTCCATCGCGGCCGACGGGGCCGACTTCGAGGTGGCCGCGCTCGCCGACACCGCGCTGGTGCTGGTCCGTACCGAGCTGGGCGACGCGGCGGGCGCCGGGGAGGCGCTGGAGCGGGCGCGCCGCTCCGACAGCCCCGCCGTGGCCGAGCTGGCGGCCCGGCTCCGGCTGCCGGACCTCCCCCCGGTGGACGACCTGCTCGCCGTGCGCGACCCCGAGGCGGTGTCGCTCACGGCGTTCCGGCTCTATCGGCGGTACGCGGACGAGGCCCGGTACGAGGAGGCCCGCGCGGTCTGCGAGCACGCCGTCGCCGCCGGTCACCCCAGGCACCTGACCCTGACGTACCGGCTGCTCGGCGCGGCCCTGACGGACCTCGGCGAGTACGACGGCGCGGTCGCCGCCTACGCGCGCGCCGCCGAGGACCCGCGGCCCGAGATCCGGCTGCCCGCGCTGCTGGAGCAGGCCAAGGTCATCGGCCAGCTCGGCGACGTGGACGAGACCAAGGCGATCTTCCGCCGGGTGATCGCCGGCGGGCGGCCCGAGTACGCCCTGGAGGCGCAGGCCTGCCTGGCCCAGCTGCACACCGAGGCGGGCGAGGTGACCGAGGCGCTGGCCGCGCTGCGCGCCGTGCTCACCGCCGGGGAGACGGAGTGGGCCTCGGTGTCGGTGACGCTCCTGGCCATGCTGCTCGAACGGCACGCCGAAGCGTACGAGGAGATCATGGATCTGGTGTACCTGGCGGCGCGGAACCCCGACCCCGACGCGGCCTTCAAGGCGACGCTCCTGCTGGACCAGGACGCCCGGCGGCGGCCGTCCGGTCCTGCCGGGAAAGAGACGCTGCGGGATGCCGGCGAGGGGCCGGACCGGCTGCGCACCGGCGGCCTCGGGTGAGGCCACGTCACCGGCGTGTCCGGTGCTCTCGCCCAGCTTGATCACGACATGTACTCGGCGGGTCTGACGGGCCACGGCCCCGACCCTCCCGCCCGAACGTCACAGCCACGACCGGGCAGGAGAGACACCGGCCACCCCCCGAGTCCACGCTGGCGGTGTGATAGCGCTCCCGGACGTTCTTCCCGGTCGTCGCCTACCCGCCCACCCAGTGACCGTTCGGTCCGTGCCGAACCCCCCTAGAATTAAATGACCAAATATGATTATCTGGTCAAATATCTAAAAGGGGGGTGGATGGCCAGGCCAGGACGACCTCCACAGGATCCGGCCCGCCATCTGGAGCGGGCGCACCGGATCCTGGACGCCGCCGCCGAGCTGATCCTGCGCTGGGGCTACGACAAGACGACGGTCGAGGACGTGGCCCGTGCAGCCGGCGTCGCCAAGGGCACGATCTACCTGCACTGGAAGACCCGCGACGCGCTCTTCACCGCGCTGCTCCGGCGCGACCGGGTGCGCCTGGTCGAGGAGGTGCGTGCGGCGGAGCCGGCCACGCTGCCGGAACTGATCGGCGAGCTGACCGCGGCGCTGCTGCGCCGGCCCCTCACCCGGGCGGCCGTGGTCGGCGACTCGGAGGTGCTCGGCAAGCTGACCCGGCAGAAGCTGGAGCGCGGCACCAGCGAATCCGACGCCGCCTTCGGGCGCTACCTGGACGAGCTGGCCCGGCTCGGCGCGGTCCGCGCCGACCTCACCGCCGACGAGCGGACCGC
Organism: Nonomuraea sp. NPDC049649; assembly: GCF_040675175.1. Taxonomy (NCBI): domain Bacteria; kingdom Bacillati; phylum Actinomycetota; class Actinomycetes; order Streptosporangiales; family Streptosporangiaceae; genus Nonomuraea; species Nonomuraea sp. NPDC049649. Next base: position 244,403 of record NZ_JBFAOH010000004.1, read on the forward strand.
CCTCGTCACCGCGCTGGTGTACGGGTTCCTGATCCCGCAGAGCATGCTGCCGCAGGACCGGAGACTGCCGGACAAACGCGTCGCCGAACTGGTCGCCGACGCCACCGCCCGGGCGCTCGGCACCGGCGCGCCCCCCGGCCAGGACGTCACCCGCGCCACCCGCGCCCACCTCGACGAGATCGAGGAGACCGCCGCCCATCGGCTGGCCCGCTCCCTCGGCCAGGAGACGCGATGAACCGCCACGACGGGTGGTCTGCCCACAATCAGGACCGTGCTGCCGCTGGGCACCGGGGATCACGCCTGCCCACGGTCAGGACCGGGCCGCCGCTGGGCGCCGGGGATCACGCCGCGGCGGGGGTGCTGTCCCGCTGTGTTCACCTCGCGGTAAGGAGATGCGATGAAGACCGTGCTGCCGCTCGGCGCCGCCGGGGATCTCGCCACGGCGGGTGGGAAGGGCGCTTCGCTGGCGCGGCTGGTGGGTGCGGGGATGCCGGTGCCCGGCGGGTTCGTCGTCACCACCGGCGCCTACAGGGCGTTCACCGCCGCCTTCCGGGACGAGATGCTCGAAGCGGCCGCCGCCGGGGATGACGCGCGCATCGCCGGGCTGTTCGCCGCCCACGACCTGCCCGCGGACCTCGCCGACGACATCCGGGCCGGCTATGCGGCGCTGGGCGACGGGGTGCCGGTGGCGGTGCGCTCGTCGGCCACCGCCGAGGACCTGCCGGACCTGTCCTTCGCCGGACAGCAGGACACGTACCTGAACGTCCGGGGCGACACGCTCCTCGACGCGGTCAAGCGCTGCTGGGCCTCACTCTGGAACCCCCGCGCCATCGCCTACCGCGACCGCAACCGGGTCCCGCACGCCGACGTGGCGCTCGCCGTGGTGGTGCAGGAGCTGGTGGACGCCGACGCGGCGGGCGTCCTGTTCACCGCCGACCCCGTGACCGGCGCCCGCGGCGAGACCGTGATCAACGCCGCCTGGGGTCTCGGCGAGGCGGTCGTCGGCGGCCACGTCACCCCCGACACGGTGGTGGTCTCGGAAGGCAAGGTCACGCGCTCCCGTACCGGGGACAAGGCCGTCATGACCGTACGCACCGGCGACGGCACGCGCGAGCGGCCGGTCCCGGCCGAGCTGCGCCGCGCGCCCGTGCTGGACGAGCGGCAGGCGGTCGAGCTCGCCGCGCTCGGTCAGCAAGCCGAGAAGCTGTACGGGACCCCGATGGACGTGGAGTGGGCCAGGCGCGACGGCGCGTTCGTCATCCTCCAGGCGCGCCCGATCACCGCGCTGGGGCGGCAGCACGAGGAGTGGAACGACTCGCTCAAGGGCGACTACCTATGGACGGCGGGCAACCTGGGAGAGGCCATTCCCGACGTGATGACGCCCGTCACCTGGTCGTTCGTGCGGCTGTTCATCGCCGAGGCCATGTCCGCGTCCACGATCCCCGGCTTCGATCTGGTCGGCAACATCGGCGGCCGGTTCTACATGAACCTCAGCATCGCGTTCTCCGTCGCCCGCGCCTTCGGGCTGCGGAGCCGGCGGAGCGCGCTGGAGCAGGTGTTCGGCAGAGTGCCGGCCGGGCTGGACGTGCCGATGCTGGACGCGTCCCGCTGGGAGCTGCTGAGGCGGGTGCTGCCGGTGGCCGTCCAGGTGCGCCGGCGGGTGCGCCGCAACCTCAGGGGCATGCGGGCGTTCCTGGCCGCCTCGCCACAGCGGGCTGGGGAGCTGCGCGCCCGGATCGCCGCCATCTCGGACCCGGCGGAGCTGGCCGGCCTGGCGGACCGGGAGATCCTGCCGTACCTGGTCACCGCCTGCCGGACGCTGGAGGCCGCCGGTCGGCAGGGCGGCGCGACGCTGGTGCTCACCCGCGTGCGGCTCACCAAGATGGCGGGCGAGACGGACGCCGAGGCCATGCTCACCGGCGCGAACGCCGACGGCGAGCTGGCCAGCCTCGGCCTGCTCGTCGGGCTCGGCCGGGTCGCCGCGGGCCAGCTCTCCCGAGAGGAGTTCGCCCGGCGTCACGGGCATCGGGGCCCGCACGAGTTCGAGCTCTCGGCGCCGCGGCCCGGCGAGGACCCGGCCTGGCTGGACGCCCAGCTGGCGGGGCTGCGCGAGCTGCCCGACGACCCCGAGACGCTGCTGGAACGGCAGCGCGAGGCGGCGGAGGCGGCCTGGGACCGGTTCGCGCGGCGTCACCCGCGCCGGGTCGCCGGGATGCGGAGGCGGGTGCGGCGCTGGAACGCCGTGGTGCGCGACCGGGAGGCCGCCCGCTCGGAGGTGGTCCGCGCGTTCTGGGTGCTCCGCGCGTACGTGCTGCGCGCCGGGGAGCTGACCGGGCACGGCGACGCGCTCTTCTTCCTGGAGCGGGAGGAGATCGCCGCGGTGCTCCGCGGCGACACCGCGCCCCTCGCCGAGGTTCCGGTCCGGCGGGCCACCTACGAGCGTTACGCCGCGCTGCCCGCCTACCCGGCGCTGATCGTCGGCCGTTTCGACCCGGTGCGCTGGGCGGCCGACCCCGACCGGCGCGCCGACCTGTACGACGCGCGCGGCGGCGTCCCGCCCGAGGACACGGTCACCGGTTTCCCCGGCGCCCCGGGCGTGGTGGAGGGCGTCGCCCGGCTGATCGGCAGGCCGGAGGACGGAGACCGGCTCCGGCCGGGCGAGATCCTGGTGACGACGCTGACCAACGTGGGCTGGACCCCGCTCTTCCCCCGGGCGGCGGCGGTGGTCACGGACATGGGCGCGCCGCTGTCGCACGCCTCGATCGTGGCGCGGGAGCTGGGCATCCCGGCCGTGGTGGGCACCGGCAACGCCACGATGCGGCTCCGCGACGGCGACCGCGTCCGCGTCGACGGGGAACGAGGCACGGTTGAGGTGCTCGGCTGACCCGCGGCTCGCGTCCGCGTGCCGGGAAGCGGTGCCCGGCTCGCTGGGCCGGCCCCTGGGCGCGTCGCGGGAGCGCTCCCGCGACGCATCCAAGGGCGCAGGCTGGACGCGCCGCTGTCACACGTCCCGAACGCCACGTGAGCCGGGCACAGCATCCCGGCTTACCTGGGGTTTCGTCGCGGGAGCGCTCCCGCGACGGGCCTGACGACGTGAGCGGGATCAGGGCGTGGTGGCCTCGGCGGGGAGGGCGTTGGCGGCCACCACGTCGCGGTACCAGTGGGCGCTGTCCTTCCAGGTGCGCTCCATGGTGTCCCGGTTCACGCGGATGATGCCGAAGCGCTTGCCGTACCCGTGGGCCCACTCGAAGTTGTCCATCAGCGACCACAGGAAGTAGCCGCGCACGTCGGCGCCGCCCGCGATCGCCTCCGTCACCGCCGTCAGGTGGCGGCGCAGGTAGTCGATCCGGTCGGCGTCGTGGACGCGGCCGTCGGCGGAGACCTCGTCGGGGAAGGCCGCGCCGTTCTCGGTGATCATCACGGGCAGCGACGGGTAGTCGCGGCGCAGCCGCAGCAGCAGCTCGGTCAGGCCGGTCTCGTCGATGTTCCAGCCCATCTCGGTGTACGGTCCGGGCTGCTGCACGAACTCGACGTCGTCGCAGTTGATCCAGGGCGAGGCCGCGCCGTCCCCGTGCCCGTCGGCCGTGTCGCGGGGGCCCTTGCCGTCCCACTGCCGCACCAGGACCGGGTTGTAGTAGTTGACGCCCAGCACCTCGATCGGGGCGGCGGCCGTGGCCTCGTCGCCGTCCTTGACGAACGACCAGTCCGTGACGGAGGCGGTGTCGTCGATGAGGTCGCGCGGGTAGGCGCCGTCCAGCATCGGGCCGAGGAAGGCCCGGTTGGCCAGCGCGTCCACCCGCCGCACCGCGTCGGCGTCCCCCTCGGAGACGCCGCGGGCGTGGTGCAGGTTGAGAGTCACCGACACCTGGGCGGCCGGGTCGATGACCTCGCGCAGGGCACGGGCGGCGAGCCCGTGGCCGAGGTTGAGGTGGTGCAGCGCGGCCAGCGCCGCGGCGGGCTCGGTGCGGGCGGGGGCGTGCACGCCGGAGGCGTAGCCGAGGTAGGCCGAGCACCACGGCTCGTTCAGCGTGATCCAGGTGGCCACGCGGTCGCCGAGCGCCTCGCCCATCCGGTGCGCGTAGGCGGCGAACCGGTAGGCGGTGTCGCGGTTCGGCCAGCCGCCCGCGTCCTCCAGCTCCTGCGGCAGGTCCCAGTGGTAGAGGGTGGCGACGGGGGCGATGTTCCGGGCCCGCAGCCCGTCCACCAGCCGCCGGTAGAAGTCGAGCCCGGCCTGGTTGAGCCGGTCGCCGCCGCCGGGCAGCACACGCGGCCAGGAGATGGAGAAGCGGTAGGCGCCGACGCCCAGCTCGGCGAGGATGTCCAGGTCCTCTTCCAGGCGGTGGTAGTGGTCGCAGGCCAGGTCGCCGGTGTCGCCGTTGGTCACCAGGCCGGGGGTGTGGGAGAAGGTGTCCCAGATGGACGGCCCGCGGCCGTCCTCGTTCCAGGCACCCTCCACTTGGTAGGCGGCCGTGGCCGTACCCCACAGGAAGTCGTCGGGGAAAGCGGGCATGACGGATCTCTCCTCATTGTTCTCGCGGGTCATGCGTCGATGGTCCGCAGCGCGGCGACGCCCTGGGGGGCGAGCGTGACCGCGCCGTCGGCGGCGGCCCCGGTCAGCAGGTCGCGTGCCGGGGCGGGGATCGGCACGCGGGCCGTCTCCGCGCCGTGGTTGAGCAGGAAGAGCACGGGGCCGCGGCGGACGGCCTCGACGCCGGGCGGCGGCGGGCCGGGCAGCGCGCCGGTCACGCCCGCGTCGGCGAGCAGCCGTCCGGCCAGCGCGGTGAGCGCGTCGTGCCCGGGCAGCGTGGCGACGTACCACGCGGTCCCGGCACCGTAGGAGTGCCGCAGGACGGCTGGGCCGCCGCCGTCGGCGAAGACGGCGACCGGTTCGGCGCCCTCGGCCCGGACCAGCTCGGTCCAGAGGCTCGCGGTGAACGCGCCGCCGTCCGCCCAGGCGCAGCGCACCTCCCGGTCCTCGGGCACGGGCAGCCACTCCTCGCCCGACATGCCCAGCACCTCGCGGAGCGGCACCGGGAAGCGCCCCTGGTAGACGCGCGCGTCCAGGTCGGCGACCGCGGAGAAGGGACCGGCCGCGAAGGTGCCGCCTGCTCGTACGTACGAGGTCAGCGACGCGGCGTCAGCCTCGGCGAGCAGGAACAGGCTGGGGGCCACCACCAGCGCGTAGCCGGACAGGTCGGCCGACGGCGGGATCACGTCCACGGCGACCCCGCGCTCCCAGAACGGCCGGTAGTAGCGGAACAGCTCCTCCACCGGGTCGAGGCGGTCGGTGGGCAGGCCGCGCTCGGTCGCCGCCCACCAGCTCGGCCAGTCGAAGATCAGCGCCACCCGCGCGGGCGCCCGCGTGCCGGCCACCCCGGCGAGTCTCCGCAGTTCGGCGCCGTGCGCGCGCACCTCGCGGTGGAGACGCGTGTCCGGGCCGGCGTGCGGCAGTATCGCCGAGTGGAAGCGCTCGGCGCCGGAGCGGGAGGCCCGCCACTGGAAGTAGCAGAGCCCGTCAGCGCCGCGGGCGACGGCCTGGAGGGACTCCAGCCGGAGCCGCCCGGGCGGTTTGGGCAGGTTGTGGGAGCGCCAGTTCACGGCCGAGACGGACTGCTCCATGAGCATCCACGGTCCGCCGGCGAGGGAGCGCATCAGGTCGTGCGTGAGCGCGGCCCGCACGTGGGTGAGCGGGTCGGCCGGGTCCGTGTACCAGTCGTTGGAGACCACGTCCTCCTCGGGCGCCCACGACCAGTAGTCGGCGTGCGGGAAGAACCCCATGAAGTTGGTGGTGACCGGGATGTCCGGAGTGTGCGCCCGTAAGACGTCGCGCTCGGCCTTGAAGTGCGCCAGCAGCGCGTCCGAGCAGAACCGCCGGAAGTCCAGCCGCTGCGCCGGGTTGATCAGGTACGGGGCGCGCCGCGGCGGCAGCACCTCCTCCCACGCGCTGTAGCGCTGGGACCAGAAGGCGGTGCCCCACGCCTCGTTGAGCCCGTCCAGGCCGCCGTGCCGTCCGCGCAGCCAGGCCCGGAACGCCTCCGCCGTGGTGTCGCAGTGGCAGACCTGCCCGTACTCGTTGCCCACGTGCCACAGGGCCAGCGCCGGATGCCCGGCGTACCGGGCGGCCAGGTCGGTCACCAGCGCCAGCGCCCGCTCCCGGTAGACGGGCGAGGACGGGCAGAACTGGTTGCGCGAGCCGTACCAGAGCCGGTGCCCCGACTCGTCCACCGGCAGCGTCTCCGGCCACCGGTGCCCCATCCAGGGCGGCGGAGACGCGGTGGGGGTGGCCAGGTCCACGGCGACGCCCGCCCCGGCGAGCAGGTCGAGCACCCGGTCCAGCCAGCCGAAGTCGCGGACGCCCGGCTCCGGCTCGATCCGCGCCCAGCTGAACACGCCGACGGTGACCAGGTTGACCCCGGCCTCCTTCATCAGCCGGACGTCCTCCGCCCAGACCTCCTCCGGCCACTGCTCGGGGTTGTAGTCGCCGCCGAACAGCAGCCCCCGGTCCCGGGTCAGGCCGCGCAGGCCGGGGCTCACCGCCCGGCCCCGCTCCCGCGCGGCGCCGCCGAGCTGTCGCCCACCACCAGCCGGCACGGCACCAGACGGCTCATCGGCGGCGCGTCCGGGCACTCCAGCCGGTCGATCAGCATGCGGGCGCCCAGCCTGCCCAGCTCGGCCCCGGGCGGCTCCAGCGTCGTCAGCCGGGGCCGGAACATCTCCGCCACCCGGGCGGAGGCGCTGGCCAGCATGAGCGTGAGGTCGCCGGGGACGCGCCGGCCGCACTCCTCGACCGCCTGCAGCACGCCGACGGCGGCGCGGTCGCTCATCACCGCCACCGCCGTCACCTCGGGGTGCTCGGCCATCAGCCGCTCGAAGGCGAGCCGTCCCTCCTCGGCCGTCTCGGCGCGCACGTCTCCCGCGTACCACAGGCCCGCCTCTCCGGCGGCGGCCGCCCACTCGCGCCCGGCCCGGACCGAGGGCCCGTACTCGGGGGAGTAGGCGCTGGTGGAGTGGTTGAAGAAGGCGATCGCCCGGTGTCCCAGCCCGGCCAGGTGCGCGACGGCGTCCCTGGCGGTGCGGGCGAAGTCGATGTCGGCGTGGTCGATCGCGCCGGGCTCCCGGGTACGCCCGATCATGGCGAACGGCACCCCCGACTCCAGCAGGAAGTCGGTCCGCTCGTCGGCCAGCCGCACCTCCATCAGCAGCACCCCGTCCACCAGGCCCATCCCGGTCAGGTAGCGCAGCTCCTCGACCGGGTCGGCGGACTCCGGCGACAGCAGCATGTGGTAGCCCAGCTCGGCGGCGGCCTCGGCGGCCCCGGTGGCGAACCGCATCTCGGTCAGCCCGAACCCGCTGCCGGGCGGCGGGAACAGCAGCGCCAGGATCCGGGTGCGCTTGCTCACCAGGCCGCGGGCCAGCAGGTTCGGCCGGTAGCCGAGCTCGGCCGCCGCCTGCTCGATGCGGCGTTTGGTCTCCGCCTTCACCGGCCGGGTGCCGTTGAGCGCGGCGGAGACCGTGCTGACCGCGACCTGGGCGCGCTCGGCCACGTCACGCAACGAGGTCATGCCCCTCCGGTTCCGCCGGTCGAAACGTTTCGCACCGAACGTATGAGGCGGTTTGGGGGAATGTCAACGGTCTGACCGGATCTTTCAGGGCTCTATGAGTCCCGCCCTGATCGCGTAGCGGGTCAGCTCCAGCCGGTCCCGCATGCCCAGCTTGGCCAGCACGTTCGCGCGGTGCCGGTCGACCGTCTTCGTGCTTATGACCAGGAGGTCCGCGATCTCCCTGGACGAGTGACCCTCCGCTATCAGCTTGACGATCTCCTCCTCACGCGGCGTGAGCAGGCTCGACGGGTGCTCGTTGCCCTGGTGCTCGCGCTGCAGGAAGTCGCGGATGAGCGCGGTCACCGCGCCCGGGTAGAGAAAGGGCTCGCCGCGCATCGCGGCCCGGCACGCCTCCAGCAGGTCGCGGTCGGCGACGGACTTGAGCACGTAGCCGGAGGCTCCCGCCTTCAGCGACTCGAACAGGTACTGCTCGTTGTCGTACATCGACAGCATCAGCAGGCGCACCTCGGGCGCGCGCCGCGAGATCTCCCGCGCGGCCTGGATGCCGGTCATGCGCGGCATGGCGATGTCCAGGATCGCCAGATCGACCCCCTCACCGGCCAGTTCGACGGCCTCCGCGCCGTTGCCGGCCTCCGACACCACCACGAGATCGGGCTCGGCGTCCAGGATCAGCCGCAGCCCCCGGCGCACCAGCGCGTGGTCGTCGGCGAGCAGGATGCGGGTCCGTTCCAACCTGATCAGTTCCTTCCCGGCCGCACCGGAATGGTCAGCCGTACAGTGGTTCCGCCCCCCGGCGGGTTGGTGATGGACAGGCGGGCGCCGATCAGCAGCGCGCGCTCGCGCATCCCACGGACACCCGCTCCCTCGGCGATCGGGCCGCCGCGGCCATCGTCGGCGATCTTCAGGATCACGTTGCCGGGCTCCCGGCAGAGCGAGAACTCGACCCTGGACGCCTTGGCGTGCCGGGCCACGTTGGTCAGGCTCTCCTGGGCGATCCGGTAGATCACCAGCTCCGCCTCCTCGCCCAGCTCCGGGAGGTCGGACTCCATCCGCCGGACCACGATCGCGTCGGACATCTCGGCGAAGTCGGCGGCCAGCGCGTGCAGCGAGGCGATCAGGCCCAGGTCCTCCAGCATGCCCGGCCGCAGCCGCCGGGCGACCTGGCGCACCTCGTCCAGGCTGCTGCGGACCATCTCCTGGATGCCGTGGAGCTCCTCGCACAGCTCCTGCGGCGCGCGGTCGACGGCGCGCTTCAGCCCGAGCAGCACCACGGTCAGGCTCTGGCCGATCTCGTCGTGCAGCTCGCGGGCGATGCGCTGCCGCTCGCCCTCCTGGGCGGCCAGCGCGTGCGCGGCGGCGGTGCTGCGCTCGGCCTCCAGCCGGTCCAGCATCTTGTTGAACGTGGCCACCACGTCGGTCAGGTCGCCGTTGCCGCTCTCGGCGAGCCGGTCACGGGAGCTCAGCAGGTCGACCCGCTGCATGAGCGCGGTCAGCGCCACCAGCGGCGCCAGACTCCGGTGCAGCAGCACCGCGTTGATGGCGAGCATCACCGTCAGGCCGATCGCGAGCACCGGGATCTCGGTGGGCAGCACCAGCGGGGACACGGTGGCCGGGGAGACCGCCAGGATCAGAAAACCGGTCGTGAGCACCAGCCCGTTGATCAGAATGAGCCGCCGGAACAGCGCCTGCGCAGGTGAGCGCGCTGAGACCGGACCTCGCTGGTTCATAGCATCAGCGTCGCCGCAGGACCGCTTCGATGTCCATCGGTGGCAGCACCCATCTACCTAGGCGGCCCTACATGCTGTCCCCCAGCCGAGATGGGTGTCAGACCTGATGGCGTCTTTACCCTCTCGTTACCGAAACTGTAGGCCATGAGATCTCTGGACATATCAGCACCGTATCTGTTGCCCATGGCCCGCCCGGCCCGCACCGGCCCGCCGGGGCGCGCCCGATGAGCGGTGTCATCGCCCTGACCGTCTTCGTGGTGGCCTACGCCTTCATCGCCACCGAGAAGGTGAACAAGGTCAAGGTGGTGCTCGTCGCCGCCGGTGTCATGGCGGTGCTCGGGCTGATCCCCGGCGCGCACGTCTTCTTCTCCGAGACCGAGGGGATCGACTGGAACGTCATCTTCCTCCTGCTGGGGATGATGATCATCGTCGGGATCGTCAAGCAGACGGGCCTTTTCGACTATCTCGCCATCTGGGCCGCCAAGAAGTCCCAAGGCAGGCCGTACCGGTTGATGGTGATGCTGATGGCGATCACCGCCGTCGCCTCGCCCTTCCTGGACAACGTCACCACGATCATGCTGGTCGTGCCCGTGACGCTGATGGTCTGTGAGCGGCTGGACATCCCCGCTCAGCCCTACATCATCGCCGAGGTGCTCGCCTCCAACATCGGCGGCGCGGCCACGCTCATCGGCGACCCGCCGAACATCATCATCGGCAGCCGCGCGGGGCTCACCTTCAACGACTTCCTCGTCCACATGACGCCCATCGTCGTGGTGACCTTCGCCGCCTTCCTGCTGCTGGCCTTCTTCATGTTCCGCCGGTCGTACGTGTACAACCCCGAGCGGGTGGCCGAGGTGATGAAGCTGCAGGAGAAGCGGGCCATCACCGACGGCCGGCTCCTCATCCGCTGCATGGTCGTGCTCAGCCTGGTCATCGTCGGCTTCGGCCTGCACGCCCTCGTGGACGTCGAGCCGTCCATCGTGGCGCTGGTGGGCGCCGGGGTGATGATGCTCGTGGCGCGGGCCGAGACCTCCGAGGTCATGGCCGAGGTCGAGTGGCCGACGCTGGTGTTCTTCATGGGCCTGTTCGTCATGGTCGCCGGGCTGGTGCACACCGGGGTGATCGAGACCATCGGCACCTGGGCGATCGCCGCCGTCGGCGACAACTTCTTCGGCGCGGCCACCGCGCTGGTCTGGGGTTCGGCGATCCTCGGCGCGTTCTTCGACAACATCCCCTACGTGGCCACCATGGCGCCTATCGTGGAAGGGCTGGTCGCACAGGCTCCCGATCCTGGCACCGGGCAGGCGTTGTGGTGGGCGTTCGCCCTGGGCGCGGACTACGGCGGCAACGGCACCGCGGTGGCGGCCAGCGCGAACGTGGTGGCGATCGGGCTCGCGGCCCGGTCCGGTCACAAGATCACGTTCTGGCAGTTCACCAAATACGGCATCCTCACCACGGCGATCAGCACGGCAATGGCCTGGCTCTACGTCTGGCTGCGCTACTTCGTCTGAGTAGGGAGGGCAACGATGACGTTGCCGCAGCTGTACGTGGTGTTGCTGGCGGGCGGCCTGGTGCTGCTCGCCAGCATCGCCGCGGCGCGCACCGCCGCCCGCCTGGGCCTGCCCAGCCTCCTGCTCTTCCTCGGGCTGGGCGTACTGGTCGGCGAGGACGTGCTGGGCGTGCCCTTCGACGACGCCCAGCTCGCCCAGACGCTCGGGACGACCGCGCTCGCGGTCATCCTCGTCGAGGGCGGGCTGAGCACCCGGTGGGCCGACGTCCGGCGGCTGCTCGCCCCCTCGGCCCTGCTGGCGACGGCCGGCGTGGTCATCAGCGTGCTCGTGACCGCCGCGGGCGCGCACTACCTGCTCGGCATGGACTGGCAGCTCGCGCTGCTGCTGGGCGCCATCGTGTCGTCCACCGACGCGGCGGCCGTCTTCGCGGTGCTGCGGTCGCTGCCGCTGCCGCGCAAGCTGGCCAGCATGGTGGAGGCCGAGTCCGGTTTCAACGACGCGCCCACCGTGATCCTGGTGCTGGTCTTCAGTGCCTCCGGGGGAGTGCCCGGCCCGGGGGCCATCGCAGGGCAGATGGTCTACCAGATCGCCACCGGCGCGGCGATCGGGCTGGTCGTCGCCATGGCCGGCGTGGCGACGCTGCGCTACGTGGCGCTGCCCGCCAGCGGCCTGTACCCGCTGGCCTCGTTCGGCTTCGGCATCATCGCCTTCGCGGCGGCGGGGGCGGCCAACGCCTCCGGGATCATCGCCGCCTACCTGTCGGGGATCGTGCTCGGCAACGCCGTCCTGCCGCACCGGGCCGCCACCCGCTCCTTCGCCGAGGGGGCCGGCTGGCTGGCGCAGATCGGGCTCTTCGTCATGCTCGGCCTGCTGGTCGACCCGAGCGACCTGCTCGGCGCGCTGGTCCCGGCGCTCGTCATCGGCGCGTTCCTGCTGCTGGTGGCCCGGCCGATCTCGGTGTTCCTGTGCCTGTTCCCGTTCCGGGTCCCCTGGCGCGAGCAGGCGTTCATCTCCTGGGCGGGGCTGCGCGGCGCGGTGCCGATCGTGCTGACCACGTTCCCGATCGTGGCCCAGGTGCCCGGGGCCATCTACGTACTGCACATCGTCTTCGTCCTGGTCGTGGTCTTCACCCTGATCCAGGGGCCCGCCCTGCTCGGGATCACCCGCATGCTCGGGCTGGTCAGGCCGGAGGAGGCCAGGGAGGTGGGCATCGAGTCCGCGCCGCTCGACGTGCTCGACGCCGAACTGCTCACCGTCACGGTCCCCGAGGGGTCCAAACTGCACGGCGTCGAGGTGTCGGAGCTGCGGCTGCCCAGACCCGCCGCCATCAGCCTGGTCATCCGCGGCGGGACGGCGCTCGTGCCCGCTCCCGACAGCAGGCTGTACGAGGGGGACCAGCTGCTGATCGTGGCCACCGCCCGTACTCGCGACGAGGTCGAGCGGCGGCTGCGCGCGGTGGGCCGCCGGGGCCGGCTGGCCCGCTGGCACGGAGAGGACGGCGATCCGGACCCCCGCCCCGGCCGCACCGACGGGAACGGCGGCGGATGGAGACCACACCGGCCGCGCTTCCGGAAACCGGCACCGCCGGCCGGACCCCGGCCCGAGGAGGAGGCCGGCTCCAAGCCGTCGGTCTCCGCCACGGCCGACGCGGGCTGACCGGTGCGGCACCACCGTAGCAAGCCCTCGCCCGGAGGCGAGGGCGGGGGTGCTACGGCCGCGGGTACCCGAGGGCGCAGGACAGCTCGTTGGCCGTCTTGGCCACGGTCATCCCCAGCTCGTGCAGGTGCGGTTCCTCCGGGACGCGGGTCAGCGTCATGCTGATGGCCGCGACGATGAGGCGCCGGTGGTCGCGCACCGGGGCCGTCACGCCCGCCGGGATGTCGTCCAGCTCCATCTCGGTCACCACGTACCCGAAGGTCCGCACGTGCGTGAGGTCGGCGAGCCACTGCTTCTCGCTGGCGACCGACGAGTCGAGCTCGGCCGGCAGGGTGGCGCGCAGCAGCTCCCGCACGTGCTCCTGGTGCCAGTCGGCGAGCAGCGACCGGCCCGCGCCCGCCATGATGACCGGGACCGTGATGCCCTCCCAGACCAGGTGGTAGGCCCGCGACGAGGGGGCCGACAGCAGCGTGAGAACCTGTTCGCCGCGGAGGACGCACAGGTGGACGTCCTCGTCGTAGGCGGTGGCCAGCCGCCGCAGGTACGGCTCGGCCACCTGGACGAGCCGGGACTGCTGGGTGCGGGCCGCGAGCGCGAAGAGCCGCCAGCCGAGGCGGTAGCGCCGGGTGAGTGGATCGCGCTCTACCATGCCTTCAGCCTCGAGTGCGCGCAGCGCCCGTGAAACCTGGCTCTTCTCGCGTCCCAGGCGTTGCGCGATCCAGCTCACGCCGAACCCGTCGGCATCGCGTTCATCGCCGTGACCAGCGAGAACGTCAAGAATCTCCAGGTCGCGGCGGAGTCCCGCCGACGGCACTGTCGGCCTCTCGGTCATCCTCATCCGTTCATAACAATGGTGTTGCGCTAAGTGCAACGAATTTTGCAATCACTGCAACACGGCCATACGTTTACAAACCAGTGCAAGAGTAAGCGAAGGCGGTTCATCCATGACTTTCGGCGAGTACGTGGTCTCGCGATGGGAGACTCTCTCGCTGGCCGCCGCCGAACACGCGCTGGTGGTCGCCATAGCGATCGGCATCGCCACGGTGGTCGGAGTCGGCATCGGGCTCCTCGGTTTCGAGACGCCCAAGCTGCGGGCGGCGTCCCTGACGCTCTCCGCTGGCATCCTCACCGTCCCCTCGCTCGCGCTGCTCACCCTGCTCATCCCGCTCACCGGTCTCGGCTGGGGACCGACCCTCGTCGCGCTCACCGCGTACGCGTTTCTGCCGATCATCAGGAACACCGTGACCGGGCTGAGCGGCGTGGACGCCGCCACCGTTGAGGCGGGTCGCGGAATGGGACTGAGCGCGGCGCGAGTGCTCCTGAAGGTACGGCTTCCCCTGGCCTGGCCGCTGATCCTGACCGGTATCCGGATCTCAGCCCAGATGCTCATCGGTATCGCGGCCATCGCCGCCTACGTCGACGGCCCCGGCCTCGGCACCCAGATTTTCGAAGGACTGTCCCGGCTCGGCTCGGTGAACTCACTGAACGCCACGCTCGCCGGAACGCTCGGCATCGTCATCGTCGCGGTGCTTTTCGACGCGTTCTTCTTCGCAGTCCGTCAGTTCACCACCCCGAGGGGGCTTCGTGTTCGACCGTGATTCCGCAGGCGTCCGCATCGAGTTGCGGGGGCTGACCAAGCAATACCCGGGACAGCCCGCTCCAGCGGTCGACAACGTCACCCTCGACATCCCGGCGGGCGAGCTCGTCGTCTTCGTCGGGCCGTCCGGGTGCGGCAAGACCACCACGATGAAAATGATCAACCGGCTGGTGGAACCCACCTCCGGCGAGATACGCATCGGCGGCGAGGACGTCCTCAACCTCCACCCCGACGAGCTGCGCCGGCACATCGGCTACGCGATCCAGCAGGTCGGCCTCTTCCCGCACCTGACCGTCGGCGAGAACGTGGCCCTGGTGCCCAGGCTGCTCGGCTGGCCCGCGACCAAGGTCGACAACCGGGTCGAGGAGCTGCTCGCGCTGGTCAACCTGGAGCCGGGCGTGTTCCGCGACCGCTACCCGCGCCAGCTGTCCGGCGGACAGCAGCAGCGGGTCGGCGTGGCCCGCGCGCTCGCGGCCGACCCGCCCGTCATGCTCATGGACGAGCCCTTCGGCGCCACCGACCCGATCACCCGCGAGCACCTGCAGACCGAGTTCGCCAAGCTCCAGAAGCAGCTGCGCAAGACGATCATCTTCGTCACGCACGACTTCGAGGAGGCGATCCTGCTGGGCGACCGCATCGCGGTGCTCCGCGAGCGCTCGCGCATCGCCCAGTACGACACGCCCGCCAACATCCTGGCCGCGCCCGCCGACGACTACGTGGCCGGCTTCATCGGCCAGGACGCCACGCTCAAGCGGCTCGCGCTGCTGACCGTGGAGGACATCGAGCCCACCGAGCCCTTCCCGTCCAGCAACGGGCTGCCCCGGGTCGACGCCGGCGCCAGCCTGCGCGAGGCCCTGGACGCCATGGTCGCGCACGGCAGCGACCGCTGCGCCACGCCGACCGGCGTGCTCACCTACAGCGCGCTCTGCGACGCCGTGGGGTCGAACGGCGCGGTGACCCCCAAGGGGGTGTCGGCAGGTGACCGCTGACACACTCACCCTCGGCGGCCGCGCCGAGGCACCCACCCGCACCACCTCCGGGCTGCGCCAGGTGGTCACCCCCGTGGCGATCGTGGCCGCGCTGGTCGCGCTGTACGCCTGGGTGAGCACGCTGGAGCTGGACTCCATCGAGCAGCGCAGCCTCAACCGGGAAGTGATCGTCGCCAAGGCGATCGAGCACATCCAGATGACGGTGGCGGCCACCGTCCTCGTGGTCGTGATCGCGATCCCGCTCGGCATCGTCGCCTCCCGGTCCAAGAACCGGTTCATCACCCCGATCATCCTCACCGGGGGCAATCTCGGTCAAGCGGTGCCGGCCATCGGGCTGCTCGTGCTGGCCACGTTCATCATGGGCGTGGGCTTCCAGACGGCGCTGCTCGGCCTGGTCGCCTACGCCATCCTGCCCGTGCTGCGCAACACGATGGTCGGCGTGCAGCAGATCGACCCGACGCTCATCGAGGCCGCCCGGGGCATGGGCATGACCAAGGGTCAGGTGCTGCGCCGGGTCGAGCTCAAGCTGGCCGTCCCCACCATCCTGGCCGGGCTGCGCACCGCGCTGGTCCTCACCGTCGGCATGGCCACGCTCGGCGCCTTCGTCGCCGCCGGCGGCTTCGGCGAGCTGATCATCAACGGGCTCAAGCTGAACCGGATGCCCGTCACCATCGTGGGCGGCGTGCTGACCGCATGCCTCGCCTTCTTCATCGACTGGCTGGGCGCGCTCGCCGAGAGCCTGCTCAAGCCCAAGGGCATCTGACCCCGCGTCGATTTCCCAACCCCCCGATTTCCTGTTAGTTCCACCGTGAGAGGTGTTTTCACGTGCTATCCCGCCCCCTCCGCACCAGTTTCGCCGCGCTCGCCGCAGCAGCTCTGACCCTTACCGCCGCATGTGGCGGTGGCGGCGGCGCCGTCGAGGAGGCCAGCGCGGGCAACGAGCTCGAAGGCGCCTCCATCGTCGTCGGCTCCAAGGACTTCACCGAGAACATCGTGCTCGGGAAGATCGCCGTCCAGCTGCTGAAGGCGCACGGCGCCTCGGTCACCGACAAGACCAACCTGGGCGGCACCGTCACCAACCGCCAGGCCCTGCAGTCCGGTGAGATCGACCTGTACTGGGAGTACTCCGGTACCGGCTGGATCGAGCACCTGAAGAAGACCGAGCCCATCCAGGACTCGGCCGAGCAGTTCAAGGCCACGGCGGACGAGGACCTGGAGAAGAACCAGATCCGCTGGATCGGCCCGACCCCGCTCAACAACACCTACGCCCTGGCCATCCGCTCGGAGAAGGCCCAGGAGCTGGGTGTCAAGACGGTCTCCGACGTGGCCGAGCTGTCCCGGACCAAGCCGGAGGAGGTCACGCTCTGCATCGAGACCGAGTTCTCCACGCGGGACGACGGCCTGCCCGGCCTGCTCAAGACGTACGACATGGAGATCCCGAAGGACCGGATCGCGCTGCTGGACACCGGTGTCGTCTACACCGAGACCGACAAGGGCGAGACCTGCAACTTCGGTGAGGTCTTCACCACCGACGGCCGGATCGCCGCGCTCGACCTGACGGTGCTGGAGGACGACAAGAGCTTCTTCCCGCTCTACAACGCCGCCGTCACGGTCAAGGAAGACCTCTACCAGAAGCACCCCGAGCTGGAGCAGGTCTTCAAGCCGGTGATCGAGAAGCTGGACGACGCCACCATGCAGCAGCTCAACGCCAAGGTCGACGTCGACGGCATGGAGCCCGGTGACGTCACGGCCGAGTGGCTGAAGGAGAACGGCTTCCTCGGCTGATCCGTACGAGCTGAGACGACCGACAGGCCCGGGCCCGCGCGCCCGGGCCTCGGCGTGTTCCCAGAGATCCCGAAAGTTTCGGAGTCCCGGCGCATCCCCTACCCTCGTTGAGTCGGCGTCGCGGAAGAAGGGAACGAGCCGAATGCCTCACGCGGCGAGACGCACGGTCACGCTGCGGGACGTCGCGGCGGCCGCCGGTGTCTCGGTCGCGACCGCCTCGCGGGTGCTGGGCGGCAGCTCCCGCGCCGTCGCCCCCGAGTACGAGCGGCGCGTCCTGGCCGCCGCGTCGGCCCTGCGCTACACCGCCGACGCGGCCGCCCGCGCCATGCGGCGGGGGAGCGAGGCCGTCACGCTCGTCACCGACGACCTGACCACCCCCGCGATGGGCATGATCGTCTCCGCGATGGAGCGGCAGGCCACGATGAGCGGCGTCTCCGTGACCGTCTCCGCCACCCGCGGGGCCCTGGAGCGGCAGCTCGAAACGGTGAGCCTGCTGCGCGCGCTGCGGCCGCGCGCGCTCGTGCTGACCTCCTCCCGGTTCCGCCCGGACGCGCTCGACGCCCGCCTCATGGACGAGCTGCGCGCGTACGAGCGAGCAGGCGGCAGAGTCGTGATCGTCGGCGTGACGCACCGGGCGTTCGACTCGATCGGCTTCGACAACGACGGAGCAGGCCGGATGCTCGGCGCCCACCTGGCCGGGACCGGGCACCGGAGGGTGGCGATCCTGGCCGGTCCAGGGGAGCGGGCGAACTTCGCCGCCAGGGTCGTGGGCTGCGCCGACGCCCTGCGCAGGGGCGGCGTCCCGGCCCGGGGGATCCGCGTGGTGCCCTGCGAGGCCAGCAGGGACGGCGGTTACGCGGCGGCCCGGCGGCTGATCGGCAGAGGGCTGCCCGGGGCCGTGGCCGCGGTCAGCGACGTGCTCGCGGTCGGCGCCCTGACGGCGTTCCGCGAGGCCGGGGTGGCGGTGCCGGCCGAGGTGTCGGTGGCGGGCATCGACGACATCCAGCTCGCCCAGGACCTGACGCCGCGGCTGACGACGGTCGCGCTGCCGCTGGCCCACGTCGGCGCCGAGGCCATCCGCCTGGCGCTCCGGGCGGCCCCCGGGCCCGAGAACCTGATGGTGCGGGGCAGCCTGGTCGTCCGCGAGAGCACGCGCCCCTGACCCCTGCCGTCCCGCGGAAACCCCCTTGACGGTGATCTCCGGGAAAGGCAGACTGCGGAATGCGTTTTCCCGGCGCGCGTCCCCCACCCCCCGAAGGGTCACATGTCTCAACGCCACTACCGGTCCGCCGTCGTCGGCACCGGTGGGATCGCCACCGCCCACGCACAGGCCGTCGCCGGGTCCGGCGGGCGGGCCGGCCTCGTCGCCGCCGTCGACGTCGACCCCGCCCGCGCCGAGTCCTTCGCCGCCGTCTGGCAGGTGCCCGCCTACAGCAGCCTCACCGAACTGCTCCGCGAGGAGCAGGTCGACCTGGTCCACCTCTGCACCCCGCCGCTCCTGCACGCCCCGCTCGCGCTCGAATGCCTCGAAGCCGGCGTCACCGTGCTGGTCGAGAAACCGCCCGCGCTCTCCCTGGCCGAGCTCGACACGCTCATCGAGGCCGAGAACCGCTCGGCCGCCCACATGGCCACGGTCTTCCAGCACCGCTTCGGCCCCGGCGCCGCCAGGCTGCGCCGCATGATGGCCGCCGGAGAGCTGGGCCGCCCGCTGGTGGCGACCTGCCTCACCCAGTGGTACCGCGGCGACGCCTACTTCGAGGTCCCCTGGCGCGGCACCTGGGAGTCGGAGGGCGGCGGCCCCACCATGGGACACGGCATCCACCAGTTCGACCTGCTGTTCTCGGTGCTCGGTCCCTGGCGCGAGGTCAGCGGCCTGGCCGTCCGGCAGGCACGCGACACCCAGACCGAGGACGTCTCCATGGCGATGGTCACCTTCGAGAGCGGCGCGGTCGCCTCCGTGGTCAACTCGCTGCTGTCGCCGCGCGAGACGTCCGTGCTCCGCTTCGACTTCGAGCGCGCCACCGTCGAACTGGAGCACCTGTACGGGTACACCGACGCCGACTGGACGGTCACCCCCGCCCCCGGCCACGAGGACGTCGCCAAACGCTGGACCGCCGGCGGGCTCAGCACCGACCCCAGCGGCCACCGCGGCCAGCTCGCCGCCGTGCTCGACGCGCTCGACCGGGGCGAGGCGCCGCCCGTCACGCTCGCCGACGCCCGCCGGACGATGGAGTTCGTGGCCGCCCTGTACGCCTCCGCCTTCACCGGCGAACGGGTCACCAGCGGCCAGATCGGCCCCGGCAGCCCGTTCGCCCGCCGCATGGACGGCACCGGCGCCCCCTGGAAGGACCGATGACCGCACTTCAGGCCGTCCACACCATCGGCCGCTCCGTCTCGGTCTCCTTCGGGGCCGTGGAACTGTTCGCCTACGTCTACCGCCCCGACACCCCCGTCCTGGAGTCGCCCAAGCCCTACCTGCACCCGGTGCGGACCCTGGCCGGCGACCTGGTCTCGCTCTACCGGCCGCACGACCACGTCTGGCACAAGGGCATCGCCTGGTCGCTGCCGCACGTCGGGGAGCACAACTTCTGGGGCGGTCCCACGTACGAACGCGAACGCGGCTACGTGCAGCTCCGCAACAACGGCAGCGCCGTGCACCGCGAGATGACCGCGGTCGGCGCCGACGGCGACCGCGCCGGGCTCGCGCACCGGCTCGACTGGATCTCCCAGGAGGGCCGCCCGATCATCGAGGAGCGGCGCTCGCTCACCGCCGCCGTGCTGGACGACTCCGCCTGGGCGCTGGTGTTCGACACCGCCATGACGAACGTGTCCGGCGGCCCGCTCGACTTCGGCTCCCCGACCACCAAGGGCCGCGAGAACGCCGGATACGGCGGGCTGTTCTGGCGCGGCCCGCGCTCGTTCACCGGCGGGATCATCCAGTCGCCCGCCGGGGCGGGCGGCGACGAACTGCGCGGCACGCGGTCCGGGTGGATGGGCTTCCGCGGCCGGCACGACGAGACCGGCGGCTGGTCCACCGTCGTCATGGTCGACGACGCGGCCAACCCCCGGCACCCGCCGCAGTGGTTCGCCCGCAGCGAGATGTTCGCCTGCCTGTGCCCCGCGCCGTTCTTCAGCGAGGAACTGCGGGTCGAGGACGGCCGGACGCTCTCCTTCCGGTACGCGGTCGTCATCGCCGACGGCGACCACGGCGAGGAAGGCACCGCCCTCCTGGCCGAGCAGGGCCGCACCGCCCTGACCGCCCCGCCCCTCAGCCCCTCCGCCACCCCGTCCTTCACCACCCCCGCCACCCGCCCCGCCACGACCTCCCCTCCGGCTGCTCCCACCGGGCAGGCGCCGCCCGGGCGGGGCACGTCATGACGGCGTTCCCCGGCGGCACCTCCGTCTCGCGGGTGTCGGTCTACAGCGGGGCGTGCGCCGACGGCCTCGAAGGCGGCACCCCGCACCTGCACACCGCCTCCACAGAGGCGTACGTCGTCACCGGAGGGCGCGGCGCGCTGCAGACGCTCGACATGAACGGCCTGCGCGAGACCGAACTGGCCCCCGGCACCACCGTCTGGTTCACGCCGGGCACCATCCACCGGGCCGTCAACCGGGGCGGCCTGGAAGTGGTCGTCGTCATGCAGAACGCCGGGCTGCCCGAGGCGGGCGACGCCGTCATGACGTTCCCGCCCGAGGTGGTGTCCGACCCGGACGCCTACCGGGACGCGGCCCTGCTGCCGTCCGGCGGAGAGGAGCCCGCGGTGGCCCGGCGCCGCGACCTCGCCGTCGAGGGGTTCCTGAGGCTGGCCGAGAGCGCCCGCGCGGGCGACTTCGGGCCGCTGCTGCGCTTCTACGACAGCGCTGTCGCCCTCGTCCGGCCCAAGATCGCGACGTGGCGGCGGATGTGGGAGAGCACGGTCGCCGCCGAGACCCGCAACACCGCCGAAGTGCTCGACGCGCTCGGCCGCGGCGACGGCATCCACCTCCGGCACGCCACGCTCCTGGAGGCACCGCCGCAGGAGCGCTGGGGCATGTGCGGCCACCTGCGCGCCCACGACGTCACCCGGCCCTTCGTCCACCCGCCGGTGCAGCCGTCCGTCCACCCGCCCGTCCACCCCACCCAGCCGCCCGACCGCCCCGTCCATCCGCCGGTGCAGCCGTCCGTTCACCCGCCCGACCGCCCCGTCCACCCGCCCGACCATCCGCCGGTGCAGACGCCCGGCCATTCGCCCGACCACCCCCGGGCCGGTCACGATGCCTGAGGCTCCGGAGCGGCAGACCGCGGTGACCCTGCACGACGTGGCCCGGGAGGCGGGCGTCTCCGTCGCCACCGCCTCCCGCGCGCTCAACGGCAGCAGCCGCAAGGTCCGCACCGAGAACGCCACCCGGGTCCGGGCCGCCGCCGCCAAGCTCAACTACCGGCCGCACCTGTCGGCCCAGGCCACCGCCCGGGGCCAGACCAGGACCGCCGCCCTGGTCGTGGGCGACATCGCCGACCCGTACTTCTCGGCCATCGCCGCCGGGGTCACCCAGGCCGCCGAGGAGGCCGGGCTGATCGTCACGATGGCGGTCGCCGGCCGTTCCCCCGCACGCGAGCTGGAGATCGTCCGCACGCTGCGGGGCCAGCGCCCCCGGCTGATCGTCATCGCGGGCAGCCGCATCGACGGCGCCGAGACGAGGACCGCGCTCATGGGCGAGTTGGAGGCGTACCGGTCCGCCGGGGGCCGCGTCGTCATGATCAGCCAGCGTGACCTGCCGTTCGACACGGTGACCATCGACAACGCGGGCGGCGCGTACCAGCTCGCCCGCGCGCTTGCGGCGGCCGGTTACCGGCGCTTCGCTGTCTTCCGCGCCCCGGCGTCCGTGCGCACCTCGCGCGACCGGTGCGCCGGCTTCCTGGCCGGGTTACGTGAGATGGGCCTCGGCGTCGAGGACCGCTTCGTGATGGAGACCGAGTTCACCCGGGCGGGCGGCTACGAGGCGGCGCGCCGGCTCGCCGAGCGCGGCCTGGACGGGGTCGAGATGGTCTTCGCCGTCACCGACGTGATGGCGATCGGCGCGATGTCCGCCTTCCGCGACGCCGGTCTCGTGCCCGGCCTGGACGTCGGGGTGGCCGGCTTCGACGACATCGACTCCGCGCGGGACGTCACCCCGGCCCTCACCACCGTGGCCGTGCCGCTGCGGCAGGTGGGGCTGACGGCGATGCGGATCGCACTGTCGGACGACCCGGGGCCGGTGAACGTGCAGACCTCGACGACTGTCCTGCTGCGGGAGAGCACTCCGTCTCGCAGAACCCAGTGACAGCGCCCAGGCCGGCAAATCCTTCTGTCGGCACCCGAAACAGCAGAACCCTCTGACGGCGCCCAGGCCGAAGGTCCCCGGGACGCGGGACCTTGGCCCCTCCGCGCGCCGCCGCCACGCGGCGCATGATGGAGACGCGGTTCCTTACCGGCTCGAAGGGCCGCGGCACCGTTCCCCCCTGGCGCCGGTGGGGTCCCAGGGGGGACGGCGCGTGCCTCAGGTGGCCGTGCCGGGCGCGCTCTCGTGCCCCCGCAGGCCGGGGGTGCGGCGGCGGGCCTTCATCTCGGCCTCGTAGACGTGCCGGCGGCCGCCCATCAGCAGCTCCCGGGCCTCCGCCTCCAGCCCCTGGAACGCCGCGTAGTAGCCGTCGTCGTACTCCTCGACGACCTGGTACGTCCACCGGCCCTCCAGCACGTTCAGCCCGATCAGCTCCCGCTCGATCCGCCCGGCCAGTTCCTCGTGCCCGGCGCCGCGCAGCAGCTCGGCCACCCGGTCCAGGGCGCCGTCGGCGCCGCCGGTGAGCTGGTGGAAGGCGTACAGGTGGCCGCGCGCCCGGTGGATCTTCTCCAGTGCCTCGCTGAACAGGCCGAGCGCCTCGACCACGTCGTCGCCCGCGCCGGGCGGCCGCCGGTGCGCCTCGTCGGGAACCCTGCTGACGTGCTGATCTGTCATGCACTCACCGCTACCCCGTCAGAGGCCCGCGAGCACGTCCGGCCGGTTGGTGATGATGCCGTCCACCCCGTACGAGGCGAGCCGCCGCATGGCCCGCGGCTCGTCCACCGTCCAGGTGAAGACTTCCATGCCGAGGTCCTGGATGGCCCGGACGAAGGCGGGCGTCAGATCGCGGTACGGCGGGTTGATCTGCTCGGCGAACCGGGCCAGCTCCGGCAGTTCGTCGCCCTGGGGCGTGCCGAGCAGGCCGATCGGCACGTCGGGCATCAGCCGGTGGAAGGCCCGCATCGAGTCCCAGTCGAACGACTGCACCACCACGGACCTCTCCCAGGAGCGCTGCAGCTCCCGCATGACGCGCCGCTCGATGCCGGGGTAGAGGTGCGGTGACTTGACCTCCAGCAGCAGGTCGAGGCCGGTGCCGCTCATGGCCTTGAGCGCCTCCCGGAGCGTCGGCACCCGCTCGCCCGCGAACTCGTCGCCGAACCACGAGCCGGCGTCCAGCTTGCGGATCTCGGCGAGGGTGAAGTCGGCCACCCGCCACGGCGACCGGTCCGGGTAATGGGATTTCACGTCCGTGGTGCGGGAGAGCGTGGTGTCGTGCATGAGTATCAGGTGGTGGTCCTTGGTCTCCTGCACGTCGAGCTCGAACATGTCGGCGCCCCGCCGGGCGGCCAGCCGCAGCGCGCTGACGGTGTTCTCCGGCGCGTAGGCGGAGGCCCCGCGGTGGGCGACGTTGGTGACCCCCTCGGCCGTCGCGGTGGCGGGGACGAGGTTCGTGACGGGTGCGGTCAGAGCCAATAGTGCGGTCATGAGGATGATGCGTGCGCTTCGGAACATGGATCTCCTCGTATCGGGGAGTAGCCGATGATCCGAAGCTGACTGACCGTAGTGACCGATTGTTGAGGAAGAAGTGGCCGTACGATGAGCTCTGCCGGTCAGGTCTCAGGCAGGAGCGGCAGCACCACGTACCGCATCGTGGCCCAGACCACGTACAGCAGCGGCGCGAGCGCCAGCAGCAGCCCGATGACCGGCTTGAGCAGCACGACCGCGACGGCGAGCGCGAGCACCGCGAGCGTCGGCGCCGTCAGGTACCAGCGCCGCGCCACCAGATACAGGCAGGGCCGCACCAGCTCGCGCACCCGGCGCGGCGTCTCCGCCACCACCACCAGCACCGCCACCGTCACGGCCACGACCAGCGCCGCCCCGGTGGCGAAGAACGGCACCAGGGCGGGCCCCCACGCGGTGGACGCGACCACCAGCACGTCCACCGCGAGCACGCTCACCGCCGCCGCGCCCGCCAGCCACACGAGGAGCGCGCGCTTCCCGGCCCGCCGGTAGCCGCCCCAGAACGCGGCGAGCACCGCCGTCGAGCCCTCGCCCAGCAGGGCGAAGCAGCGGAACGCGCCCGTCAGCGCGGGCGCGCAGACCGCCGACAGCAGCGCGAAGAACGGCCACGACAGCAGCGGGTCGCGCACTAGCGCGAGCGCCGCCAGCAGCGGCGCGCACGAGAGCGCGACCAGCAGGTTCGTCATCAGCCCGACGTAGACCGCATTGAAGATCTTCTCGTACGTCTCCTGCCGGGCGGGACGGAGCAGGCCGCGCACCGTGCTCATCCCTTCAGGCCGCTCGTCGCGATGCCCTGGATGAAGTAGCGCTGCCCGAACAGGAAGATCACCACGACCGGGAGCACCGACAGCGTCGCCCCCGTCATGATCATGGCGTAGTCGGCCTGGTACTGGCCGACGAACGAGCGCAGCCCGATCTGCACCGTCCACAGGTCGTTGCTCGTCAGGTAGATGAACGGCCCCATGTAGTCGTTCCAGGTGTTGACGAACGTCAGCAGGGCCAGGCTCGCCAGCGCCGGCTTGGACAGCGGCAGGATGATCCGCCGGTAGATCCCGTACTCGCTGAGCCCGTCGATCCGCGCGGCCTCGCACAGCTCGTCGGGGATCGACATGTAGTACTGCCGCATCAGGAACACGCCGAACGCGCCGAACGCCTGCAGCAGGATGATCGACAGGTGCGTGTTCGTCAGGTCGGCCCGCTGCATCATGATGTACTGCGGCACCATGTACGCCTGCCACGGCACCGCGATGGTCGCGATGTAGGCCAGGAAGAGCCCGTCGCGGCCGGGGAAGCGCACCTTGGAGAAGCCGTACGCGGCGAAGCTGCCGGTGAGCACCTGGAGGAACGTGATGACGACCGCCAGGAAGGCCGAGTTGGCCAGGTAGGTCGCCATGGGGATCTGCTCCCAGATCTCCACATAGTTCGACCAGCGGAACTCGCGGGGGATCCACTCGATCGGGATCGTGAAGACCTGGTTGTTCCGCTTCAGCGACGAGGAGATCATCCACACCAGCGGCAGCAGCACCAGCGCCGTCACGGCGGCGAGCGACGCGTACGCCAGCGTCCAGCGGAACACGCGGCGCCCGCCCGCGGGCGGGGCGGCGGGACTGCCGCCGTGCCGGGCGGCCGGGGGAGCCTCGCGCAGCACGGTCATCAGGAGCTCCTCCGTTCGTTGATGCGGAACTGGACGACGGTCACCGTGAACACGATGAGGAACAGCACCAGCGCGATCGCCGACGAGTAGCCGAACCGGCCCTCCCGGATGCCCTCCCGGTAGATGAGCTGGGCCAGCACCAGCGTGCTGCGGCCGGGCCCGCCGTCGGTCATGACCATGATCAGGTCGAGCACCTTGAAGCTCTGGATGGTCAGCATGACCAGGACGAAGAACGTGGTGGGGCGGAGCGACGGCAGCGTGACGTTCCAGAACCGCTGCCAGGCGCCGGCCCCGTCGACCTTGGCCGCCTCGTAGTACTCCCGCGGGATCGTCTGCAGCCCGGCCAGGTAGAGCACCATGTAGTAGCCCATGTCACGCCAGACGCTGGTGAGGATGACCGCGGGCATCGCCCAGTCGGTGCTCGCCACCCAGCGCGGCGGGTCGTCGAGGCCGATCGCCTGCAAGAACAGGTTGACCGGCCCCGCGTTGGGCTCGAACAGCATGTTCCAGACCACGGCCACCGCGACCAGCGAGGTGACGTACGGGAAGAACGCGGCGGTGCGGAAGAACTCCACGCCCCGCAGCTTGCGGTTGAGCGCCATCGCCAGCCCGAGGGCGGCGGCCATCGTCAGCGGGATGTGGCCGACGGCGTAGAAGAGGGTGTTGTGGAGCGCGACGTGGAAGTTCTCGTCGCCCCACATCCGCACGAAGTTGTCCAGCCCCACCCACTCGGGCGTGCTGTAGGAGTCCCAGGCCATGAACGCCAGCGCGAACGCGGCGAGCACCGGGACGAGGGTGAACAGGGCGAAGCCCAGGAAGTTCGGCAGGATGAAGCTCCACCCGATCAGGATGGAGCGCCAGTGCCGACGACGGCGGGGCGCCCGCGGTCCGCCCGGCGCCGGCTGCGTCATTACGTGCGCCATGGTCCTTCGTGACTCCTTCGCGAACCAGGCGGGCGCCCCCCGGCGCCCGCCAAGGCATTCCCTAGCTGAGGACCTGGCTCTTCACGCGGTCGTTCATCGACTTGATCCCCTCGGGCACGGTCTTGTCGCCGACCATGATCAGCTCGTGCTCTTCCCTGAGGATGGTGTCGACGTCGGAGGTCTTGTCGCTCACCGGCATCTCCAGCACGACCTTGTCCGGCTCGAACGCCTTCTTCGACAGGTCGTCGGTCGGCATGCCCGTGAGGCCGAAGTACGCCTTGGTGATCTCCGGGTCCTGCAGCGCCGGGACGACGCCCACCTTGCTGATCGCGGTGGCGCCTTCCTTGCCGGCGGCGAACTCGACGAACTTCTTGGCCAGGTCGGCGTTCTCGCTCCGCTTGTTCACCGCGAACGCGGTCGGCGAGCCGAACGTGACGACCTCGCTGGAGCCCGGCCGCTGCGGCATCGGGGCGAGCGCCCAGTCGACCTGGGTGTCACCCTTCTCCTTGGCCTCCAAGATGCCGGAGATGTACCAGGTGCCCATCGGCATCATGGCCGTCGCCCCGGTCTCGAACATGGTCCGGTAGTCGGCCTGCTGCGCCGTCGCGGTGCCGAAGTCGAGCGCGTGGCCGCCCTTCTGCAGGCCCAGCGCCATGTTGTACTGGTCCGTGAAGAAGTTGTAGTCGCCGCCGAGCTGGTCGCCGCCGGTCTGCGCCGCCGAGATCGCCTGGATCACCGACCGCCAGGTGTGGTGGTAGGTGCCGTAGGTCTTCTGGCTGCCCTCGCCCTGGGTGAGCTGCTGGGCGTGCTTGGCGTAGTCGTCCCAGGTCATGGCGCCGTCGAGGGTGATGCCGGCCTTGTCGAACAGGCCCTTGTTGTAGTACAGCAGCCAGAAGTCCTGGCGGTACGGGAGCGCGAAGTAGGTGTCGTTGACGTTGAACGCGTCCAGGCCCGCGAGCTTGGAGGTGTCGATCGACTTGACCATGTCCGTGATGTCGAGGAGCTGCCCGCGGCTGGAGTAGCGCGAGTAGTCCGTCACGTTCTTCATGGTGATGACGTCGGTCTTGTCGCCGCCGGCGAGCATCGTGGTGACCTTGTCGGGGTAGTCGTCGGCGAGGATGTCCACCGGCTCGACCTTGACTCCCGGGTTCGCCTTCTCGAAGGCCTCGAACAGGGCGCCGAACTCCGGGGTCTTGGCCAGGTTCCACACCGTGACGGTGAGGGTCTGGCTGCCGCCGCCCTCGGCCGCGGAGTCGTCGGAGCCGCCGCCGCTGCCGCACGCGGTGAGCGCGAGAGCGAGCGAGGCCGCCGCCCCCAAGGTCTTCACCAGGGTGCGGCGGGTGTACGGACGTGAAACGTTCATTGATCCGGTCTCCTTTCCTTGAAGCCGGGCTCAGGCGCTCACGACGATCTCTTCTGCCGTCACCGGCGCGCGTGGCGGCAGGCCGGTTAAGTAGCGTTCGAGCTCGTCGAGGGCGCTCTCACTCATGCGCCGGGTCTCCGATCCCAGAGACCCGGCGATGTGGGGGGTGATCATGACGTTGGGTAGGTCGTACAGCGGCGAGTCGGCAGGAAGCGGCTCCGGTTCGGTGACGTCGAGGATCGCGTCGAGCCGCCCCGACACGCACTCGCTCTCCAGAGCGGCCGTGTCCAGGACGGATCCACGCGCGGTGTTGATGACGGTCGCGCCGTCCCTCAGCAGGGCCAGCTCCGCGGGCCCGATGAGGTGACGGGTGGCGGGCAGCGCGGGCACGTGCAGGGTGAGCACGTCGCAGCGCCGCAGCAGGTCGTGCAGCCCGACGAGCCGGCCGCCGGCCGCGCGCACCTCGGCCGGGTCGGCGTACGGGTCGGCCACCAGGATGTCGACCTCCAGTCCGCGCAGTCTCTCGGTCACCCTGCGGCCCACGCGGGAGAATCCGACGACGCCGATCGTGCGCCCGCGGTTGGACAGCTCTCCGCGCTGGGCCGCGTACGACCAGTCGTCGCGATGTTTGCGCGCGTCCTGGGCGAGGAACGGGGCCTTCTTGCCCGCGAAGATGATCGCGGCGAGGGTGAACTCGGCGACCGGTATCGCGTTTTCGTCGGCGGCGTTGGTCACGAGGATGTCGCGCCGCCAGACCTCGTCGGTGACGAACGAGCGTACCGTGCCCGCGCAATGGAAGATCGCCCGGAGCCCGGGTGCGCCGTCCAGCAGCTCTTTCGTCAGCGGCGGGCAGCCCCACGAGGTCACGAGCACTTCGACCTCGCTCAGCCTCCGGCGGGCGAGCGGGTCGTCGAGGTTCTTGGTCGAGATAGGATCGGTGAGTTCGACGAGATCGTGCAAGCGGCGTAACTGCGGCTCCTGAAACTGCACCCTGAAGTGCGCAGGATCCATGACCAGCAGGGCCTGTGGTCGTCGGCGGTCTCTCACCCCGGTCCTTTCGGCAGCAAGCGCTTACCAGTGCCGCTGATCATGTCCGGGGGCTCTAACCGGGGTCAATAAGGCTGGAACGATCGTTATCGATCGTTATTCTCAGGCAGGGCGGGAAATTTCGCCTTATCGGATGATCGATATGAGTGAATCTGATCGGTCTTGCTCTTGACGTGTTCGCTCCACAATGCCAGCATCTCGTGGACCCACGCCCAAGATCGCTGACTGGAGGCCCCGATGCGCTGGCTGCGGGAGCTGGACGACCGGACACTCTCGCCGCACACCGGCTGGACCAGGGACCACTGGACGGCGCTCGCCGATCACCTGCTGCTGTCGGCCCGGCGCCACGCCTCCCCGTCGCACGCCCGCATCTCCTTCCCCGGCCGCCCCGGCGGCTACGGGCCAGACGTGGACGCGCTGGAAGGGTTCGCCCGCACGTTCCTGGCCGCCGGATTCCGGGTGGCCGGCGAGCACGGCCGCGACCCGCACGGCTACCTCGACTGGTACGCGCGCGGCCTCGCCGCCGGCACCGACCCGCGCTCGCCCGAACGGTGGGTCCGGCTCGACGAGCACGACCAGGCCAAGGTCGAGGCCGCCTCCATCGCCCTGGTGCTCCACCTGACCCGGCCCTGGCTGTGGGACCGGCTCGACGACGGCGTCCGCGAGCGGGTCGTCGACTACCTCGCCCCCGCCATCGGCGGCGCCTACCCGCCGATCAACTGGGTCTGGTTCCAGATCGTGGTCGAGCAGTTCCTCGCCTCCGTCGGCGGACCGTACTCGCGCGACGACATCGAGGCCGGACTGGAGCTCACCGACGGCTTCGTCCGCGAGGAGGGCTGGTACGCCGACGGCGACCGGCGCGCCTACGACCACTACGCCGGCTGGGCGCTGCACTTCTACCCGCTGCTGTGGACCGAGATGGCCGCCGGCGACCCCGCCGCCGACGCCCGCCGCCCCGCCTACCTGTCCCGGCTCGAACGCTTCCTCCACGACGCCGTCCACCTCGTCGGCGCCGACGGATCCCCGCTCATCCAGGGCCGCAGCCTCACCTACCGGTTCGCCGCCGCCACCCCGTTCTGGGCGGGCGCCCGCGCCGGCGTCGCCACCCCCGCGCCCGGCCTGCTCCGCCGCGCCGCCTCCGGCATCGCCCGCCACTTCGCCGAACACGGCGCCCCCGGCGACGACGGGCTGCTCACGCTCGGCTGGCACGCCCCCTGGCGGCCGATCGCCCAGACCTACTCCGGCACCGGCTCCCCCTACTGGGCCGCCAAGGGCCTGTACGGTCTCACCCTGCCCGCCGACCACCTGGTGTGGACCGCGGTCGAGGAGCCCCTGCCCGTCGAAGAGGACGACTTCCGGCTCGCCGTCCGGTCACCCGGCTGGCTGGTCTCCGGCACCCGCGCCGACGGCGTCGTCCGCGTCGTCAACCACGGCACCGACCACGCGCTGCCCGGCGACCAGCTGACCGACTCCCCGCTCTACGCCCGCCTGGGCTACTCCACCGCCACCTCACCCGTCCTCGCCGGCCCGCACGCCGCCGACCCCCTCGACCAGTCGGTCACCCTCCTGGACGCGTCCGGCAGGCCCAGCCACCGCACCGGCTTCGACACCCTCCTG
Organism: Nonomuraea sp. NPDC049649; assembly: GCF_040675175.1. Classification (NCBI taxonomy): domain Bacteria; kingdom Bacillati; phylum Actinomycetota; class Actinomycetes; order Streptosporangiales; family Streptosporangiaceae; genus Nonomuraea; species Nonomuraea sp. NPDC049649. The sequence goes on from NZ_JBFAOH010000004.1 coordinate 274,653, forward strand.
ACGGACCTCCTCCCCACCGGCACCGCCGTCGGCGCCTCCCGCTGGCAGGCCCACTGGGTCGACCCCGACACCGACCTCCCCGACCACGGCCACGGCCGCCCCGGCACCGTCACCCTCGGCCCCCACCTCACGGTCCTCTCCGCCCTCCGCGGCCCCTGGGAGATCCGCCTGGTCCGCGTGTCGTCCCCCTGCCCGCACCCCCTCCGTATCGGCGGCTGGCCCGCCACCCCGTCCACCACCCACCTCGTCCCCGGCCCGGACCTGGACCTCACCGACGTGACCACCGCCCCCGACGCCACCCCCCTCTCCCCGGAGACCTCCATCCCCTGGTGCGGCACCTCGTCCCCGGCCCGCCCCGACCACTGGTACACCGCCTCCCTCCACCTGGGCCCCACCCCGGCCACCCCGCCCACCCTGAACTGGACGTCCACCACCGTCCACATCACCTGGCCCGACGACGTGACGGACACCCTCGACCTCCCCGCCCTCCTCCCGTAGCGCTCCCTCCGTACGGACCTCACGGACGCGCAACGGAATGAACTGCGGACCCCGTCGGCGAGGTCAGGCGCGTGATCAACCTGCTCCTCGTCGGAGGCCCCGTCTCGTGGAGTCTTCTCGTACGGAGGAGCGGCTGATTCTTCGTGAGGCTGTCGGCGCCCGTGGTGAGGTCGCCGCACCGAGAGCGGCCGATGGACCCGCTCCTCCGGGGAGGTGTCGCGTTCTCTCGTACGGAGGAGCGGCTGAGGGTCAGGCGGAGGAGGAGCGGACGATCAGACGCGGTTCCACGACGACGCGGTGAGCAGGGCGGTGGGGGTCCTGGTCCGCGAGGCGGGCCGACAACAGAGAGAACGCCGCGCGGCCGATCGCCGCCTTCGGGGGCCGGACCGCCGACAGCGGCGGGTCGCAGAGCTCTGCCACCTCGTCGTCGTAGGTGACGACCCCCAGGTCGCCGGGCACCCGGATGCCGCGTTCCTGGCAGCGTTCGACCAGGCTGATGGCCTCCGGGTCCGAGTGGACGAGGAGCGCGGTGGTGCCGGTGGCGAGGCAGGCGTCGAGGGTGTCGTCCAGGGCGGCCGCCCAGCCGGGGTCGCGCTGGTCGACGGTGGTCATGTCGGGGGTGCCGTCGAGCTCCAGCCCGAGCTCCCGGCACGCATCCCGCCAGCCGCGCCGCACGTGCGGGGTCGTCGGGCTCTGCACGGTGGTGACGACGCCGACCCGGCGGTGCCCCAGCGCGGCCAGGTGCCGCACCGCCATGGCGGCCCCGAGCGCGTGGTCGCTCACCACCGACTCCATGGCCTCCTGGTAGGGCCCGGTGGTGGCGGCCCGTTCCACGAGCACGACGGGGACGGGCGCCTGCCGCAGCCACCGCACCAGTTCCTCGCCGTCGTCGCCGGTGGTGGTGGGCGCGACGAGCAGCCCGTCCACGCCGACGAACTCCACCAGCCACGACAGCTGCCGCCGTTCGTCGGCCGCCTGGTAGGAGGCGCCGCGCAGCACGATCCGGGCCCCGGCCGCGGCGGCGGCCTCTCGGACCCCGCGGATCACGTCCGGCCAGTAGTAGTCGAGCGACGGCACCACCATCCCGATCGTGAGCCGCCGCGCGTCGCCGCCGTTCTCCTCGGGGGCGGGCTGCGGCTGCGCGGCCCCGTCCGGCTCGCCGACCAGCACGCCGCCGTGGAGCACGGCCCCGCCGCGCACCCGCCGGATCACCCCCTGGGAGGCGAGCAGCGCGATGTCGCGGCGGATGGTGATGGCGGAGACGTCCAGCTCCTCGGCCAGGTCGGTGACGCGTACGACGCCGCGCTGCCGCAGCAGCTCGACGACCTGGGCGCGGCGCTCGTCGGGCAGCGGCGCTGGCGAGCCGCTCATCCCCGCACCTCCGCCCGCACCCGGACGGATCCGCCGGCGGTGCCGGGCAGCGCCAGCTCCAGCCGGGTCAGCCGGTCGCCCCACACGCCGGTGAGCATGGGGTCGTCCAGCTCGCGCACGTCCAGCGAGCCGGCCGCCAGGTCCGGATCCCAGCAGAGGGCCAGGCCGCGCCCGCCGCCCGGCGGCCGCACCTCCACCTCCCCGGGCCGGTCCTGCCGCACCTCACCGGCCAGCAGGAACCGCAGCACGCTCGGCTCCCCGTCGGCGGCGAAGCGCCAGGTGTCCTCGATCGTCACCTCGCCGGACGACCGGTCGAGCCGCGCCGTGCGCCACCACCGCTCCAGCCCGTCCACCGGGTAGGCGCCCGCCAGGTCCATCCGTACCTGGAAATGGTCCGGCTGGTCGGCCACCTCGACGTCCCCGGCCCGGAACGACGCCCCCTCCCGCTGCGGCGTGCCGCGCACCTCGGGCACGTTGTGCCAGTCGCTGCGCATCGTCCAGATCTCGTACCGGTCGGGCCCGAATGTCTGCGCCGTGTACGTGGGCCGCCCCGCGTCGACCACGACCGGCACTCCGTCGACGGCCACCATCACGGAGCCGACGTCGTTGTGGTTGTGGTTCTCCGCGTTGTGGCCGCCCTTCACCACGAGCGCCGGCCCGCGCGCGCTGCCGCCCGCCGTCCGCGCCACCCCCACCTGCGTGCCGGGCAGCCACGCCGAGGCGACCAGCGGCGGCTCGGCCGCCCCGGCCGACATCCAGGCCGGGTCGCCCAGCTCGGCCATGACCCGCCCCAGCTCGGCGCCGGGGGAGACGGCCCCGGTGCGCTGCGCCGCCGCGTGGCGGACCCCGTCGGGCTCGCCGACCCGCCGCGCCCACCGGTGCAGGACGTGCCAGGGCTGCCCGGCGGGAGGCAGCGCGCGGGCGTCGGCGACGTTCACGTACCATCCGCCGCCCAGATGCATGAGGTACGGGAAACGCACGGTCGCCCGGACCACCGGCACCGCACTGGCGTCCAGCGCCCCGGCGGTGGCGTGCGCCAGCACGTCGAGCGCCTCCAGCGCCCGGCAGGCGCCGTTCCACCAGTACTCGTAGCCCTCGTCCACCGACCCGTCGGCGGGCAGCGCGCCCAGGTAGCGGTCGATGCCCTCGACGGCGAGCGCGACCTGCAGCGCCCGCTCCTCGCCCGGCTCGGCCAGGCGCAGCGCGGCGACCAGCACGTTGCCGCAGATCCACGGGCACCAGTTGTGGACGTGGCCGTCGAGCCCGAGCCAGTGCCAGTCGCGCCGCCGGGTGAACGGCTCCAGCACCCGCGTCCGCACCTCGGCCCGCACCCGCTCGCGCAGCCCGGGGAAGCGCTCGTCGAGCCGTTCGCCGAGCGCCTGGTCGGCCCAGGCGAGCTGGGCGGCCACGTCACCGGCGCCGAGGTCGAGGCAGGGGGAGGCCGGGTCGGGCAGCACGGTGCCGCGCGGCCGGCAGGACTCCTCGTGCGCGGGCCAGCACCACGAGCTCTGCTCGCACAGCAGCACGATCCCGTCGGCGGCCTCGGCCAGCCACCCGTCGTCTCCGGTGGCCGCCGCCATGAGCACGGCCCGGGTGAGCCGGGCCTGACGGCCGAACACGTTCTCCTCGTAGCCGGTGCGGTCGCCGTCCTGGAAGTAGCGCGCGTACTGGGAGGCGAGCGGCTGCGGCCACGGCGAGCCACGCTCGGCCTCCGCCCGCTCGCGCACCGGCTCCAGCGCCCGCCGCGACAGCTCGCTCCGCAGGTCGGCGGGCGGCAGCGCGCGGCCGGGGTCCAGCAGGACACGGGCAAGGGTACCGGGGGAGGCGGTGGCCCCCCAGGCGCGGAGCAGCGGGCCGGAGGCCGTGCTCGCCGCGGCCGGGGCGGGTGAGCCGGTCGCCGTGTTCGTCATGGTCCTCCTCAGGGCCACCACATGGTACCGATCGAATCTGATCGAAGATGATCCTCTGCGAACCTCCGTGGAGCAACTGATCGAAGCCTTACACTTCTGCGGATCATGAAAAAGAAGCTCGCGGCCGTCGCCGCCGCACTCGTCCTCCTGGCCGCGTGGGGCGGCTACGAGCTGATCAACGCCCGGACGTTCCAGCTGGCCGGGACGCTCGTCCACCGGGTGGAGACCGCGGAGAAGGTGGTCGCGCTCACCTTCGACGACGGCCCCGGCGAGCAGACGCCGGAGATCATCGACGCCCTCGCCGGGGCTCCGGCGACGTTCTTCGTCGTCGGATCGGAGCTGCGCGAGCACGAGGCGACATCCCCTTCCGCCCGCCCACCGGCAAGAAGCTGCTCACCCTCCCTCGCTACCTGGCCGACCGCGGCACCGTCACGGTCATGTGGGACGTCGAACCCGACTCCGGCCGCACCCCCACCGCCTCGCAGCTCGTGGCCGAGGTCCGCGAGCAGGTGCGGCCGGGCTCGATCGTGCTGCTCCACCCCTGGTACGCGAGCGGAGCCGAGACGCGGGCCGCCATCGCCGGGATCGTCGCCGGGCTCCGGGCGGACGGCTACCGGTTCGTGACCGTCGCCGAACTCCTCGCCCAGGACTGAAGAGCGGACCTGCCGGGCAGTGGCCCCGGATGGGCATCGAGCAGCAGGCGGAACGGGTCGCGAGAGAAGCCCTCGGGCTCGACGAGCTCCGCCCCGGGCAACTGGAGGCCATGACGGCGCTGGCGCAGGGCCGCGACACGCTGGTGGTGATGCCCACCGGGGGCGGCAAGTCGGCCATTTACCAGGTGCCCGCCCTCATGCTGGACGGCCCCACGCTGGTCGTGTCGCCGCTGATCGCCCTCCAGCGCGACCAGGCCCAGGCGCTGCGCGAACGGGACGAGCAGGCGGTCAGGCTGGACGCCGACACCTCGAAGGGCGAACGGGCCTCGTCGTTCGAGTCGCTGCGGGCGGGCGCGGCCGAGTTCCTGTTCTGCGCGCCCGAACAGCTCGCCAGGCCCGACGTGGTGCGCGAACTCGCCGCCGCCCACCCGTCCCTGCTCGTGGTGGACGAGGCGCACTGCGTCTCGGCCTGGGGCTACGACTTCCGGCCCGACTATCTGCGGCTGGGCGCGGTCGCCGACGCGCTCGGACGGCCGGTCGTGGCCGCGCTCACCGCGACCGCCGCGCCGCCGGTGCGCGCCGAGATCGCCGAACGGCTCCGCATGCGCGACCCGCTGGAGGTGGTGTGCGGGTTCGACCGGCCCAACATCGATCTGGAGGTACGTCGCGCGACCGGCGACGGGGAGGACGTGGCCGAAACCGTCGAAGCCCTCGTCTCCGGCGGCCACCCCACCTTGGAACCCCCGGGCAAGCCCGGCCTCGTCTACACCGCCACCCGCAAGCGCACCGGCGAACTGGCCGCCCGGCTCGGCGGGCGCACCGCCGCCTACCACGCCGGGATGCGGCGGGCCGACCGCGACGCCGTCCAGGAGGCGTTCATGGCCGGGGACCTCGACGTGGTGGTGGCCACCAGCGCGTTCGGGATGGGCATCGACAAGCCGGACGTCCGGTTCGTGGTGCACGCCCAGGTGCCCGGCTCGCTCGACTCGTACTACCAGGAGATCGGCCGTGCGGGCCGGGACGGCGAGCCCGCCGCGTCGGTGCTGTTCTACCGGCCGGAGGACCTGGGGCTGCAGCGGTTCTTCACCGGCGGGCTGCCCGGCGAGGACGCGCTGGCGGCGGTCGCCCGCGCCCTCGCCGAGGAGGGCGGGCACACCGGCCGCAAGGACCTGCGCGAACGGCTCGGCCTCACCGCGCGCCGCCTGACGTCGCTGCTGAACCTGCTGGAGAAGGCGGGCGCGGTACGGCTCGGCACCCGTACGGTCACCGCCGCCGAAGACGCGCCCTCACCGGAGGAGGCGGCCCGGGCGGCCCGCGAGGTGGCGGAACGGCACCGCGAGGTGGAACGCACCCGCCTGGAGATGATGCGCCGCTACGCCGAGACCCGCGACTGCCGCCGCGGCTTCCTGCTCGGCTACTTCGGCGAGCGGCTGCCCGGCCCGTGCGGCCACTGCGACACCTGCCGGGCCGGCACCGCGTCCTCCCCGGAGCCCGTCCGCGGCGTCCGCTTCCCCGTCCACGCCCGCGTCGAACACGTCGAATGGGGCCCCGGCGAAGTCATCCGCCGCGACGAGGACCGGCTGACCGTGCTGTTCCACGAGAGCGGCTACCGCGAACTGCTGCTGTCGGCCGTGCTCGCGGAGGACCTGCTGCACGAGTCCGGATGACCGGGCATTTCGCTCGGTCGTGCACCATGGACACTTGACATCCTCCCCGCGCTGAAGCTGAAGCACGGGGATTCCAACGGCAACTACCCCACGAGGAGGAGGTCGCGTTGAGGTTCGCGGTCCACCGGCCCGGCAACCCGTGGCCCTTCCCGCGCAGGCACGGCATGCCCTGCCGCGTGTGCGATGTTCCTGGCCGCGTTCACATCGGCGTTGCCGGCGTATCCGCAGGACCGGCACCGGTAACGCGCTTGGCTCTCACGCGCTCGCCGGTCCACGGTGCCACGCGCCGACCGGGTTATGGCACGGATCTTCAAATCCTCGACGCCGATCACGTCGAAGCGCCGGGCCAGGTCCGTGCTGACCTTCTCCACCCAGTCCTTGCGCCGGTCGCTCTCGCGCGCCTTCAGCCGGGCGATGGCCGCCTTGACCCTGCCGCGCCGGTTCGACCCCCGCTCGGCCCGCGCCAGCTTGCGCAGCAACCTGAGCAGGCGAGCCTTCTCCGCATCACCCAGACCGGGGGCCTTCAACTGCTGCCCGGTGGACAGGGCCGCCGACACAGCCACACCCCGGTCCATGCCGACGACTTCGCCCAGGCCCGGCGCCGGGATGGGGTCGGGGATGGCGGCGAACGCGACATGCCAGCGGCCCGCCCGGTCACAGGTGATCCGGTAGGACTTCACCCCCTCGGGAAGGGCGCGGGACCAGCGGAACCGGATCCAGCCCACCTTCGGGACCTTCATCTCGCCCACGTGCCGCGACACGCGGTGCACGTCACCCGCTTTGACGGCGACGATCCGGAATCCTTCACTCTGGCCGCGTTTGCGCCAGGTCGGACGACGGTGGGTTCCGCCGAAGAAATTGCTTATGGCCTGCACGAAGTCCTTCAGGGCCTGCTGCTGGACGATGATCGACCCCGCCCGCAGCCACGCGAATGCCGCCCGCGCCTCGGTCAGCTGGCGGCACTGCTCGGCGAACCCCGGCGCACTCTTACGGCCCGGCTTCCAATGCGCGTGCTGCTCAACCGCGAGATTCCACACAAACCGGGCATGCCTGCAATGCTCCAGCAATGCCTGCTCCTGGGCAGGCGAAGGCTGGAGCCGGTAGCGGGACACGCCGATCAAACTACCGACCGCCACCGACAGAACCAGGAGACAGAAGTGTCCGACCGTTTCAGCTTTCCTCCCCGCCCTGAAGGACGGGGCCTCCAGCCTGTAGATATCCGGTGACCGTACGAGCAGAAGGCACCGCGCTCGCCCGGCTGGCCGGGCTGGTGGGGGACGGCGGGGTGGTCGTGCTCAGCGGGGCGGGCCTGTCCACCGAGTCCGGCATCCCCGACTACCGCGGCCCGACCGGCCGGTCCCGGAACGCCGAGCCGATGACGTACCAGCGGTTCGTCGGCAGCGAGGAGGCGCGCCGCCGCTACTGGGCGCGCAGCCACGTCGGCTGGCGGCAGATCGCCGCCGCCCGCCCCAACGCCGGTCACCGCGCGGTCGCCGACCTGGAGAGGCGCGGCCTCCTGGCAGGCATCGTCACCCAGAACGTCGACGGCCTCCACCAGGCGGCCGGAGCACGCCAAGTGATCGAACTGCACGGCGGCCTGGACCGCGTGGTCTGCCTGTCGTGCCGCGAACGCACCCCGCGCGCCGACCTGGACGCCCGGCTCCGCGCCGCCAACCCCGGCTGGGCCGCCGACGCCGGCCAGATCAACCCCGACGGCGACGCCGTACTCACCGACGACCAGGTGAAGGGCTTCCGCGTCGTCGACTGTCACTCCTGCGGCGGCATCCTCAAACCGGACGTGGTCTTCTTCGGCGAGAACGTCCCCCGCCCCCGAGTAGACCACTGCTTCGCCCTCGTCGGCTCGGCGCGGGCGCTGCTCGTCCTCGGCTCGTCCCTGGCCATCCGCTCCGGCCTCCGCTTCGTCGCCCGCGCCGCGGAACTCGGCCTCCCCATCGCCATCGTCAACCAGGGCCCCACAGGCGGCGACCACCACGCCACCCTCACCCTGGACGCCCCCCTCGGCCCGACCCTCACCGCCCTCACTTCCGTCGGGCCGCGTGACGCTGGTGCGGTGGGGTCTGGGACGCGCGCGGCACAATAGGGGCCATGCCTGCCACCTGTCATTGCGGCTTGCCTGCCGCTTACGCCGACTGCTGCGGACGGTTTCATCGGGGTGATGCCGTCGCCGGGACGGCTGAGCAGTTGATGCGTTCCCGGTTCGCCGCGTTCAAGGTGGGTGATGCCGCTTATCTGTTGCGGACGTGGGATCCGGGGAGCCGGCCGGCGAGCCTTGATCTCGATCGGAAGATGCGGTGGGTGAAGCTGGAGATTCTGGAGACGACCGGGGGCAGCGTCATTCACACCGAGGGGACGGTTCGGTTCCGGGCCCACTACGTCCATCGCGGTGAGCCGGGGCAGATGGAGGAGCGCAGCCGGTTCGTCCGCCACCAGGGCCGCTGGGTCTACGCCGGCGCGCTCTAGGTGGCCGGTGCTGAGCGGGTCATCTCGATCGGACGATCCAGAGTGACCCCCCTCAGGGCCGGCCCGGCGCATTCCAGATGTCGCGCAGGGGGCGCATGCCTTCCTCCACATAGTCGGCGATGGGGCGGTCGCCGTCGTTGAGGTACCACTGCTCGAGTGCGGCGAAGTAGCCGAAGGCGAGGGCGTTCGCGAGCACGCGGGCCTGCGTCTCGCTCATCTTTCCGGTCGCCGCGATCAGCGGTGCGAGCCGTTGACTGGCGCGGTCGAGCGTGGCGCAGACGGCCATGCGCACCGACGGCTCGGCGAAGAAGTAACAGACCCTGCGCCACGGGCTTCTCCCGGTCCGGGAGTCTTCGCCGGCACCGGTTGTGCCCACCGGCTGAGATTCGTACGCGCGGACGGCCTGGAGCAGGCTGCCGACGGGATCAGCGGGGTCCAGGAGGCTTTCGAGCGCTTCCGGGCTCATCTGGTCGAACTCGATGTCGGCGACCACGATGCCTTCCTTCGTACCGAAGATGCGGTACACCGACGACGGCGAGACCTCGGCCGCCGCCGCGATCTCCTCGATCGTGACGGCGCCGAACCCTCTCTCGTCGAACAGGTCGAGGGCGCGTTCCTGGATGGCGCGCATGGCCTTGAGCCGCCAGCGCTCACGAAGTCCGCTCATGCTTCACGGTATCAGAATGTCACTATCTCGTGCATGTCACTGTCTGAAGCAATTGACTGCCCGCTGTGTCGTGCTTAGAGTCACTCGCCAGAGATAGTGACTGTCTCAATTCACCGGAAGGACTCATGGCATGACGACGCCGAAGAAGAGGCCGCCCAACCAGGTCGTGCTGGCGTTGATGTACGCGGGGGCCGCCCTCACCGCGTTCGCCGCCCTTTTCCCGTTCATCGACCGAGCCACCGCCACCGTTCTGGCGGACCACATCAGGGCGGGCTACCCGGCCTACGAGCCAGGGGCGATCGACGCCGCCGTCACCGCGTACCTGATCCTCCTGTCCGTGGTCGGGGCGCTGGGGCTCCTCGGCTGGATCAGCACGATCTGGGCGGCCCGCGCCGGCAAGCGCTGGACTCCCTGGCTGGCGATCGGGCTGCTCGCGACCGCGCTCTGCGTTTCGATCGCCGCACTGACCACCCAGGACACCTCGGGTGATGTCGGGCTGGCTCCGCTGCTGGGCTGGCTACTGGTTCTTCCGTGCGTTCCCGGCCTGGTCGCGGTCACGCTGTGGAGAAGGGCGGGATGACCGAACGCTCCGCGGTGACGGGGGGTATCGGCCGTGCTGCGGCGCGCGGGGCTGCGGCGTTCAAACGGGCGATGTATCGAGGAGGGCGGCCGAACGCGCTCATGCGGCTCATGAACCGGCTCGATGTCCTGATGTATGGGGCACGTCGGCTGTCACCGCGGCATGCCGCCGTCTTGAAGGTGGCGGGGCGCCGCAGCGGGAACATCACGTCGGTTCCGGTCGCGGTCACCCACTACCGCGGCTCCGGGTTCCTTGTCTCGATGCTCGGGCCGGATGCGAGCTGGGTACGGAACGTTCAGGCCGCGGGCGGCAAGGCGACGCTCCGCCGCCAGGGGCGGGATTCTCCGATCATGCTCGAGGAGATCCCGGCCAAGCATCGAGCCGAGATCCTGCGCCGCTATCTTGCCGCCGCGCCCGGTGCGCGGCCTCACCTGGGGCTGGGGCCGGCGGCACCGCTGCCCGAATTCCACCGGATCGCGCCTCGGCACCCCGTGTTCCGCATTCACGAGCGTCCCGTCCACTGATCGAGATGACCCGCTCGACACCGGCCACCTAGGAGGCCCGCCCCCGCCGGGACCGCCGGTTCCGGCGGGTGAGGGCCGGGACCAGGCCCTGGGGGAGGAACAGCACGACCCCGATCAGCACCAGGGCGTAGACCGCGTACGACAGGACGCTGGGCGCGTACGACGGCATGCCCGGCAGTGCGGCCAGCCGGTCGAGGCCCTGCACGAGCAGCGTGATCGCGCCCGCCCCCGCCACCGCGCCCCAGACCGTGCCCAGCCCGCCCACCACCGCCATCACGATGAACTGGATCGAGATCAGCACCGGGAACGACCCCGGCGCCACATAACCGGTGTAGAAGCAGTAGATGCCGCCCGCCAGCCCAGCAAAGGCGGCCGACAGCGCGAACACCACCAGCTTGTAGCGGCCGACGGGGATGCCGGAGGAGGCGGCGGCCGTCTCGCTGGTGGCCAGCGCGCGCAGCGCCCGCCCGGGCCGTGAGGTGATGACGTGGTGGGTGATCAGCATGACGAGCGCCAGCGCCGCCCAGGTCAGCCAGGCGTACGAGGCCGCGCCGTCCATCTCCCATGACCCGATGCCGAACTGCGGGATGCCCTGCAACCCGATGTCGCCCCCGGTGAATTCGAGCTGCCCCGCCAGCGACAGCAGGATGAGCTGCACGGCGAGCGTCGCGAACGCCAGGTGGTGGCCTCGGAGCCGCAGCAGCGGCATCCCGATCACCGCCGCGAAGACGGCGGCCACCAGCGGCGCGGCCACCAGCCCCACCAGCGGCGGGAACCCGTTGAGGGCGAGCAGCGCCGCCGTGTACGCGCCGACGCCGTAGAACGCCCCCTGCCCGAGCGACACCTGCCCGGCGAACCCCATCAGCAGCGACACCCCGACCGTCACAATGGCCGCCAGCCCCAGCAGGACGTAGACGGCCAGCGCGCTGTCGTCGAGCACCAGCGGCAACGCCAGCGCGACGGCCAGCGCCGCAGCCCCGGCGACGAACCGCGCGGTGATCCGGTTCAAACCGCCTCCTCGTGGATCGCCGAGCGGCGGCTGGCCTGGACGATCATGACCACGAGCATGAGCCCGAGCGCCACCTCCAGCTGGTGTGCGCCGTACCCGTACCCGGCGGCCATGGTCTCGGCCACCCCCAGCAGCAGCGCCCCGCCGAGGGCGACCACCGGCCGGGTGAGCGCGCCGAAGACGGCGGCGGCGAAGGCGTTCACGATCAGCGTCACGTCCGTGTCGAACGAGATGGGCCGCAGCGGCGTGATCAGCACCCCGGCGAGCCCGCCGAGCAGCCCGCCCAGCGCGAACGCCAGCAGCCCCATCCGCCGGACGTCGATGCCGACCACCCGGGCCGCGTACGGGTTGGACGCGCAGGCGGTCAGCGCCTTGCCCAGGTAGGTGCGGCCGAAGAAGAGCGCGAGCAGGACGAAGGCGGCGGCGGTGACGGCGATGACGAGCAGGTGCTGGGTCTGGATCCGGGCTCCGGCGATCGTGACCGACCCGGCCAGGCCGGGCGCCGAGCGGGGCTGGTCGCCCCAGAGCACGATCTCGACCGCGTACGCCAGCACCCCCACCCCGAGCGTGATGATCAGGGACGACAGCGGCGTGGTGCCGGGTTTGCCGATCGCGGCGAGCCCGGTGAGCAGCCCGGCCACGCCCGCCAGCAGGACGGCCGTCACCTCGCTGATCCCGTGCGGCAGCCCGAGCCCGAGCAGGGAGGAGGTGCAGAGCCCGGCGACCACGGCGAACGTGCCCTGCGCGAAGTTGACCACCCCGGTCACCCGGTGGATGGCGACCAGCCCGCTGGCGATGAGCGCGATCGCGCATCCGACGGCGAGCCCGTTGAGCAGGTAGGTCAGGAACGCGCTCATGTGATCGCCCCGCCCAGGTAGGCGCTGGCCACCCGCGGGTCGTCGGCCAGCTCGGCGCACGGCCCCTCGGCCCGCACCTGGCCGGATTCGAGCACGTACGCGCGGGTGCACAGCTCGAACGCGAGCCGCGCGTTCTGCTCGATGAGCAGCACCGCGAGGTCCTGTTCGCGGTTGAGCCGGGCCAGATGCCCGGCCAGGTCGGCGGTGATGTTGGGGGCCAGCCCGAGCGACAGCTCGTCCACCACGAGCACCTGCGGCCGGGACATGAGCGCCCGCCCGACGGCCACCATCTGCTGTTCGCCGCCGGACAGCACCCCGGCCCGCCGTCCGGCCAGGCCGGCCAGGCGGGGCAGCAGCTCGTACACGGGGGAGGGGTCGCGCTGCCCGGAGCGCCAGCCGCCCAGCGCCAGGTTGTCCGCGACCGACATATCCGGGAAAAGCTGGCGGCCTTCCGGGACCAGCGCCAGCCGCCCCCCGATCCGCACCGTGCCCGACACCGGGGTGAGCAGCCCGGCCAGCGTGTTGGCCAGCGTGGACTTGCCGGCCCCGTTCGGCCCGAGCAGCGCCACCATCTCGCCCTTGCCCACCGCGAGCGTGACGTGGTCGAGCGCGGTGGCCGTGCCGTACGAGACGACCAGGTCGGCGACGTCGATCATGAGGCCTGCCCGAGGTAGGCGGCGAGCACCAGCGGATCCTCGCGGACCTCGGCCGGCGGCCCCTCGGCGATGACCCGCCCCAGATCCAGCACCACGACCCGGTCGGCGAGCCGGGTCACGAAGCCCACGTCGTGCTCGATGAGCAGGATCGTCAGCCCGCCCGCGCGCAGCTCCTCCACCAGCGCCGCCAGCCGCTCCCGCTCGTGCCCGCGCAGCCCGGACGCGGGCTCGTCGAGCAGCAGCAGCCGGGGCCGCGCGCAGAGGGCGCGGGCGAGCTGAAGCGCCCGCTGCTGGCCGATAGGCAGCCGGTCGGCGGGCCGGTCCGCCCACTCGGCCAGCCCCACCCGTTCCAGCGCCGTGTCGGCCTCGCGGCTGATCTCCCGTTCCTCGCGGTGGTGCCGGGGCAGCCGCAGCGCCGCCGACACGAACCCGGACCGGGTACGGCCGTGCGTGCCGACCATGACGTTCTCCCGGACGGTCATGCCGCGGAACACCCGCGCCCCCTGGAAGACGATCGACATGCCGAGCCGGGCCCGCCGGTGCGGGGCCAGCCGGTCCACCCGCCGCCCCAGGAAGGCGATCTCCCCGTGGTCGGCCGCCAGGTGGCCGGTGACGAGGTTGAACAGGGTGGACTTGCCCGCCCCGTTCGGCCCGATGATGGCGCACACCTCGCCCTCGGCGACCGCCAGCGAGACGTCCCGCACGGCGTAGACGCCGCCGAAGGAGCGCGACACCCCGGTGATCGCCAGCACCCGCTACCCCAGCTCGGCGACGGTCTTGTTCAGCTGTTCCTGCGCCCACTCGGTGGGCACGAACGCGCCATCCCGCACCGTGTTGACCGAGATGAAGTCGGGCGTCAGGCCGGAGTGGTCGGTGGGGGAGTAGCGGAACCGGCCGTTCGGGGTGATCAGGTCCATGGTCTCCAGCGCCTGCTGGACGGCCTCCTTGTCGGTGCTGCCCGCCTTCCTGATCGCCTCGAAGAGCAGCAGGCTGGCGCTGTAGCCGTCCTGGGCGAACTGCGGCGGCAGGTAGCCGTGCTTCTCCAGGTAGGGCTTGGCCATCTGCTCGATGACCTGTTTCTGTTTGCCGTCCGGCAGGTGCTCGCCGATGACGCCGATCGCGCTCTGCACGGTCATGCCCTCGGCGGCCTCGCCCATCGGCTCCAGCCACAGCTTGCTGGCCTGCGACGCGGTGAGGTACAGCGGCGTCTCCAGCCCCGACGCCGCGTACTGCTTGGCCGCCGTCACGCCGGGCGCGCCCGAGCCCCAGAACACCAGCACCTCCGCGTCGGAGTCGCGCACGTGCTGGAAGAGCGGGCTGAAGTCGGAGGTGGTGGTCTCGTACGCCTCGTCCACCGCGACCGTGACCCCGTACTTGGGAGCCAGCTCGATCATGGAGTCGTGCCCGGAGACCGAGTAGGCGCTCTTGGAGTCCCAGGCCACCGCGACCGTCTTGATGCCCTGCGCCTGGATGTACTGCAGGTAGCGCTCGGCGTACATGCTGGACAGCGCGGGGGTGACGAAGATGTACGACTTGATCGGCTCGACCTGCTCCACGGCGGGGGCCAGCGACAGGTAGGGCATCTTCTCGCGCTGCGCGAGCGGTTCGATGGCCAGCGCCGAGTTGGAGAAGACCGGGCCGATGAGCGCGTCGATGTCGCCCTTGATCTGGTTGTAGGCGACGATGCCCTGGTCGGGGGCGGTCTTGTCGTCCCGTACGATCAGCTCGACCTTGCGGCCGAGCAGGCCGCCGTCCGCGTTGACCTGCTCGACGGCGAGTTCGACGGCCTTCTTGTCCTCGCTGCCGAGCGGGGTGTAGTTGCCGGTGAGGGAGACGATGAGGCCCACCCGGATCGGGTCCTGCTCGCCCGAGCCGCCACCGCCGCCGCCGCCCGCGTCGCCGCCGCATGCGGCCAGCGCCACCGTGAGACTTGCCAGGATCGGGAGCAGCTTGCGCATCAGGTCCTCCTGGTGGGCGTGGCCCGAATGTAGGCATGTACATTACGGCTGTCAATAGAGTGCCTAACATTGCGGCGGGGCGGCTGTGGTGGAACGGGGCGGCGGCGTGCGGCCGCAGTCGGTGATGCTCACCTTCCTCGGTGATTACGTGTACGGACGAGGCTTCTGCGTGTTCTCGGGCAGCTTCATCGAGGCGTTCGCCCGGATCGGCATCTCGGAGGAGGCGACCCGTTCCACGCTCACCCGGATGGTCCGGCGCGGCCTGCTGCGCCGCCAGCGCGCCGGGCGGCGCATGTACTTCGGGCTCACCCCGGCCAGCGCCGAGGTGCTCAAGGACGGCGAGCGGCGGATCTGGCACACCGGGGTGGTCAACGACGCCGACGGCGACCGGTGGACGCTGGTCGGCTTCTCGCTGCCGGAGTCGTGGCAGCGGCAGCGGCACGAGCTCCGCTCGCGGCTCGTCTGGGCCGGTTTCGGGCCCTTGCAGAACGGGCTCTGGATCGCTCCAGGAGAGGTGGAAACCGCCGGGCTGATCAAGGACCTGGACGGCGGGGTGAAGGTGTTCGCCGCCGAGCCCCGGCAGCCCACCGACATGCAGGCGCTGGTCGCCGACGCCTACGACCTGGCCGGGCTGGGCCGCCGCTACGAGGAGTTCCTGTGCCGCTGGGACCGGCCCGACCCGGTGCCCGCCGCCCCCGACGACCTGGCCCGCTCGCTGCTGCTGCTCACCGAGTGGCTGGAGATCATCCGGACCGACCCGCGGCTGCCGCTGCGCTACCTGCCGCGCGACTGGCCGGCCGAGCGGGCCCAGCGGGTCTGCCACGCGCTCCACGACCGGTTCAAGCCGGAGGCGACCGCGATCGCCGCCGGGCTCCTCGACACCGTTCCCGATCTATGTTGGGCAGAACCGTGACAGCTGTCGCATAGTGGCCTAACTTGAGGGCGGGAGGAGCGCGATGCGGAATCAGGGGCTCGGCTCATGGCCGGCACGCAGGACCCGGATGACGCCCGACCGGGTGGCTCTTACGTACCGGGAAGGACACCGCACCTACCGCGAGCTGGCCGCCCGCGTCGACCGGCTCGCCTCGGCGCTGCGCCGGCTCGGCGCGCGGCGCGGCGACCGGATCGCCTACCTGGGCCCCAACGACCCCGCGCTGGTCGAGACGTTCTTCGCCGCGGGGGCGCTGGGCGCGGTGTTCGTGCCGCTCAACACCCGCCTGGCCGCGCCCGAGCTGGACTACGTGCTGCGCGACTGCGGCGCGGAGATCCTGCTGCTCGGCGCGGGCCACGACGGTGCCGGCCTGCCCGGGCGGCACGTCACGGCGGCCGAGTACGAGGACCTGGTGGCCTCCGGCGACCCCGGCCCGCTCGACGAACCGGTGGACCGCGACGACCCGTGCCTGATCATGTACACCTCGGGCACCACCGGACGGCCCAAAGGCGCCGTGCTCACCCACGCCAACCTCATCTGGAACACCTTCAACCTGCTCGTGGACGTGCCGTTACGGCACGACGAGGTGACGCTGATCAGCGCGCCGCTCTTCCACATCGCCGCGCTCGCCCAGACCCTCATCCCCAGCGTCCTCAAGGGCGGCCGGGCCATCCTGGAGCCGTCCTTCGACGTCGAGCGGACCTTCGACCTCGTCGAGAGCGAACGCGTCACGGTCATGTTCGGCGTGCCCGCCATGTTCACCTTCCTCGCCCAGTCGCCCCGCTGGCCCGACGCCGACCTCGGCAGCCTGCGCCACCTCCTCTGCGGCGGCGCCCCCGTGCCCGAACCCCTCATCCGCCGCTACCAGGAGCGCGGCCTCACCTTCCTCCAGGGCTACGGCATGACCGAGACCGCCCCCGGCGCGCTCTTCCTCGCCGCCGAGCAGTCCGTCGCCAAGGCCGGCACGGCCGGCGTCCCCTGCTTCTTCTCCGACGTCAAGCTGGTCGCCGCCGACGGCTCACCCGCCGCCCCCGGCCAGCCCGGCGAGGTGTACGTGCAAGGCCCGAACGTCACGCCCGGCTACTGGGGACGCCCCGAGGCGACCGCCGAGGTGCTGTCGGCCGACGGCTGGTTCCGCTCCGGAGACGTCGGCGTCGCCGACGAAGACGGATATATCCGCATCTCCGACCGGATCGGCGACCTGTTCATCTCCGGCGGCGAGAACGTCTACCCGGCCGAGGTGGAGAGCGCGCTCTACAGCCACCCGGCGGTGGGGGAGGTCGCCGTCATCGGCGTCCCCGACGACAAGTGGGGCGAGGTCGGCAAGGCCCTCGTCGTGCTCCGCCCCGGCGCCCGGGCCGAACCCGGCGACCTGATCGCCCACCTGTACGGCCGGCTCGCCCGCTACAAGATCCCGAAGCACGTGGAGTTCGTGCCCGGACTCCCCAGGAACGCGGCGGGCAAGCTGCTCAAGACCCAGATCAGATCCCTGTACGGCGGGACGGCCCGCCGCGCGCACCCATGACAGCGCACATCCATGACAACGAGGAGATGACCCGCATGCGTACCTCACCGCCGTTCCGCGCGGACCACGTCGGCAGCCTGCTGCGGCCCCAGCACCTGCTCCAGGCCCGGCAGACCCTGTCCGGGCAGGAACTGCGCGAGGCCGAGGACGAGGCGATCCGCGAGGTCGTGCGCAGGCAGGAGGAGATCGGCCTGCAGTCGGCCACCGACGGCGAGTTCCGGCGCGCCTCCTGGCACATGGACTTCATCTACCAGCTCGGCGGCATCGGCCAGGCCACCGACGAACAGATCACGGTCCGCTTCCACAACGAGCAGGGCGACATCGAGTTCACCCCCGCCGCGCTGCGCGTACACGACAAGATCCGGCTGGAGCGCCCGATCTTCGCCGACGACTTCGCGTTCCTGCGCGACACCGTCACCAGCGCCGTGCCCAAGCTGACCATCCCGTCGCCCAGCATGGTCCACTACCGTGGCGGCCCCGCCTCCATCGACGCCGGCGTCTACCCCGACGTCGAGGAGTTCTGGGCCGACCTCAGCGCCGCCTACGCCGAACAGGTCCGCCGCATCGGCGAGCTCGGCTGCACCTACCTGCAGTTCGACGACACCAGCCTCGCCTACCTGAACGACCCCGCCCAGCGCGCCGAACTGGCCGAACGCGGCGACGACGCCGACCACATGCACCTGCGCTACATCAAGCAGATCAACGCCGCGCTCGCCGCCAAACCCGAGGGCATGACCGTCACCACCCACATGTGCCGCGGCAACTTCCGCTCCTCCTGGGCCGCCTCCGGCAGCTACGACTTCGTGGCCGAGGCGCTCTTCTCCGAGCTGGCCGTCGACGGGTTCTTCCTGGAGTTCGACGACGAGCGCTCCGGCGGGTTCGAGCCGCTGCGCTTCGTGCCGCCCGGCAAGATGGTGGTCCTCGGGCTCGTCACCACCAAGCGCGGCGAGCTGGAGTCCAAGGACACCCTCAAGCGCCGCATCGACGAGGCCGCCAAGTACGTCGACCTCGACCAGATCTGCCTCTCGCCGCAGTGCGGCTTCTCCTCGACGGTGGAGGGCAACGTGCTCACCGCCGACCAGCAGTTCGCCAAGCTGGCGCTGATCGCGGAGACCGCCCGGGAGGTGTGGGGCTGACGGCCCGGACGCCCCCGTCAGCCCCCACCGCCCTCTACCTTCACCTCCCGCCGTGGGGAGGTAGAGGTAGAGAACGGGCAAGAGACCCTGAGGTCGTACGTCCGAGCCGGGTCACGATGGTGGCCGGGCACGTTCACCTGAGTCGTGACCCGGGGGTGTCAGGGCAGGAGGTCGCGGATGCGGCCGATCACGTCCACGATGACCGTCACCTCGGCGGCCCTGCGGGAGAGCCGCTTCAGGGCGTCGAGGACGCGGTCCCGGTCGGGCTCGGGCTCCGCCAGCTCCCGCCCGATGTCCTGGACGTCCCGGCGGGCCAGGGCAGGCTCCGCCACCTGGGCCTCGTGCTCGTCGATCAGGTCGCCCAGCTGCTGGACCAGCGGCTGGGCGGCCGTCATGACGGCCCTGGCCTGATGGCCGACCGCGATCGGGCCGTTCACGTTGCCGCCGTGGATGTTGACGGTGTTCTGTTCGGACATCTCTCTCCTCAACCCATCGAGGCCGACGAATGGTCGCCGACGGAGACGGGGGCGTTGATGTCGCCGTCGATGTTCAGCTGGTTGCCGAGGATCACGTTCGCCGCCTGCAACCGGTACCCCCTGGTCTCCACGTCCCGCTCCTCCAGGAAGTCCAGCACCGCCTCGGTCAGCCGCTGCTCGATGAGCTTGATGTACTTGGCCGCGTCGAGCCGCTGGATGTGGGTGTCGAGCCGGTCGCTCGCGCCCAGCTCACGCACACTGAGCCGCGCCCCGTACGGATAGACCGCCTCGCCGGACGGGTCCGGCTGGGAGAGCTGCTGACGGACGGTCTGCACGCCCGCCCGCACCAGCCGGACCGGCGCGGCGAGCACGTCGCGCAGCAGGTGGAGCCCCGTCCCGCGGAGCGCCTCCCACGCGATCCGGGACCCGGCCATCGCCGGGAGCCGGTCGACCACGTGGTACTCGGCCTTCACCGGCGGCAGCACCGTGACCACGAACTGCGTGTAGAGCATCCGCCCCTCGACCGCCAGGTGGATGAACGCGGAGGTGAGCGCCTCCTGGTCCTCGGCCGGGGCGATCAGCCGGTTGGCCGTGTCGCGGATCTCCTGGCCCGCGTTCGCGATGGTGACCCGCTGGTAGTGGCGGACGCCGCCCTGCGGGTGGCGGGCGATGGCCTCGATCTCCTCGGGGCGGGTGCGGTGGCGCGGGAGCCCGGCGTGGTCGATCATCGGGTGCGAGGGCTGGCCGCGCTTCCAGTCGGCGACCCGGTAGACGCCCCTGGTCACCACGTGATCGCCGATGTCGAGCCGGTGGATGCTCTCGTTCTGCCGGTTGACCTGGTCGCGCATCTCCAGCAGCCGGGCGCGGACGAACGCGTGCAGCTCCATCGGGTCGATGTCCACGGCCCGCTCCCGGCGGCCCTTGCCCTTGCCCGCCCGGTCCAGCTCGACGGCGATCGACCAGCTCCGCCAGACGTCGCCGGTGCCCATGAACGGGTTCTCGTTCGCGTACATCGTGATGTCGCCCCACTGCGCCCGGCCCACGTAGTCGAGCCGCCGCCCCGTACGAGGGGACGCCGGCCCGGGGGCGGGCGGCGGCGCGCCGGGGCCGAGCTGACCCGCCATCGTCAGGTAGACCCCGATCCGGTAGGCGACCGCGACGGCCAGCGTGGCCAGCGGCACCATGAGCGCCTCCACCAGCGCGCCGGTCAGGGCCCCGCTGAGCGTGGACACCGGCGCGTAGGCCATCGACACGGTGATCGCCGACAGCGCGGTGAGCGGCAACAGGAGGCTGGAGCCGATCCAGATCCACAGCAGCGCCCGCACCAGCACGGACCCGCGCCGCACCGGTTCGGTCGTCATCAGCGCGAACGGGATCAGGAAGCTCAGCCAGGCGACGACGGGCGTAGGCGACACCAGGAAACCCACCACGAGGACGGCGGTGATCAGCGCGTCGCGGACGACGAGCATGGCCCGCGCCCGGCGGCAGTGGTGGGCGATCGGGATGAGGTCGCACCCGCCGTACGAGGGGGCGACCGCGCGGTAGCGGTCGAGCAGGAGCTCGCCCAGGACGCGGTCCCGGAACCACGCGTCGAGATAGGCGGCGGCGCTCAGATATCTCGTCACGTTGCTCATCTGAGGATGATTCATTTCCGCTGGCGCCGTGATGGTGGGGGATCTCTCCGGGTCCATGCGCTTCCTCCTCTGTCGGATCGAGCGTACGACCGGAAAGAAGGTCGGGAGCGCGCCGTTATCGAATATTCTCCATAAAGGGAGAAGCGCTTCGGGGGTTTCTTGTTTCCTTAATTTCATACTTTTTCAGGAGGTGTCCTTTATGGAGGATTTTGCCCCCGAACGCGTATGTCCCCGCTGCTCCTCCCGCGTCCCTGCCACATCCCCCTGCCCCCGCTGCGGCACACCCCCCTCCCGGCCGGCCCCCACCTCCTCGCCTGACGCAGACCCCTCCCGGCGTGAAGGACCGGAGCCCACTTATGCGGACTCCTCCTGGAGTGGAGGGCCGGAGCCCGCCCCGCCTTACGAGGAACCCTCCTGGCGCGGGCAGCCCGACTCCACCCCCTCCTCCTCGTATCGGGACTCCAAGGCCGCTGCCTCTTCCTCGTCTTACGACGACTCCTCGTGGGAGCCGCGGACGGGGTGGGTGCCGGGGCGTCGGCGGCGGATGCCCTTCCTGCTGCCTCTGCTGGTGGTCGTGCTCGGGGGTGCGCTGCTCGCCTGGGTTCTGATGGGCGGGGACACCGGCGGGCCGACTGTCGGGGCGTCCACTCAAGCGTCACCGGCGGATCCTGCGGCCGTGCCACCGGACGCCGCTCCGACGGATGACGCACCGAACGACGTCTTGCCGTCGGACGACGGGACCAGCTCTGATGAGGCCTCCGCAGGCCCGTCGGATCCCGAAGGCGGGTGGCAGGCGTCCGCGATGAACGGGCTGCTCTCCGACAGCCGCAGGTCCAGGAGCGGCATTCAGCAAGCCGTGGACGCGGCTGTCCGGTGCGACGCCTCCGCCGTACAGGAGCTGAAGAAGATCACCGACGCCCGCGCCGCCCAACTCGCCGAAGCCGGGGAACTGACGGTGGACGCGCTGCCCGGCGGACAGGAGCTCAAGGACACCCTGATCGAGGCACTGGACGCCGCCCGCGACGCCGACGCCGGCTTTCTGGCCTGGGCACGCCGCCACCGGGACCAAGGCTGTACGGGCAGTCCCACGGACGACCCCGGGTACAGGCGGGGCATGAGCCGCTCAGTCGACGCCCAGGCGGCCAAGGAACGCTTCGTGGAGCTGTGGCGGCCCGTCGCCGACTCCTTCGACCTCCCGTACTGGGAAGCGAACGACATCTGACCCGTACGGCGGCACCTCCCGCGCGAGGTCTCGCCCCCACGGATTCGCAGCACGCGAAGTTGCCACCACGGCCCCGCAGAAGGCGAGGTTGCCACCACGGACCCCCAGGACGCGGGGTTGTCACCCGCGAACCATGGCACGCGGGCTTGTCGCCCGCGAACCATGGCACGAGGGGTTATCGCCGCGAACCCACGGCACGGGGGTTCCCTGCATCGGTCCGCCGCCCTCCGCTGTCAGCAGGCAGGAGGCGCCCCCGGCGCGGGCCGCGTCAGGAACAGATGCGGACGTCCTGGCGGTCGAGCACGACCACCACCAGAGGGCGGCCCTCGTCCCCGCAGGACTCCGCGCCGGTGGACGGACCCGCGAAGGGCCGGGCGTTGATCAGCCGCGGGCATCCCGGGTGCCGCTCGCACGACGGGCGGGAGACGGGCATTCCGAGCGCGGTCATCAGGGCGTGGGCGCCGGTGGTGGTGAGGCTGACCGGAGGTCCTGCCAAGGCCTCCGGGCGGACGGTCTTACGGGAGCGGGGCGGTGGCGGCTCCCCGCGCACCCGCAGGATTCCGAGGGTGCTCAGGACCAGGAAGAGACCGGCGATCACACCGGAGACCTCGTCGGCCGCGTTCGTCCCGTCCACGATGAAGGTGAAAACCAGATACACCAGCCCGATCGCGGCAAGGATGGTGGTAATTGTCTTTTTCGCTCTATTCTTCTGGCTCTTCGACATGGAGGTACGACTCGGCTTTCCCGTAAGCGGTGCATTCACCGGGATCTGACGCAGGTCGGCCGAGATTCGCCGATGTCAGCCCGTCACGATTCCGCAACGTTGAAACTTGTACGAGCTGAGCCGGGCGACATTTCCATAAATGTCAGAGAACAGTGCACGAAAGGGATGGCGCGCTGTTCGTACCGTCCCACGACGCCAGGAATCCGAAAGCGGTGGACCCGCCGGGCGTGAGGAGCGCGTTCCACCCGACATGCGTCACCGTCACGTCGGCCCCGTCGGCGGTCAGCGTCCCGTTCCAGATCTGGCTGATCCGCTGCCCGTCGGCGAACGTCCACGACACCCGCCACCCGCTGATCGCGGCGGCGCCGGTGTTGGTGACCGTCACCTCGCCCTGGAACCCGCCTTGCCACTGGCCCGCGTTCCGGTACTCGGCGGTGCACCCACCGGTCGGCGTCACCGTCGGCGTCACTGTGGGAGTGACGGTGGGAGTGACGGTCGGCTGCGGACCCGACAGAACGTCCACCAGCGCCGGATACCACCGATCGGCGATCTTCTGGTCACCCGACGCGTTCGGATGCACCCCGTCGTAGGTGTCGGCCCCGGTGCTGAACCCCGTCCACTGGTCGACCACCACCACCGGCGACTGCGCGGTGGAGATGCCCGCCGCCCACCCCGGGATCGCGTCGTTCAGCGCCACCACCCGCTGGGCGCACTCCCCGCAGGTGGCCGGCGCCATCGGGATGATCTGCGCGACCAGGATCCGCATCGCCGGGTTGCTCGCCCGCATCTGTCCCACCAGCGTCGTGTACGCGTCGAGGATCGCGGTGGTCGGGACGTTGCTCCACACGTCGTTGGTGCCGAAGTGCATGAGCACGACGTCCGGGCTGGTCGCCGCCAGCCAGCCGGGAAGCTGGTTCTGCCGGGCCACGTTGGTGACGAGCGCGCCGCCGTGCCCCTCATTGTCCCCGTCGTACGCGACCGAGCAGCCCTGCGGCGGCAGCGTGCCCACGAAGTCGACATCCCGATAGCCGGCGTCCTGCAACTGATTCCAGAGCAGCGCCCGCCAGCACCCCGGAGACCCGGTGATCGAGTCACCCAGCGGCATGACCCGGGTGGCGGCGGCGCCCGCCGCGATCCCGTTCGCGGCCACCAGCATCCCCGCCACCAGCGCCAGCACCGCCACCAGGATGACCCGCACCCGCACCATCGCCCGCTCCCGTCGTTCGCCTGCGCCGATCGTAAGAAGCACCCCCGCCCCCGCAAAGCCACCCAGCCCCCGCCAAGCACGTGACCTGCGGAGACGACCCCAGAACCCCTGCAACTTTCACCCGGCTCCCACGTAGGTGGCCTCCTCCAGCAGCCGCGGCGTCATCGCGATCCCGGTGAGGCGCCCGGCGAAGAGGAACGCCGGCCCTTCGTGAGGGGCGGGAATCGGGTAGACGGGGGAGTCGATCCGCTTCATGATCTCCGCGAGCTCGTCCGGCATCTCGTCCGAAGAGCTCGCGTCGTACGAGAGGTGCGCGTGAGCGCGGGCGCAGGCGGGGCAGGGGTGTTGGATGAAGAAGACACTTCTCGCCACGGCGCTCGGGACCGCCGCGGCCGCCGCCGTGGGTGGGATCGCCACCCGGGCGGGCATGCCGTGGTTCCAGAAGCTCGACAAGCCCTCCTGGCAGCCGCCCCCGGTCACCTTCCCGCTGGTGTGGAACCCGCTGTACGCGCTCATCGCCTACGGCGGGGCCCGCGCACTGGACCGGGCGGGTGGCGAACGTGCCGCGCTCGGCCGTACGTTCGCCGCGAACCTGGCGCTGAACGCCGCCTGGCCCGCGCTGTTCTTCCGCGCCCGGCGCCCCCGCCTGGCGCTCGCCGAGCTCGTCGCGCTCAACGCCGCGAACGTGCTGCTCGTCCGCAAGGCCCTGCGCGCCGACCGCGCCGCGGGGCTGCTCCTCGTCCCGTACGCGTCGTGGACGGTCTTCGCTACGGCGCTTAACGCGGCGATTGTACGGAAGAACCCCGAGTAAAGGTCGCGGGATCAGAACATTAAGTACGCAATCCCTCACCAAGGGTAGTGATCACCTCGAACGAGCAGATCACTGCCCTCAGGGGGATGCATGTACAAGCACGCCATAACCGCACTGGCCACCGCGGCCACCAGCGTGATGCTGGTCGCGAGCCCCGCGACGGCCGAGGAGACCCGGCCCGCGACGGCCGCAGAGGCCCACGCGTGCGTGCCCGCGGCCGTCGCCCCGCAGTCGACCTCCGACGTCGTCGACGCCTTCAGCGACGAGGTCGAGCGGCTCGTCGAGCGGCTGGTCCAGGTGCTCACGGCGGGCCCGGCGGCGTCCTGGAACCAGCCGGCCACGCCGATGCTGGACCAGGCGGGAGCCCGGGCGCTGCTCGGCGAGTTCGGCTGCGCGTCGGTCGGCAGCGTCCCGACCGCGGGCGTCGCGGCCACGACCGGGACGCAGCCGGCGGCGACGCCCGAGGCGCAGCCGGCGGCGACGGACGACAAGGACAACTGCCTCAGCTACAAGGTCGGCCCCGGCTGGGCGCCGAACTGGCCGATGCTGGACGCACTGGGCATCCGGGAGCTCATCCTGCAGTCGTCGGGCGTAGCCACCCTCTGCGTCGTCGAGTCGGACGACGAGACCACGCCGGAACAGACCCCCAGCACCACGGCCGTCCATCCGCAGCCGCAGACCCAGACCCAGCAGCAGCCGTCCCAGCCGCAGCCCTTGTCGCAGACGCAGGTCCAGCAGCCGAGCGCGCCCGGGTCCCAGGTGGCCCAGCAGCCGGTCCAGACGGCGCCGCGGATCCGGAACGAGACGCGGGTCACGCAGGTGAGGACGGAGTCCAACCGGGCGAAGTCGAACGTCAACGTCTCCGTCCAGGGCACCCCGCTGATCGGGCTGGGGTCCGGCGAGGGATCGCTGCTCGACAGAGTCGGCGTCACGGCGCAGCTGCGCCTGCTGGCCGGTATCTAACGAGTTCCGGGGCCCGCCGAGGCCGTACGCTGCTGCCCATGGGGAATCGGGTGATCGACGGCCGCTTCGAGCTCGTGGAGCGGCTCGGCGGCGGGGGCATGGGGCTGGTGTGGCGGGCCTGGGACCAGGTGCTGCACCGGGAGGTCGCGCTCAAGGAGGTGCGGCCGCCCGACCCCGCCCTGGGCGGGCACAGCCCCGCCGAGGCCGCTGAGCTGCGCGCCCGGATGCTGCGCGAGGCGCGCGCCCTGGCCCGGCTCAACCATCCCCATGTCGTCACCGTCCACCACATCGTGGACACCGGTGAGGAGAGCTTCCCGTGGCTGGTCATGGAGCTGGTGAGCGGCGGCTCGCTGCAGGACCGGCTGTCCGACGGGCCGGCGGAAGCCGCCGAGGCGGCCCGGATCGGGCGGGAGGTGCTGTCCGCGTTATGCGCCGCGCACGCCGTCGGCATCCTGCACCGTGACGTCAAACCCGCCAACGTCCTGCTCCAGGCGGACGGGCGCTCCATCCTCACCGACTTCGGCATCGCCGCCTTACGGGAGTCGTCGGGGCTGACGGCGACCGGCGCGTTCATCGGGTCCCCGGAGTACATGGCGCCCGAACGGATCCAAGGCCATGAGGGCGATCCCGCCTCCGACCTGTGGTCGCTCGGCATGCTCCTGTACGTGGCCGTCGAGGGCCGCCATCCGCTGCGCCGGGCCACGCCGCTGGCGACCCTGGCCGCCGTGCTCAACCAGGAGGTCCCGCCGCCGGAACGGGCAGGCGCGCTGGCGCCCGTGCTGTCGGCCCTGCTCAACCGCGACCCCGCCGCCAGGCCCGACCCCGAAACCCTGGACCGCATGCTCGCGGCCGCCACCCAGAACCCCTCGTCCCACGCCGACCTGGCCCAGACCACCCGGGTACGTCCGGCCCCGCACAGCGGCCCCACCCATCCGGGCATCTACGGCAGCCCTCCGCACCCCACCCAGCCCTCACACCGCAAGCCCGCCCACCTCCAGCCGGGCACTCCCACCCACCCCAGCTCGTCGTTCCCGGGCGGTGTGTCCTACTCCGGCTCACCCTCGGGCGGTCCTTCCTATCCCGGCCCGCCGTCCCCCGGTGGCGCTTCGTACTCCGGCACGTCCCCGAGCGGTGTTCCGTACTCCGGCTCGCCGACCCCGGGAGGCCCGGCGTATCCCGGCTCGTCCCCGGGCGGTGTCTCTTATCCCGGCTCGCCCTCTCAGGGTGGTGCTCCGCACTCCGGCCCTCACTCCGGCCCTCACTCCGGCCCGCACTCTGGCCCTCACTCCGGTCGTGCTCCGCACTCCGGCTCGCCATCCCAGGAAGGCCCCGCGTACCCCGGCGTGCCGGGTTCCGCGTACTCGGGCTCGGTGGCGCCGGAGGGCGGGTCTCCTTCGTACGGTGAGACGGCGCCGACCGGCTCGGCCGGGCGGCGCGGCAGGGCGACGGCGGCCATCGTCATCGGCGTGGCGGCGGTGCTGGTGACGGCGGTCGTGATCTGGGTGCAGCAGGGACAACGCGGCGGTGCCGAGACCCCGGCCGTGGAGTGGCAGACCGACATCGAGCCCACCGGAGAGACGACCCCGACCGAGGCCGCCGGCAGGAGCCCGGACAGAAGCTCGGACGAGAAGCCGGGCGAGACCGGGGATCAGGCGCCCGTCGATCTGCTGACCCCGGCGGGCGTCCGCCGGGTGATCGCCGAGCTGCGCCCGGTGATGGGCGGCACCAGGGTCGTCGACCTGGTCGTCTATCCCTCGTACGCGATCGCCGAAGCCCCGGTCAAGGGACGGGAGACGGTGTCCGACCGGTTCACGTTCCTCGGGGGAGTGGCGTCCAAGGACGGCCCCGGCGGCCCGGTCCGCAAGCCCATCGTGGACCTGCGGAAGTACGACTGGGACAAGCTGCCCGCCCTGCTCCGCCAGGCCGAGAGGGAGCTCGGGGTCAAGAACCCCACTACCCGCTACATCATCGTGGACGCCGCCTTCCACAAGACGGGCGCGATCCGGGTCTACGTCGCCAACGACTACCGGGAGGGCGGCTACCTGGCCGCCGACCCGACGGGCAAGGTCCTGTCGAAGTACCCCGCGGGCGAATGAACCGGTCCGATCCGGGCACCTGATCGGCCATGACGGAGCGCGGGTACCTGGTGATCGGCAACGCCGCGGCCGGCGGCGTGGACGACGAGGCGCGGGAGGCGGTGCTGGCCGCCCTCCCGGGCGACGTGGTCTCCTGGGACGGGCCCGGCGACCTCGACCAGGCCCTGGCCGCGCACCCCGAACGGGTCCCGGTGGTGCTGGGCGGCGACGGGACCGTGCACGCCGTGGTGGCGGCGCTGCTGGCCAGGGGAGAGCTGGCCGACCGCCCGATCGGGCTGGTCCCGCTGGGCACCGGCAACGACCTGGCCCGCTCGCTGAACATCCCGCTCGACCCGCGGGAGGCGGCGAAAGCGCTGACCGGCGGCCGGGAGCGGGCGCTGGACCTGCTGGTGGACGACGAGGGCGGCATCGTGGTGAACGCCGTCCACGTCGGCGTCGGCGCGCAGGCCTCCGAGCGGGCGGCCGCGCTCAAGCCGCTGCTGCGCAAGGCCGCGTACGGGGTGGGCGCGCTGGTCGCGGGGGTGCGCGGCAAGGGGTGGCGGCTGCGGGTGCGGGTGGACGGCGAGCCGGTCACCGACGGGCGGCGGCGGGTCCTCATGGTGGGGGTCGGCAACGGCGTCTCGATCGGCGGCGGCACCCCGCTCGCGCCGCGCGCCCGCCCGGACGACGGGCTGGCCGACGTGGTCGTCTCGTACGCGGTCTCGCCCCTGGCCCGGCTGGCCTTCGGGCTCCAGCTGCGGCGCGGCAGGCATCCGGAACGCGCCGACGTGGTCACCGTCAGGGGCAGGGGAATCACGGTCGAGGGCGAACCGGCCCCGGCCAACGCCGACGGCGAACTCTTCCCTCCGGCACCCCGCCGCGCCTGGACGCTCCATCCCGCGGCCTGGCGAATCATCGTCCCCAAGGACGCCTGAGCCCTGGCGGTTTGGCGGATCACCGTCTCCAACGTCGCGTGAACCCTGGCGGTGTGACGTGAGATCGATGGCCCTCCACCCCTGCGGTTTTGCGGATCACCGTCTCCAAGATCGCGTGAACCCTGGCGGTGTGGCGTGAGATCGATCAGAGTGGGTTTGTGAGCGAGTCGACGTTAACGCCGATGTACATGCGCAGGGACGGCTTCGGCCCCGCGCCCGAACTGTCAGCCCTGCGCGAGGAGCGGGTCAGCAGGGTCAGCACCCCGTTCGGGGTGGACGCCTGGATGGTCACCCGCTACGCCGACATCCGTGAGGTGCTGAGCGACGCCGAACGGTTCCCGATCGCCATCCGCGGCCTGGCGCAGCTGCCCGGCGCGCCCGAGATGACCGAGGAGCAGCACGCCCGTCTGCGCGCCGGCAACCTGCTCCAGATGAACCCGCCCGACCACACCCGGGTGCGCCGGCTTCTGGCGCCCGAGTTCACCCTCCGCCGGATGCGCCGCCTGGAGCCGCGCGTCGCCCGCATCGTCGCCGACCACCTGGACGCGATGGAGGCGGCCGGTTCGCCCGCCGATTTCATCCGGTCGTTCGCGCTGCCGATCCCGTCGCTGGTCATCTGTGAGCTGCTGGGTGTCCCGTACGAGGATCGCGAGGGTTTCCAGCGGCGCACGAGCCGCATGATCGACATGCTCACCCCGCCGGAGGAGGCGGTGGCGCTCCAGCTGGAGTCGCGCGCGTACATGGCCGAGCTGGTCGCCCGCGAGCAGGCGGACCCGGGCGATGACCTGATCGGGACGCTGGTGCGCGAGCACGGCGACGAGCTCACCGCCGACGAGCTGGTCGGCGTCGGCGGGCTGCTGCTGCTCGCCGGGCACGAGACCACCTCCAACATGCTGGCGCTGGGCACGCTCGCCCTGCTGCGCCACCCGGAGCAGCTGGAGTTCCTGCGCAAGGAGCCGTCGCGCATCGACGCCGCGATCGAGGAGCTGCTGCGCTGGCTGAGCATCGTGCATTCGGGCACGCTGAAGCTGACCAGCACCGAGGTGGAGATCGCGGGCCAGCGGATCGGGCCGGGTGAGCTGGTGGTGTGCGCGCTCCCGGCGGGCAACCGCGACCCCGAGCTGATCGACGACCCGGACCGCCTGGACTTGTCCCGCGGCGAGCCCGGCCACCTCGCCTTCGGCCACGGCGTCCACCACTGCCTGGGAGCCCCGCTGGCCCGGATGGAGATGCGCATCGCCCTCCCGGCCCTGCTGGAGCGCTTCCCGGGGCTGAGGGAGGCGGAGCCCGCCCCGGGGTTCCGCCCGCAGGCCATCGTGTACGGCCTGACCTCGATGCACGTCGCCTGGTGATTTCTGTACGGGCTGACCGCCAAGAACGTCGCCTGGTAGCGGTCAGGCGGGGTTGACGGGGAAGTTGTGCCGGAAGACGTTGGCCGGGTCGTACGCGGCTTTGACCTGCCGCAGCCTGGCCAGCGTCGCCGGCGGGAACGCCCTGGTCAGCAGCTTCTCGTCGAAGTTCGGCTCGAAGCTGAGGTAGGCGGCCGTCACGCCGAGCCCGTCCCATGCCTGCTCCGCCCGGTCCGCCGCCATCGGGGAGAACACGCCGTTGATGGAGAAGTTCTGGGTGCGGTGGGCGTAGGCGGTGGCGTCGGGGGCGACGTCGTTGACCGCGCCGCCGACCGAGCGGACCTGGAGGAGGCCGAGCAGCCTGCGCTCGAACATGTCGGCCAGCCGCCCGGCGGTGCCGGGGTCGAGGTGGTCCACCAGGGCGGAGTGGCCGCGCAGGCCGCCGGGCTGCCCGGTGTGCCGGTTGTGCTGCGGCGTGACGACCGCCGCGTACGGGGCGAGCTGCGCCTGCTGCTGCACCACCGGCGCGACCTCCAGGAACGGCTCCAGCGCCGCCACCGCCTGGTCGGTGTCGTCGCCGGCCCACACGGCGATCGTCTGGGCCAGCGCCTCGTACCCCTGCCCGCCCCGGAACATGGTGAGGAACGGCGTCAGCTTCCGCGGGCTCGCCTCCACTGCCCTTCCCCAGCGCTCCAGGAACGTGGCCGTGTCGGAGGCGTCGTGCACGAACACCGCGAACACCACGTCGGAGAGTTCGGCCGCCTCGATGTCGAAGGCGGTGACGACGCCCAGGTTGCCGCCCGCGCCGCGCAGCCCCCAGAACAGGTCCGGGTGCTGCCCGGCGTCGGCCCGCACGATCCGGCCGTCGGCCAGCGCCACCTCGGCGCCCACCACGTGGTCGAGCGTCAGCCCGTAGGAGCGGGCCAGGAACCCCTGCCCGCCGGCTGTGGCCAGCCCGCCCACGCCGACGTCGCCGTAGTCGCCGGAGCTGATCGCGAGCCCGTGCGGGGACAGCGCCCGCGCCACGTCGCCCCAGCGCGCCCCGGCGCCGACCCGGACCAGCCGCCGCTCGCGGTCGAGCACCTCCACCTTGTCGAGCGCGCCGACGTCGACGACGATCCCGCCGTCGTTGGTGGAGCGCCCGCTGATTCCGTGCCCGCCGCTCCGCACGGCCAGCGGGACGTCCTGGCTTCGCGCGTACGTGATCGCCTCGGCCACCTGCTGGGCCGTGGCGGGACGGAGGACCAGGCCGGGGGAGCCGGTCCAGATGTAGGAGGAGCGGACGCGCTCGTACTCGCGGTCCCCGGGCTCCACGGCGGTGCCCGCCAGCGCGGCGGGGACGGCGTCGTAGTCGATTCCGGGGCGGCGCAGCGCGAGCGCCCGGGCCGGGCGGGCAGGCCGGGCCGGGCCGCTCGGGACGCCGCGCGCGGCGCGTTCGGCGGCGACGGCCTCGCGCAGCGCCGGGGCCACCTCCCGGGCGAAGCGCTCGATGGCGGCCGGGTCGTCGCCGGCCAGGATGAACGTGCTGACGCCGTCCTCGACGGCCAGGGGCAGCAGCCGTTCCACCGACTCGGCGAAGTCGGCGGTGATGTTGAGCAGGCGGCGGATCTCGCGAGGGTCGCGGCCCGCCCCGGCCGCCGCCTCGTCGATGATCTTGTTGCCCGCGGTGATGTCCTCCGGCGTGGCGTAGCCGAGGCTGGGCAGCCAGCCGTCCGCTTTGGCGCCGACCAGCCGGAGCATCCTGGGCTTGTACGCGCCGAGCCAGATGGGCACGTCGTGGGCCGGCGCGGGACCCCGCTTGGCGCCCTTGACCGGGTAGTAGGCGCCGTCGACCTCTAACGGGCGGCTCTCGCCGGCGTCCCACACGCCGCGGATCACGTCGATGGCCTCGCTGAGCGCGTCCACCGCCTGGCCGGGGCCCAGTCTCCGGCCGCCCATCGCCTCGATCGCGTCCCAGAACCCGCCCGCGCCCAGGCCCAGTTCGACCCGCCCGCCGGACAGCAGGTCGAGGCTCGCCACGGATCTGGCCAGCACGGCGGGCGGGCGCAGCGGCAGGTTGAGCACGTCGCCCGACAGGTGGATGCGCTCGGTGCGCGCCGCCACCCAGCTCAGCAGCGTCCAGGTGTCCAGGAAAGCCGGCTGGTACGGGTGGTCCTGGAACGTCACCAGGTCCAGCCCCGCCTCCTCGCTCAGCAGCGCCAGCCCGACGGCCTGCTCGGGGCGGCTGCTCTGCGGGGTGATGAACGAGCCGAAGCGCAGCTCATGACCGTAGTCGGGCATCGCGTCCTCCATTTGGTAGATGTATCAACCTTAATCCACATGGATGACATGTCAACCTTCCTCGCTTAGGCTGAGGGGCATGACAGCCACGACCGCTTCCGGCCTGGCCGCGTGGCGCGCCTACAACACCGTCCACACCCAGCTCGCCGCGCACCTGTCCCGCGAGCTGACCCGGGCCACCGGGCTGTCCGAGGCCGACTACCAGATCCTCGACGCGCTGCTCGACGCCCCCGGCGGGCGGATGCGGGCGCTGGAGCTGCGCTACGTGCTGCAGTGGGAGAAGAGCCGGCTGTCCCACCAGGTGGGCCGGATGGCCAAGCGCGGCCTCCTTACGCGGGAGTCGTGCGTGGAGGACGCCCGGGGCTGGGACCTCGTGCTGACTCCCGAGGGACGCACGGCAGCGGCCCGGGCCCGGCAGGTCCGCGAGGAGTCCGTCAGCCGCATCGTCCTCGACACCCTCGGCCCCGGCCGTCTCGCCCACCTGGCCGAGACGGCCGCGCTCCTCGCGGCCCGCCTGGAACGGGCCGCGGACGAGGACCCGGCCTGCCGTGCCGCCAGGGACGAGCTCTTCCCACCGTCACGCGGCTGAGCGGAGCAGCAGCAGCGCGGTGTCGTCGAGACGGTGCTCGACGATGGCCATCGGTTCGATGAGGGCGTCGGCGAGCTCCTCCAGCGGGTGCTCCGCGTGGCGGGTCAGGCGCAGGATGAGGTCGGCGATGGAGTCGTCCAGCAGCGTGCCCGGCACCTCGACCATCCCGTCCGTATACAGGACGAGCGTGGCGCCCGGCGGCAGCGCGACGTGGATGGACTTGTACTCGGTCTCCGGTTCGATGCCGAGCAGCAGCCCTGGCTCGGGCTCGATGAGCTGCACCGCGCCGCCGGGGTGGTGCAGCAGCGCCGGCAGGTGACCGGCGTTGGCCACCTCCAGCAGTTGCCTGCCCACGTCGACAGTGAAGTAGAGGCAGCTGGTGAACCGGTTCGGCGACAGGTCGACGAGCAGCCGGTTGGTCTGCGCCAGCACCTCCCCGGGGTCGGCTCCCGCGGCCGTGTAGGCGTGGATGGCGGTGCGCACCTGCCCCATCAGCGCCGCCGCCGTCGGGTCGTGGCCCTGCACGTCGCCGATGACGGCGGCGGCGTACCCCTCGTCCAGCTGCATCAGGTCGTAGAAGTCGCCGCCGATGTCCATGCCGTGGGTGGCGGGCAGGTAGCGGGCGGCCGTCTCCAGCCCCTCGACGTGCGGCAGCCTGCTCGGAAGCAGGCGGGCCTGGAGGCTCTGCGCGAGCTTGGCCTTGATGTCGTAGAGCCTGGCCCGGTCCAGCGCCTGCGCGACCAGCCCGGCCAGCGAGGTGAGGGTGGCGCGCTCCTCGGCGGTGAAGTGGTGCGGCCGGTCGTAACCGATCACCAGCGTGCCCAGCGTCCGCCTCGGCATGGTCAGCGGCAGCGCCGCGTACGCCGACAGCGGGTCGTCCACGGCTAGGGGATAGACCGTGCGCAGCTCCCGCCGGGAGGCGAAGAACGCGGGCTCCTTGGCGTCGGCCGGAGCCCCCTCCGGGGCCGAGGAGGTGGTCGACCACTTGTTGAACCTCTCGATGCGCTCCTGGCTGGCGCCCTGGCTGCCGATCAGGACCAGCCGGCCGCTCTCGGCCGACACGATGGCCAGAACCTGCGCGTTGAGCACCGGCAGCGTGTGATCGGCCACCAGGTCGACGACCTCCTGCACGGTGGCCGCCTGGGTGAGCGTGGTGGCCAGCCGCAGCATGCCGTAGAGCGCGGACGCCTCCATCCTCCTGCCGCTCGCCAGCACCGGGTCCGGTATGAGATGGTCCGGGTCCCGCGCCATCGTGCTGGGCGTGACGCGGACGCTGATGCCCTGCGGCGCCGGATAGAGCTGGAAGGCCAGCCACTGCCCGCTGGGACGCCGGGCGGTGAAGGAGGTGGTCTGCTGGCTGATCACCGCCGCCCGGTAGCGGTCCTCGTACTCGGGGGTGTTGAGCCACGGCAGCGCCTCCCAGGGGCGCTCGCCGATCAGCTGGGACGGTGACTCGCCGAGCAGTTCGGCGGCCGGTGCGGTGAGGAACGTGATCCGGCCGTCCAGGTCCAGCGCCAGATAGCCCTCGGGCAGCCCGTTGAGGCAGTCCAGGGCGGCCAGCCCGGCGTCGGGGTCGATGAACCGCCTGCGGTAGGGAGAGAGCATGCGCGGCCGGCCGCCCGGCTTCACCGGCACCCCCGACAGGTGTGCCTCGTGCAGCGCCGTCCCCATCTGCTCGCACGTCCACTCGATCGTGTGACGCCGCTCCTCGGCCAGCTCCGCCTGGTCCGACGGCCAGGCCAGCAGCACCGCACCCCAGTCGGCGTCGCCGGCGCGGATCGGCGCGGTCGCCACCGCGAACCGGTAGGGCAGTGCCAGCGCCGCGCCGGGGAAGGTACGGGCCAGCTCCTCCTGGTCGGCCATCCAGACCAGCCGCCGCTCGCGCAGCGCGACCGCCACCGGGGTCGGCTCGGTGACGCGCATCCTGGACCACGCCTTGGCGATCGCGGTCGGGATGCCCTGCCAGGCGTCCATCAGCAGGACCCGCTTGTCCTCGTCGAGCAGGTAGAGCGAGCCGAGATGCGCGCCGGTCTCGCTCATGGCCAATACCAACAGGTCATGGAGGTACCGCGCGTCCCTGCGGGGACTTGTCGCGGATACGCCCTCTCGCCGCATACCGCCGGCCCTCCCCCTGTATCGGCCGCCGTCACCTCCGGAAACGGCCCTTCCGAAATCCCCCTTATAGGGAGGATGCGCCATTTGGCCATGGCCAAACCTAAAATCCCCGGGAACGACAACCGGTGTCATCCCCGCCCGACCAGCGGCCGTCTGCAGGAGTCACGTCCCCGGGGGCGGCCGTCTGTCCGGGTATGGAGAGAGGAATCGAATCCTCCAAGAATGACAACCGATGTCGTCGCCGCCCGATCAGCCGCCGTCTCTCCGGGTATGGGGGAGGAGTCGCAGGGCATCGGGGGAGGCGTGAGGCTAACGAGACGGTCGAGGCGAAGGCCGACCTATCTGTTGTGGTCGACGTTCGCGGCCATGCTGCTGCTGGTGCCCGCCGCGGTGATCGGGCTCGGCCTCCTGGTCGGGGAGGTCAACCGGCTGGTGCCGCTGCTCATCTTCCTGCCCGGGATCATCGCCGGCCTCGGCAGCGTCGCCCAGACGACCGCCGCGTCCGTCTGGACGGTCGCCGTGATCGGCGCGGTGCTGTCGTTGGAAGGCGAAGGCGTAGGGGTGGACCTGGGCGCGATGGCGTTCGCGGCCATGTTCGGCGTGTGGAGCGTGCTCGGCTGCCGCTACCGGATCGAACGCGAGGAGGAGGTCAGCCGCCTGCGCTCGGCCGGGGCGGCGCTGCAGCGCCAGATCGTCCGCCCGCTGCCGCTCCGCACCCCCGACGTGGTGGTGGACGGGGCCTACGAGCCGGTCGAGGAGGACGCCACGGTGGGCGGTGACATGTACGAGGTCGCCGACACCGATCACGGCACCCGGGTGATGATCGCGGACGTGCAGGGCAAGGGCCTGCACGCCATCGGGGCGGCCATCGCGCTGCTCGGCGCGTTCCGCGAGGCGGCCTACCGGGAGAAAAGCCTCATCCAGGTGGTGCAGGCACTGGAGACCGCCGTGATCAGGCACAACGAGGTCGCCCGGCGTACGGGGGAGCCCGAGCGGTTCGTCACCGCCTTGGTCCTGCATATCGACGCCAGCCCGGACGTGGAGGCGGTCAACTGCGGCCACATCCCCCCGTACCTCATAGCGCACTCCCGGGTCTGGCAGCCCGACCTCGGCGACCCGGAACTCCCGCTCGGCCTGGGCCGGCTGGGCAGCAGGGCCTCCGAGCCGGTGCGCTTCACCTTCCCGCAGAAGGCCAGGATGCTGCTCTGCACGGACGGCGTCACCGAGGCGCGCGACGCCGGCGGCGCCTTCTACCCCTTGGAGGCCCGGCTGCGGAGCTGGGCCCGGCGCCCGCCGCCTGGCCTGGCCGACGCCCTGCTGGCCGACCTGCACCGGTTCACCGGGGCGGCCTTCTCCGACGACCTGGCCGTTCTCACGCTGCGCAGGACCACTTCGGGGCGGAGCTGATCAGGGGGAGACCGCTGCGCAGGACCAGCTCGGGGCGGAGCTGATCAGGGGGAGATCGCCGCGTAGAACCAGCTCGGGGCGGAGCTGATCAGGGAAGACCGCCGGGCTGCTCCAGGTCGCGGTGGCGGAACATGTCGAGCAGCGCCTGGACCGGGATGCCCGCCTCGGTGTGGTGGCGCAGCTCCGCGCTCGGGTTGATCTGGTAGTGGTTGCGGCGCCCCATCCGGGTGCGCTGCAGATAGCCCGCCTCCTCCAGATCGGAGACGATCCCCTGGGCCGCCCTCTCGGTGATGCCGATCGACGCGGCGATGTCGCGCAGGCGCATCTCGGGGTCGGCGGCCACGGCCATCAGCACCCGCGCGTGGTTGGTCAGGAACGTCCAGCCTGCTCGCCGGTCGACGACATCGCTCATTCCCTCGCCACCCTCCCTTGGGGCTTGATTTCCTTACCGGAACATTTTATACAGAAAACTTCTTCCTGTATTCTGTTGGCAGGGAGAGGGTTGGTCCGCACTAGACCAAGGGGAGGAGGGGTCGTGTCCGCGCATCGCGCCGAGGCGACGGAGCACCGCACCCTCGATCCCGCCGCCACAGGCTCGCTCGCGGGAGTGACCATGGTGATGGGGGAGACCGGCCACGCCCGCGAGGCGGCGGCCGAACACCTGCTGTACGTCGACGACCAACTCCGCGTCACCTGCACGGTGATGCCGGGCCCCTCGCTGGTACGCCTGGAGGGCGAGGTCGACCTGACCAACCGCGACGAGGCGATGGCGGCGCTGAGACGCGCGCTGCTCATCGACGCCGACCTGATCGTGGACTGCGGCGGGATCGGCTTCATCGACCTCGCCGGGCTGCGCGCGCTGCTCGGCTTCGCCGAAGGCTGCGGCGCCGTCGTCCGCGACATCCCCCACCAGATGCGCCGCCTGATGGACGTATCCGGGCTGCCCCAGCCCGGATAGCCGCCGGCGCCCGCCCCCTGGGGGAACGGGCGCCGAAGAGAGTTTCCGCGCCGGGCCGAGCGCCGGGTCCGCGTCCCTTGGGGGGCGAGCGCCCAGGGAGAGTTTCGTGCCGGGCCGAGCGCTAGCTCTGCGCCTCTGCGGGGCCGTGCTGGTGGGCGGCCTGGGTGCGGGCCGCTGCCCGGGTTCCGGCCGTGCCGATCGTGCCGGTGTCGAAGGCGTACGTGGCCGCCAGGGTGGCGATCGCGTCCGCGTTCACGTCCAGCGCGTGGTCACTGATGTTCTTGATGGTGTCGCAGGCCTGGTGGTAGCACGGGTCGAGCGGGATGCCCGCGGTGCCGCCGAAGATCGCGGCCTCCTCCTCGGTCTTGAGCTGCTCGGCGCCGGTGAACAGGCCGCCCGAGGGGATGCCGACCGCGATGAACGGCCCGTAGTCCGACCGGCCGGTGAACGCCGTCGCCTGGAACGGCTGGCCGCGGTCGGCGAAGAACTTCTCGAAGTCCGCCTCGATCTGGTCGGATCCGGGCGGCCCTGCGGTGCCGAAGGCGTCGCCGTCGCCGTCGTAGATGCCGAAGGTGTAGTTCGGCGAGGCGATCATGTCGAAGTTCAGGTACAGGGCGATCTTGGCCCGCTCCTGCTCGGAGAGGTTCGCCACGTAGTGCTCGGAGCCGAGCAGGCCGAACTCCTCGGCGCCCCAGAAGGCGAAGCGCAGCTTGTTCTTCGGCTTCAGCTTGGCCATCTGCAGCGCCACTTCGAGCACGCCGGCGCTGCCCGACCCGTTGTCGTTGATGCCCGGTCCCTCCTGGACGCTGTCCAGGTGCGCGCCGAGCATGACGACCTTGTTCGGGTCGCCGTGCCGGCTCTCCGCGATCACGTTGTACGTGGTCCGGGTCTCGGAGATCGGGTCCCAGTTCATGGTGACGGACGTGCCCGGGGCGGCGAGTTCCTGGCCGACCGCGAAGCTGGTGAAGAACGACGGGATCGTGATGCCCGGCCCGCCGAGCACCGGGTTCAGGTCGACCTCGGTCCGGCCCTCCTGGCCCTCGTTGAACACGATCGCGCCGCTCGCGCCCGCGGCGACCGCGTTCTCCACCTTGTCCCGGAAGTTGCAGGTGCCGCGCTGCATGAGCGCGATGCGGCCCGGGGTGAAGCCCTCGAAGTCGCTCGGCTCACAGCCTGAGGTGGAGCTGTTGGGCTCGCCCGGCGGCAGGGTCAGGTCCACCGGCTGGATCTCGCCGCTCAGGGCGCCCGCGGGGGAGTCGCCCATGGCCACGTAGTCGCTGAAGAATCCGTACTGGTAGGTCTCCTGCTCCGGCGCGGTCCGCTTGAGCACCGGCGGCGTCCGGTAGCCCTCGAAGGGGAACTCGAACGGCTGGATCTTCACCTTGTAACCGGCCAGGCCGAGCCGGAGGGCCACGTAGTCGCGGGAGGCGTCGTAGCCCCGGGTGCCCGACACGCGGGTGCCGCCGTGCAGCTTCGCGATCGCCTGGAACACCTTGAGGTGGTTCTTGACCTTCTTCCCCGAGACGGCTTTGACGATCTTGCGAACGTGGTCGTGCTTGGGATGTGCGCTGACCGGGGCGGCGGCGACCGTGGAGAGCGCCACTGCGGCGGCGACCGCGCCGACCAAGCATGTACGCAGGCGGGAACGCATGATTGCTCCTCGGAACAATGGGGGGTGACCCGGGTCGGAAGCGCGCGTTCCCCGAATTTATTGAAAAATCGTGGGATGGGGGAGATGGCGGAAAGCATCTGTTGAGTCACGGAGTCAGAACGGGTCAGAGGTATTACCGACTCCTCCATGAGAGGCCCCCACTAAGGTGATCTCCATGGCTCCGAAGATCGCGACCGCCCAGCGCGTGGAACTCCCCGAACTCCTCGACTTCCTCCGCCCCCGCCACCGCGGGCTGCTGTCCACGGCCCGCGCCGACGGGCGGCCCCAGCTGTCCCCCGTCACCTGCGGCGTCGACGGCGACGGCCGGATCGTGATCTCCACCTACCCGGAGCGCGCCAAGACCCGCAACGCCCGCCGCGACGACCGGCTGTCCATCTGCGTGCTCTCCGACGACTGGGACGGCCCGTACGTGCAGGTCGACGGGCGGGCCGAGGTGCTCGACATGCCCGAGGCGCTCGACGGCCTGGTCGAGTACTTCCGCTGCATCGCCGGCGAGCACCCCGACTGGGACGAGTACCGCGCGGCCATGCAGCGCCAGGGCAAGTCGCTCATCCGCCTCCACATCGAGCGCTGGGGCCCGATCGCCACCGGCGGCTTCCCACCCCACCTGGTTTCCTGACCTCCCCGCACACCTGATGACGCCCCGGCGCCGAGACCGGCGCCAGGGCGGAGGCCGGTGAGGGGAGCGTCTGACCTGCCCGTTCACCCTTGTGATGACCTGGCGCGGAGGCGGAGACTGGAGACGTGACGGAGGGGGAACGTCATGATCGAAGTCAAGAGTCTCGACAAGCCGGACGAGCGCCGCGACTTCCCGATGGGGCACATGGAAGTCCTGAAGCTGAGCGGGCTCAGCTTCGGCGTGGCCACGTTCGAGCCGGGATGGCGCTGGTCCGAGTCGGTCAAGGAGATCGCCGGCACCGAGTCCTGCCAGGTCCACCACACCGGGCTCGTGGTGCAGGGCAGGCTCGCCATCCGGATGGACGACGGCACGGAGACCGAGGTCGACCCCGGCGAGGTCTTCGTCTGCCCGCCCGGGCACGACGCCTGGGTGGTCGGTGACGAGCAGGTGATCCTGTACGACTTCGCGGGCGGTGCCGCCGACTACGCCAAGGCGAAGGGGGCCTGAGGACAGATCGCGCGGGGCTCTCACAGAGGCCCCGCGTCTTCATGCGTCGCGGGTGCCGGTGGTCTGGGGTGCGCATGGCCGGCGCCGCGTCGTATCCTTCGCCGTCGCATTCTCGGCGTTGGCGCATGGACAGGGCGAGCCCTCGCGCCCTTACGATCGGAAAAGTCGAGCTTCTCCGGAGTGGCCGTGGTGCGCTGGTTCTTCGCGCTGGTCTTCGCCTTGGCGGTCCCGTTCTGGGTCGCCGGCGCGTTCACCGGCCGTCTGCCCGGCGCGCCGATGGATCTGCCCCTGGCCGCGCTGATGTTCCCCGCGCCCCTGGTGGCGGCCCTGGTGCTGGTGCGGCGGCGCGAGGGGCCCGGCGCGCCCGGGCGGCTGCTGCGGGCCTCGCTCGTGCCGGGGCGGGCGTCGTGGCTGGCCGTCGCTGTTCTGGTGGCCGTCGCGGTCGAACTGGGCGGGTACGGGCTCGCCGCGGTTCTGGGCTGGCCGGTGACCGGAGAGCGGGAACCTCTGTCGTCCGCGCCCGTGCTCCTCGTGGTCTTCCTGATCAGCGGATTCTGCGAGGAGGCGGGCTGGACGACGTACGCCACCGGGCCGCTCCGGGACCGGTTAGGGCGGGCCGGCGCGGGTCTCGTGCTCGGCATTGTCTGGGCGGTCTGGCATCTGGTGCCGCTCGCGCAGGCCGGACGGGCGCCGCTCTGGATCGCCTGGTGGTTCCTCGGCACCGTGGCCGCCCGGCTGATCATGGTCTGGGTCTGGGACCGCTCGGGTGAGGTGACGATGACGGCGGTCGTCTTCCACGCCCTGCTGAACGTGGGGCCGTCGCTGCTGCCCGGCTACGCCGCCCACGACTCCCTGGTCGCCGCCACCGCCCTGACCGGCGCGACGGTGGCGGCGGTGCTGTTCGCGCTGCCCCGCCGGGTCGCCGCGCCGCGGTGAGGGGCTGCTCAGGCGGCGTCGCGGTGCCAGTGGTCGGGGGTGCGCATGGTCAGGTCGGCGCCGCGCGGGGCGTGGTAGGGGTCCGGGGTGTGCAGGCCGGAGGTCTGGATCGCGCGGCTGATGTCGGTCGGCGTGAGCAGGCCGATCAGGTGGCCGTCCTGGTCGAGTACTACGGCGCGGCCGTCGGCGCAGCCCGCCATCCGGGGCAGCAGGTCCATCAGCGGCTCCTCCGGCCGGGCGGTGGGCACGTCGTCCGGTGGGCAGGCGATGTCCGACAGCCGGGTGGTGGCCCGTGCCTGGGGGGCGACCTGCCGGATGCGGTTGAGCGTCACCAGCCCGGCGAACCCGCCGCGCTCGTCCACCAGCGGGTACGTCGACAGGCGGCGGCTGAGCACCACCTCCTCGATCAGTTGGGCCACGGTCTCGCCGGGGCGTGACACCACCGGGCCGGCGGACATGACGTCGCCCACTCGTACTCCGCGCAGCGCCGCGCCGACCTGGGCCTGCTGCTCCTCGGCGCTGGCGGCGTTGACCAGGAACAGCCCGATGAGCGCCAGCCAGATCCCGCCGAAGCCCAGCCCGACGGCGACCTGGAGGAAACCCAGCGCGATCAGCACGTACCCGAAGACCCGCCCGGCGCGGGCGGCGGCGACGGCGGCCCGCCCCCGGTCGCCCCAGCGCCACCACAGCGCGGCCCGCAGCACCCGGCCGCCGTCCAGCGGCGCGGCCGGGATCAGGTTGAAGATGGCCAGCAGCACGTTCACG
The DNA here is from genome assembly GCF_040675175.1 of Nonomuraea sp. NPDC049649. Taxonomy (NCBI): domain Bacteria; kingdom Bacillati; phylum Actinomycetota; class Actinomycetes; order Streptosporangiales; family Streptosporangiaceae; genus Nonomuraea; species Nonomuraea sp. NPDC049649. The sequence goes on from NZ_JBFAOH010000004.1 coordinate 316,320, forward strand.
GCGGCCAGATAGACGAACATGCCCCCGACGAGCGACGGTCCGGCGACGGCCTGGATCAGCAGCGCGACCACCCCGAAGACCAGGCCCGCCACGAGGCTCGTCACCGGCCCCACCACCGCGATCTTCAGGTCGGCGCCCGGCGTGCGCGGCTCGCCGCGCAGCTCCGCCAGCCCGCCGAGCAGCCAGAGGGTGATCCGGTTCACCCCGATGCCGTGCCGCAGGGCCATCAGCGCGTGCGCCACCTCGTGCGCCAGCAGCGAGACCATGAACAGCACGGCCGCCACCACCCCGGCCGCCAGGTAGGCGCCGGTGGACAGGCCGGGGAAGGTCAGCGGGAACCGGCCGAAGGCCAGCCCGAACACCAGGATCGCGATGATGACCAGCACGCTGATGTTCATGCCGATCTGAATGCCGCGGATCCGGCCGAGTGGGATCGTCGAGCGCATCTTCCCTCCAGAGATCAGCCGTCGGCCTGCCAATACCCGGAATCGGCCCATACGTCACTGCCGGGTCTGTTTCGCGGCCGGTGCCCCGGGCAGTCCGCAACGGATGACGAGACGTTTCACCCTGGGTGACCAGACCCTCGCCCTGCTCTCCCGCGGTTACGCCTGGCTGCCCGGCCTGCGCCGGCGGGCCCGCGGGGACGCGGCGGCCCGCGTGCTGGGCCGCCGCGCCACCGGACTCGGCGGGCCGGAGGCGGTGCGGTTCTTCTACGACGAACGCCATGTGCTCCGGGACGGCGCCGTCCCCGAGCTGGTCCAGGGCACCCTGTTCGGCAAGGGCGGGGTGCAGACGCTCGACGGCCCCGCGCACCGGGCACGCAAGGCGCTGTTCCTGACCGTACTGACGGACCCGGACGCGATCGCCCGGCTGGTCCGGCACGTGGGCGACGCGTGGGACGAGACGGCGGCGGCCTGGCCGGGACGCTCGCCCGTGGTGCTCTTCGACGAGGCCGCCGAGATCATCGCGAGGGGCGCCTGCCGCTGGGCGGGCGTGCCGGTGGCGGAGGCGGGCGTCAAGGCGGTGGCCGCCGACCTGGTGGCCATGGTCGACGGCTTCGCCACGCTCGGGCCGCGCCACTGGCGGGCCAGGCGCGCCCGGGGCCGCCGCGAGCGCTGGCTCACCCGGCTCTTCGAGGACGCCCGCGCCGGCGCGGTCACCCTGCCCGCCGGTTCGCCCGCCGACCTGACCGAACGCCACCGCGACCTGGACGGACGGCCGCTGCCGCCGCACGTCGCCGCGGTCGAGCTGCTCAACTTCATCCGCCCCACGGTCGCCGTCGCCTGGTTCGCCGCCTTCGCCGGGCACGCGATGCACCGCTGGCCGCACACCAGGCAGGAGCTCCGGAACGGCGATCCCGCGTACGCCGAGGCGTTCGCCCAGGAAGTCAGGCGTTTCTACCCGTTCGCCCCATTCGTCGGCGGCCGGGCCGCCGCTGACCTGACCTGGCGGGGGCTCCGCATCCCGGAAGGCTCCCTCGTCCTGCTCGATCTGTACGGGCAGAACCACGACGCCGCGCTGTGGCGGGAACCGTACGCCTTCGAACCCGGCCGGTTCCTCGGTGCCACCGTGCCCCGCGACCACCTGGTGCCGCAGGGCGGCGGCGACCCGGCCACCGGCCACCGCTGCCCCGGCGAGGCGGCCACCGTCGCCCTGCTGAAGGACCTGTCGGCAAGGCTGGCCGCCCTGGAGTACACGCTGCCGCCGCAGGACCTGACGATCTCGCTGCGGCGTCTCCCCGCCCGGCCGCGCAGCGGCGTCGTCATCGGCGGCGTGCGCGTCCCGGCTCGGCCCAGGTCCGCCGCGGCGGGCGCGTGAGTGCCATGCCGGAATGGCGGCCGGGGAACTCCTCGGAAGTATGCGCAGCTCAGTCGGTATATGGTCACGCGACTGCGGCGGGAAAGGTCAGTAAAGATCCACAGAAAGCGTTCCGAACGTGCAAGAGAATGGATAAGGTCCGATGGCGGTGGGAAATATGTGGATTTCGGACGCCGTGAACCGGAGCACCACCGCATAGTCCGGATCCGGCGCTTCCCTCCAGGTCAGAGCCTTTCGACGGCGACGTAGGACGGGAGATGCCGAGCTTCATGACGGCCCGTGGTGACACTCCGCAGTCTCCGTTATCCCCGTTACGCCCCGATTCCGCGGAACCAGGGGAGGCCGCCCCCTCCCGATGGGCCGCGCACGTGTGGTGGATCGCCCTCGCCGCCGGAACCCTCGGCTTCGCGTTCGTCTGGCTGGTCACCCCGCACGGCCGGGAGATCGGCGCCGCCTGGGAACTCGGCGCCAAGCTGGTCGCCTTCGCCTTCCTGTGCTGCGCGATCGCGTTCTTCCCCTGGGTGTCGCAGCGCCTGCACTGGCTGCTGTGCGTCCCGTTCGTCTTCTTCACCGCGTACGTGATCCCGCGGGTCAGCTACTTCTACTACGGGGACGTCGAGCGCGCCCAGGGCGACAGCTTCTACACCCACCTGTACCTGCTGCTCTACCCCGGGATCGTGCTCACCGTCGCCGCCGCCTACCGCATCGGCGGCGGGAGCCCGGGACGCTGCCTGAAGATCGCGATGAGCGGCATCGTCATCGTGTTCTCCGGTCTTCTCGACGTCATGTGGCAGGTCGTCAACCCCGTGGACATCCCCGACCTCATCGACGCGCCGCACATCAACGTGATCACCGGCGGGCCGATCCCGTTCGGCGGGGCCATCCTGTTCACGCTGGCCCACGTGCCGATCGTCGTCGGGATCAACCTGCTCCCGCTGGACCGCTGGATCTCTCGCCTGCTGGGAGGCGGCGCGCGCCCTCACTGACGCGACCGGACCCACCACGAGGAGGCGAAGCTGGACACCCACGAACTGCCGTCGACCGTCGACATCTCGGTGGCGGCACCCGCCTACAACGAGGAGGCGAACATCGCGGCGGCGGTGACCGAATGGCGGGAGTACCTGGCCGGTCACCCCGCGATCGGCGCCTGGGAGATCGTCGTCTGCAACGACGGGAGCGACGACGCGACCGGCGCCATCCTCGCCGGCCTGCGCGAGGACTGCCCCGAACTGGTCGTCGTCGACTTCCCCGAGAACCGCGGCGCCGGCGCCGCCATCGCCGCCGCCATCGCGCACACCCGGATGGACTGGGTCGTCCTGCTCGACTCCGACGGGCAGTTCCCCATCGCGAACCTGGACGCCTTCCTCGACCGGGTACGGGCCGGCGAGGCCGACGCCTTCTCGGGCGCCCGCGTCAAGAAGGCCGATGGCCTGGCCTACCGGTGGGGTTCGGCCGCCAGCGGCGCGGTCAGCAACCTCACGCACGGCACCCGGTACCGCGACTTCAACTCGATCTTCAAGGTGGTACGCGGCCCGCTGCTGCGCGCCCTCTGCCTGGAGTCCGGCGGCATGAACTGTTCCACCGAGATCACCGCCAGGATCGCCGAGCTCGGCCGTCCCTGGGTGGAGATCCCCATCGAGCACCGGGAACGCGGCGGCGGCGCCCGCGGGTGGCGGTTCTGGCGCGGCGCCCGGGACCGCGCCCTGTTCGTGGGCTATCTCGGCTACCGCCGATGGCTGTTACGCCGGGGCGTGCTCCGCATCCCGGAGCCGCCGCCGATGCTCAGGGAGCGGGCCCGATGAGCGGCCGGCTCGCGGTCGCCCTCTTCAGCGGCGGGCGCGGCGGGGCGAGCATCGCACGCGGCCTGCTTCACACGCCCGGCGTCGACCTCACCCTGGTGATCAACGGCTACGACAACGGCCGGTCCACCGGCGCCCTCCGCCGCTACCTGCCCGGGATGCTCGGCCCCTCGGACTTCCGCAAGAACCTCCTGGTCCACCTCGACGGCCGCGATCCCCGCCAGGCCGCGCTCCGCTCGGTCCTGGAGCACCGGCTCCCGGCCGGGACCACCCGCGCGGACCTCGCCGACCTGGCCGGGCTGATCGCCGACCCGCCGGCCCGGCCGCGTGACGGGGCCGCGCGGGAGTTCGCCGCCCTGCCGCCGCCGGCGCGTGAGGCGATCACCCGGGACCTGGCCGCGGTCCGGGCCAGGTTCGACAGCCACCCCGGCGGCCTCGACCTGACCGACTGCGCGCTGGGCAACCTCGTCCTCGCCGGTGCGTACCTGCGGCTGGGCGAGGACTTCAACGCGGCCGTACGCGCGTGCGCCCGGACGTTCGAGACCCCGATCGCCCTGCTGAACGTCACCAACGGCGAGAACGCCTACCTGGCCGCGCTCAAGCAGGACGGCCGCCTCCTCGCCGACGAGGCCGACATCGTCGCCCCGCAGGACGCCGCCGCGATCACCGACCTGTTCCTGCTCCGCGAGCCGGTCAGCGCGGCCTGTCAGGCCGAGCTGGAGGGGCGGCCCGCCGAGGAGGTGCGGCGGATCCTGGAGTGCCACCGGGCCGAGACCTCACTCAACCCGGCCGTCCGGGACGCGATCAGGGACGCCGACCTCCTCCTGTACGGGCCGGGCACCCCGCACTCGTCGCTGCTCCCCAGCTACCTGACCCCCGGGATCGCGGACGCCATCGCCGAGAGCCGCGCCGCGGCCAAGGTGTTCGTCGTCAACACCCGGGACGACCACGACGTCCAGGGGCTGAGCGCCCCCGAGCTGGTCGGCCGTACCCTGCACTACCTCGGCGACCCCGGCAACGACCGCGGCACCGTCACGCACGTCCTCAGCCACTGTGCACCCAACGCGCCGGCGGTGCCCCCCTATCTCTCGGGCGGCGGCGTCTGGGCCGGGGCCCGGTGGGTCACCGCCGACCTGGAGGACGCCGAGCGGCCGGGCGCGCACTGCGGCGCGCGCACCGTCCGCGCGCTGACCTCGATCGCCGGTGCGGCCGCGCCGGCGAGGGCATGATGCGGGCCGCCACCCTCGTCGCCGGGCGGCGCGTCTGGCTCTGCGACCTGGACGGCACGCTCGTCGACTCCGCCCCGGCGCACGCCGCGGCCTTCCGCGCCGCCCTCGCGGAGTACGCGCCGTCCCTGCTCGGCTCCTTTCGGTACGAGTCGTACGCGGGGGCGACGACCCGCGAGGTGGTGACCGCCCTGGGCGCCGGGCCCGAGGTGGCCGACCTGCTGGTGCGGCGGAAGCAGCGGCTCTACCGGGAGTACGTGGCCGCGGGCGAGGTGGCGCTGTTCCCCGGCGCCCGCCGGCTGCTCGACCGCCTGACCACCGGCGGCCGCGTGGCCTATTTGGTGACCAGCGGCAGCAGGGGGTCGGTCGAGCGGGTCCTGAAGGGCTGCTCGCTGGACGGCTACTTCAGCGGGGTGCTCACCGGAGACGACGTGGCCGCGGGCAAACCGGACCCGGCGTTCTACCGGCACGCCTGCGAGCGCTGGTCCGTCGCCCCGGACGACGCCGTGGCCGTGGAGGACTCCGAGCACGGGGTCGCCTCCGCCGTCGGCGCCGGGCTGGTGACGCTGCAGGTCAACGCGGCGACCCCGGCCGCCGGCGCGACCTGGGTGCGGGACCTGGACGAGATCGTGGCCTTCCTCGACATGGGAGTGAGCGGAAGTGAGTGACCAGCGCGTCTGCGCGGTGATCCCGGCGGCAGGCAGCGGGACCAGGCTCGGCCTCGGCATCCCGAAGATCCTGGTGGAGGTCGCCGACGGCGTCACCGTGTGGCATCTGCTGCACCGGCGGCTGAGCCCCTGGGTGGAGCACGTCCACGTGGTCGTCTCCCCGGCGGGGGAGCTCCCGTTCCGCCGGCTCGCCGCCGCCGAGATCGAGCGCGGCGCCGTCTCGGTGAGCGTCCAGGAACGGCCCAAGGGCATGGGCGACGCCATCTTCGGCGCCGCCGCGCACTGGGAGGGCTACGACCGGATCCTCGTCGTCTGGGGCGACCAGGTGAACCTGTCCTCCGAGACCGTCCGGCAGGTGGTGCACGCCCGCTCCGCCGGGCTCACCCTCCCGCTGGTGCCGATGCCCGACCCGTACGTGGAGTACGAGCTGGACGGGCCGGTCCTGACCGGGGTGCGGATGTCCCGCGAAGGCGACCTGTGCCGGCCCGGCGGGCTCAGCGACGTCGGCGTCTTCTGCCTCGGCACCGACGCGCTGCCGGAGGCGTGGGAAGGCTACCTGGCGGGCGCCGAACCGGGGGCGGCCACCGGCGAGGTCAACTTCCTGCCGTTCCTGCCGTACCTGTCCCGGGTGCGCGGCCGGCCGGTGACCGTGGTGCCGGTCAGCGACCCCGACGAGGCGCGCGGCATCAACACCCCGGATGACCTCGACTTCGCCCGGCGGGCGTTCCAGCGGTGCCCGGACTGACCCGGCCGCGCCGCTGCTACGTCGTCTGCACCGAGGTCCCGCCGAACGTGGTCGGCGGCCTGGGACGGTACGCCGAGCGGCTGCTGGCCGCCCTGCGCGACACCGGCGTCCCCGTCGAGGTGTTCGGCGCCGTCGGACGCCGCCTCCCGCCCCGGACCCACCGGACCGGCTCCGTCACCCTCCACCTCCTCCCCACCCCAGGCCAGCCTTCCCCCGAGACACCCCAGAAGGCACCCCGGCGGGACTCCGCCGGTCCTCGTGTGCCCGTGGACGGTGAGGTGGGAGACGCGGCTGGTGTCTCGCCCAGGGCCGGTGATCCGGGGCGCGGAGGGATCGGGGCGTTGGTCAGGGTCGGCGGGTTGATCTGGTTCAACGTGCGGGTCGCGGCCCGGATCCTGCGGAGTGGGAGGCGGGCCGGGGCGGTGGTGGCGGTGCACGACTGGATGGGGGCCGTCGCCGGGATCCTGTGCCGGGTGCTCGGACGTACGCCGGTGGTGTTCCACGTGCACACCTGCGAGCACAACACCGCCCCCGGCGCCCGCCGCACCTTCGTGAACGCCGGGATCACCGCGCTGGAGAACGCGCAGGCCAGGCTGGCCGACCTGATCGTGGTGCCCAGCGCGGGCATGCGCGACGAGCTGGTGGCGCGCGGCTGGCCGAAGGACCGGCTGCGGGTCGTGCCGCACGGTTACGAGGATCCGGAGCTGATCCGCCTGGCCGAGCTTCCTGGAGCCCGCCGCGACCGGCTCCGTGCCGAGGTCAGGGAGCGTTACCTGCCGGGCGGCGCGGGGCGGCTGGTCGTGTTCGCCGGCCGTCTGTCACCGCACAAGGGCGTGCACACGCTGATCCGGGCGGCGGCGCTGCTGCGCGGGCGGGACGACCTGCGGGTCGTGCTCATCGGCAGCGGCGACGACGCCCGGGTGGCCGGGCTGATCGAGCGGGAGGGCGTGGCCGGGCAGGTGGTCGCCGGCTACCGGTTCCTGGACCCGCCCGAGGTGTTCGCGCACTTCCTGGCCGCCGACGTGTGCGTCTTCCCGTCCGTGTACGAGCCGTTCGGGCTGGTCGCGGTGGAGGCGATGGCGCTGGGCCGGCCGGTCGTGGTCGGGCCGGGCTACTCCCCGGAGGTGGTGGGGGAGGGCGCGGTCCGCTGCCGGACCGGCTCGCCGGAGGAACTGGCCGCGGCCCTGTCGCGCTGCCTGGACGACCCGGAGCACGCCGCCGGGCTCGCCCGGCGCGGCGCGGAGCACGTCCGCGCGCGCTACTCGTGGGCGCGGACGGCTGAGGCGACGCTCGCGGCGTACGCGGAGGTGGCGCGGTGACGTCCGCCCCGGTCCGCGACCGGGTGTCGCGGCTGCTCGGCGGCCGGGGCTGGGCCGTCTGGCCCACGCTGATGAGCATCGCCGCCAGCGGCACGGCGGCGGCGACCACGCTCGGCATCGCCTGGGGGATCGGCGCCGCGGCGTTCGGCCGGTTCACCCTGGTGCTGACCATCGCGCTGATCGTCACCGTCGGCATGCTGCTGAACCTCCACTACGTCATGTACCAGGAGCTGCCGAGGGCCGAGCCGCAGGACAGGCCCGCCCTGGTGACGACGGCCCTGTTCACCACGCTGGCGCTGGGCGGCGGCCTGGTCGCCGCCGGCCTGCTGGCCTCCCCGGCGCTCACCCCGCTGCTCGGGATCGACGTCCGCACGCTCTGCTTCGCGCTGGCGCTCGCCCTGTCGATGACGGCGAACCAGCTGACCGAGAGCTTCCTGCGCGGCCTGAAGAAGTTCGCGTTCGTGGCGGCACTCAAGCTCGCCGTCGCCGCCGTCTATCTCGCCGCCGCGGCCTGCTGCCTGCTGGTGGCCGGGGTCCGGGACGCCGAGGTCTACCTGCTCGCGCTGATCGTCACCAACGTCGTCTTCGCCCTGGTGGCGGTGGCCGGTTTCGAGGTCGTACCGCGCTCCTGGTCGGCGTCGCTGGCGCGCTCCCTGCTCCGGCACGGCGCGTATATGAGCGCCGTCGCCGGCTTCACCTCCGTGCTGTTCGGGGCGGACATGATCTTCCTCAACCACTGGGCGCCGGGGAGCGACGTCGGCGTGTACTCCGTCTACAACGGCTTCCCCAAACGGCTGCTCGGCGTGGTGTTCACCGAGGGGATCGGCCTGGTGCTGCTGCCGGTGCTGGCGACGGCCGACAAGGTGGCCGCGCTGCGGCGGATCGGCCGCCTCGCCCCCGCGATCGCGCTGGCCACCGCGGCCTTCTCCTTCGCCGCGAGCGCGCTGTTCTTCCTGGTGCTGCGCGCGGAGTATCCGTACGAGCCCGGCCTGATGGCGCTGTCGGCCGTGGGGATCGGCCTGCACACGGTGTTCAACCTGTATCTCTTCGCCCTGTCGATGGACGGGGTCCGGGGCGCGAAGGTGCTCATCGCCTGCCTCGCCGCGGGGTCGCCCGCCGCGCTCGCCTGCCAGGCCGCGTTCATCTCCTGGCAGGGCCTGACGGGCGGGCTGGTGGCGTTCGCCCTGACCAATCTCATCCTGGTGGCCGTCGTGGCCGCCGTCGCCGCGCGGGTGTACCGGGCGCGTACTTCGGAGGTCGAACGGTGAGGGTCGCCTACGTCATCAACCAGTTCCCGCCCAACATCACCGCGGGGCTCGGCCGCTACGTCGAGGAGATCACGCCGCACCTGGCCGGCGGCCTCCGGCTGGCCGTGTTCACGCTCAACGACGGGCACCTGCCGGTGCACGAGCGGCGCGACGGCGTCACCGTGCACCGGCCGCTGGGGCGTGTGCTCGGCGCGATCAGCCGCCGCCGAAGGCTCAACCGCACCCGCCGGACCGAGTTCCTGCTGCTCGCGCTGAACGTCGTGGTGAGCAACTGGCGGTACTTCCTGCGGCTGCGGCGCCTGCCCCGACAGGAGCGGCCCGACCTGGTCGCCGTGCACGACTCGACGAACTTCCTGGCCGCCCTGCTCTGCCACTACGTGCTGCGGCTGCCGGTCGTCTTCCACGTGCACACCACCGAGTACGGGGTCGCGCCGCAGCGCAGCTTCACCGACCCGGCCGGCGTCTTCGCCGCGGTGGAGCGGTGGCTGGGGCGGATCGCCCGGCGGGTCGTCGTCGCCACCCCGGAGGTCCGCGACCAGCTCGCCGCCGCCGGCTGGGACCGGGACACGATCGACGTGGTCTGCCTGGGCGGCACGTTCGAAAGGCGGCTCGCCGGCGTCGACCGGGCCGCGCTCCGCTCCGGCGCCGCCGCGCTGCGCGCCCGGCTCGGCATCGCGGACGGCGACCCGGTCCTGCTCTTCGTCGGCCGCATCGAACGGCAGAAGGGCGTCTACGAGCTGCTGGAGGCGATGGAGAAGATCGCCGTGGCGGTCCCCCGGCTCCGGCTGGTGATCGTCGGCGAGGGTGACGAGGCCGGGGTCGCCCGGATCGTCGCCGAGGCCGGGCTCGACGGGCGGGTGCTCACCTCCGGCGGGTTCGTCGACGGCCCGGCGCTGCTGGAGTACTACGAACTGGCCGACCTCTGCGTCTTCCCCTCGCTCTTCGAGCCGTTCGGCCTGGTCGCGACCGAGGCGATGGCCCTGGCCAAGCCGACCATCCTGGGCGACGGCTTCTCCCGGATCTTCCTCGGGGACCCGGCGGAGCCCGCCGTGCGCTACACGCGCACCGACCCCGGCGCCATCGCCGACGCCGTGATCGGCCTGATGAACGATCCGGCGGCCCGCCGCGCCCTCGCGAGCAACGGGGAACGGTTCGTACGGGAGCGGCTGAGCTGGGCCAGAGCGGCGGAGGAGACGATCGCGGTCTACCAGGAGGTGCTGCGCGCCCGCTGACGGCGCGCAGCCCGCTCAGGCCAGGTCGACCACGATGGGCGCGTGGTCCGACGGGCCCTTGCCCTTGCGGGCCTCGCGGTCCACGTACGCCGACCGCACCCGCCCGGCGACGCCCGCCACCGCGTACACCAGGTCGATGCGCATCCCCATGTTCTTGTGGAACATGCCCGCCCGGTAATCCCAGTAGGTGAACGGGTGCGGCCCCTTCATCGGCTCCGGCACCACGTCCCTCAGCCCGAGCGCGCGCAGCCCGGCCAGCTCCTGCCGCTCGGCCGGGGTGACGTGCGTCGAACCGACGAACACGGACGGGTCCCACACGTCGGCGTCCGTCGGCGCCACGTTGAAGTCGCCGCACGCCACCACCGCGTGCCCGGCCCGCAACTCGGCCTGCACCGCCTCCCGGAACGCGCCGAACCAGGCCAGCTTGTACGTGTAATGCGGCGAGTCGACCGTCCGCCCGTTCGGCGCGTAGATCGACCAGACCCGCAGCCCGCCGCAGGTCGCCCCCACCGCGCGCGGCTCCGGCGTGGCCGTGACGACCCCCTGCGCCGAGTCGAACCCCGGCTCGCCCGGGAACCCGCGCGACACGTCCGCCAGCCCCACCCGGGACAGCAGCGCCACCCCGTTCCACCGGCCGTCGCCGTGCGCGGCCGTCTCGTACCCGAGCGCGGCCACCTCCTCCACCGGGAAGGCGTCCGCCGGGCACTTCGTCTCCTGCAGGCAGACGACATCCGGCTCCTTCTCGGCCAGCCAGTCGAGCAGCCGGGGCAGCCGGGCCTTGACCGAGTTCACATTCCACGTCGCCAGGCGCATGCCCCCAGCTTGTCAGAGCCCAGCGACGGCGTCGCACGCCCTCACCTGAGTCGTCCGTACAGCCCGCGGAGATACCGCGGTACGGCTCTTGAGCGGTTGTGACGGGGCCGCCACGCCGTGTCACCGGCTGCCTTGATCGTGCTGAAGTGCGCATCTAGCCTCGTTCGCGGGTGATCGAACCTGTTCGGCGGGGGGAACTTCATGGCAAGGACGAACAGCAGGATCGCGGTGACGACGGCGGCCACCCTGGCGGTGTCCGTCCTGACCGCGCCGGCGCCGACGGCGGCGGTGCAGAAGCAGCGATGTCCGCTGATCTTCGGCCACGGAGGCTATCCCAAGGGCCCGGACGCCACCGTGAAGGACCGCATCCGGCAGGCGAACAACCCCAGCGCGCTGCGCGACATGCGGCGCTGGGGCGCCGACGGCGTCGAGGCCGACGTCCAGCTCACCAAGCGCGGCACCAAGGCCGTCATGTGGCACAACACCACCACCAACGGGCTCAACGGCCCCCGCCGGGCGATCACCGACCTCTACTGGAAGACCGGCCCCGGCGCGCTCAAGTTCCGGCGGATCTCGCGTGGCCCCTACAAGGGAGAGCGGGTCTACACGCTGCGCTCGTGGCTCGACTACGCGGCGAAGCTGCGGCTGATCGTCCTGCTGGAGGTCAAGCCGATGGCCAAGCGCATCCTCGCGAGCAAGACCTACGGCAAGGAAGCGTGGCGGCAGCTCTCCGGCCCCATCCTGGAACGGCAGAACGACCAGCCGATCATGGTCTACTCGTTCGACCCGTGGATCCAGGAGCAGTTGTCCAAGCGCCACCCGTCGCTGCTCAAGGACGGGCACGCCCGGTGGACCGACGGAGTGTCCTGGGACGAGCCGCCGCCCGGCTGGAAGGGCAACACCACCCGCTGGCAGAGCATCTTCAAGCTCCGCCCGTTCAGCGTCATGACCAACTACCCGAAGCAGTACCGCCGCTGGATGGAGCGCCGGTGCACCTGACGGGCTACCCGACCGGGCAGAAGTCGTTCAGCTCCCTTACGGCACGGTCCATGTCGTCGGCGGTGCCGCAGCGCAGCAGCTTGGTGTAGAGGATGTCGCCCGCGGCGGCGCCGCGGCGGATCGCCAGCGCGCGGGCCGTCATCCGGGCCTGGATCTCCTTGACGATCACGTGCGGGTCGCCCCGCCAGCCGTACTCCGACAGGAACAGCCGCAGCCGCCGGGGCCTGGCGTCGAACGCGGTGAAGCCTTCCGATGCCGCCACGTGCCGCGAGTGCAGAGGCACCCAGCTCAGCGCCACCCACGCCACGTCCGACTCCACCGAGGCCGGGGCGGCGAAGTCCCAGTCGAAGAAGCCGTTCAGGCGGCCGTCGTGCCAGGCGGCGTTGAACGGGCTGGCGTCGTTGTGCGCGATGATCAGGCCGGGCCGCCACCGGCCGCCGCCGCGCCAGGCCGCGCCGGGCGGCGGCACGAATCCGGCCACGGCCTCGTGGTAGTCGCGCAGCCAGCGGGCCACCTGGCGCAGCGCGTTCTCCGTACGCGTCCACTCGGGCCAGATCTGGCGGCTGCCCAGCGTCTCGCCTTCGAGGTAGGTCAGGACCTCGCGTCCCCGGTCGTCGATGCCGAGCACGCGCGGCGCCCCGGCGAAGCCGGCCCGCTCCAGGTGCCTCAGCAGTTCGTGGACGGCCGGGGTCCATGCTCTGACGGCCCTCCTGACCGTCGCGCCCATGCGGACCGCGCCCCCGTCGTTGCCTCCGTCGAGGCGAGTCTCCACCTCACCCACCTGCCTCTGGGCTCGCCTGAACGCCACAGCCCAGGCTCTCAACAGGCGCGGGAATCTCCAAGAAGGGGATTTGCCAACATCCCGTCTTTGTCCACATGTGGACACGACAAAACGCCAGCTATGTGGCGCGCCAACTTATATCGCTCTTATTCGTCTTTTACAAGATCTTGTCAGGGCAATCCGGGCGGTGTACCTCTTGCGATGCGGGTGAACCGCGCGTCCCGGGCATCACTGGAGGAACCCTGTGCCGACCACACCCTGGTTACGCAGCACTGTGATAGTCGCCGCCACCGCGGCGTTAGTCCTTCCCCTCGCCACCCCGGCCATCGGCGAACAGCACGAAACCGCCGCGAACAACGCCGTCGTCCACGACTTCCAAGCCGAAGAGCACGGCAAACCCGACGTCGACAACCGGCAGGGAACGGTCCCGCCCCCGATCTCGGCCAACGCGCGCACCGCCGCCCCCGACGCCACCATCCGATGGAACGCTCTCGGAACCCCGGCCGTCGTCACCTCCGCGCAGCCGCTCGCCGAAGGACTCGGCGCCGACCCCGAGCAGGCCGCCCGCGCCTACCTCAAGGCCAACGAGCGGCTGTTCGGCCTCCCCGCCGAGCAGGTCGACGCGCTGGAGACGGTCGCCGTCAACCCGATCGGCGAGGGCCACGCCGTGCTCCTGCGCCAGCGCTTCGGCGACCTGCCCGCCGGCGTGGACGGCATGGTCGCCGTCGGCGTCCGCGACGGAGCCGTACGGCACGTCACCTCGACCCTGTCACGTGACACCTCCGCGCCGCCCGCCGCCGCCATCACCGAGCAGCAGGCGCTGGAGATCGCCGCCACCGACGGCGAGATCGACCTGGCCACCGCCGTCACCCAGCGGGTCACCAAGGTCGCGGTCCCCGCCCCCGACGGCGTGCACAGCGCCTACGAGGTCGTCCTGATCGGCGGCACCGACGGCGACCCCGCCGCCTACACCACCCACGTGGACGCGGTCAGCGGCCGGATCCTGGTCCGCGAGAACCTGGTCGACCACCACCACGACGGCGACAACCCCAAGTGGGACGTCTTCCCGGCCAACCCGCCGGCCAACTACTCCTCCCGCGACACCCGGGAGACCTGGTGCCACCGGAACGAGCGCGGCTGCGACTACGTCCCCGGCGGCGACCCGGCCACCGGCAAGGCCTGGGACGTGGACCACGAAACCGGCGAGTCCTCCCACAGCAGCCTCGGCAACGCCGCTCGCACGTACGAGAACCGCGCCAGCGGCGACCCGTTCACGGTCGGCACCCGCAGCAACGTGCTCACCCCCGACCGGAACTACCGGTACCCGTGGCGCAACACCTGGTTCGAGGCCAAGTGCGACCCGGCCGTGCTCGACCAGCCGGGCGAGGCCGACCTCGAGGCCGCCATCGCCAACCTGCACGTGAAGCATCAGCGCATGCACGACTGGTCCTACAAACTCGGCTTCACCGAGACCGCGTGGAACATGCAGCAGGACAACGGCGACCGCGGCGGGCTCGGCGGCGACCCCGAGCAGGGCAACGCCCAGGCCGGCGCCCGCGACCTGACCGTCCGCGACAACGCCAACCAGATCACCGGCCCCGACGGGGTCGCCCCGATCACCAACATGTACCTGTGGCAGCCGATCGCCGGCGCGTTCTACGCGCCCTGCGTCGACGGCGACTACGACATGTCCGTCATCGGGCACGAGTACAGCCACGCCATCTCCGGCCGCATGATCGCCGGACCGGACGCCGGCTGGAGCGGCTCCCAGGCGGGCGCCATGAACGAGAGCACCTCCGACCTGTTCTCGATGGAGTACCTGTACGAGTACGGGTTCCGCCCCGCGGGCAAGACCCCGTACGTCACCGGCGGATACGTCTCCGGAGACCCCGAGCGCGGCATCCGCAACTACGACATGTCCAAGTCGCCGCTGAACTACAGCAACGTCGCCTACGACCTGGTCGGCCAGCAGGTGCACGCCGACGGCGAGATCTGGTCGGCCACCCAGTTCAGCGTCCGCGAGGCGTTCCTCAAGCGGTACGGCAAGGGCACCGCCAAGCAGCAGCGGGAGTGCGCGGACGGCAAGCGGCCGGTGGACAAGTGCCCCGGCAACCGGCGCTGGGTGCAGCTCTCCTTCGACGCGCTGCTGCTCATGGCCTCCGGCGCGGTCAGCTATGTCGACCACCGCGACGCGCTGCTCGCCGCCGACTCCATCCGGTTCGGCGGCAAGAACCACGACATCATGTGGCGCGCGTTCGCCGAGCACGGCCTGGGCGAGGGCGCGTCCAGCAACGGCGGCAACGACCCCGACCCGACGCCGAGCTTCGCCGACCCTGAGGGCCGCAACGGCTCGCTGAAGCTCAAGCCGCTCGGCGAGGCCAAGGACGCGGCGCTCCGCCTGTACGTGGGCGACTACGAGGGCCGCGCGGTGCCGGTCGCCGACACCGACCCGGCCACCGACCTCGGCGACACCGTCGAGATGACGCCCGGCGTGTACGACCTGCTGGTCACCGGCGACGGCTTCGGCCACACCCGGCTCAAGGGCGTGGTGCTGCCCGGCGTCACGCTGCCGCTCCCGCTCGCCCTGACCCGCAACCACGCCTCCGCCGCCTCCGGGGCCACCGCCACCGGCGACGGCGTCAACCACGACAAGCTCATCGACGAGACGGAGGCCACCAACTGGGCCTCGCTCACCGGCGCCCCGGCCGGCAAGTCGGTCGTCGTGGACCTCGCGGGCGACCGGCCCGTCAAGATCCGCCGGGTCCAGGTGAGCGCCATGCTCAGGCCCAACGTCAACGACCCGGCCGACCCCGGCGGGCAGAACCGGTTCTCGGCGCTGCGCTCGTTCGAGGTGCTGGCCTGCGCCAAGGACTGCGCCGACCCGGCCAGGTTCAAGAAGATCTACACCAGCAAGGCCGACGCCTTCGACACCTCGCGGCCCCGGCCGCGCGGAGCCGACCTGCTCATCAGGTCGTTCCGCGTGCCCGCCACCGACGCCACCCACCTCATGTTCCGCGCGCTGACCACCCAGTGCACGGGCAACCCGTTGTACGCGGGAGAACAGGACGAGGACCCCAACTCGGCGACCGACTGCGGGACGGCCAGCCCGTTCCGCGACCAGGTCAGAGCGGCCGAGTTCCAGGCGTTCTCGCACTGACCCGGTGACGCGCGGGGCCGGGTGACCGGCTCCGCGCCGTCGTCTCCTCCGGGGCCGGTTCATCCGTGAATCTCGGGTGAGTCGGCTTCCGGCGTCGTGCCCCGGCGCCGGTCCGGCGGGTGATCCCCGCCGCCGGCGCCGTGGCGGGCTCACGTAGGATGGAACGGTGTTCTGCAACGTCAGGGACGGCGTCGTGCCGGAGAGGAACGGATGAGGCTCACGCTCGGCTCCCGGACGTTCGGCGAGGCGCCGCTGGTGATGGCGATCGTCAACCGTACTCCCGACTCCTTCTACGACCGCGGCGCGACGTTCGCCCGTGAAGAGGCGCTGCGCCGGGTCGACCAGGTGGTGGCCGAGGGCGCCGACATCGTCGACATCGGCGGGGTCAAGGCCGGGCCCGGCGGCGAGGTCGACGTGCGGGAGGAGATCGAACGCACCGCGCCGTTCGTGGCCGAGGTACGCGAGCGCCACCCCGACCTGGTGATCAGCGTCGACACCTGGCGTCACGAGGTGGGCCGCGAGGTCTGCCAGGCCGGGGCCGACCTGCTCAACGACGCGTGGGGCGGGGTCGACCCCAAGCTGGCCGAGGTGGCCGCCGAGTTCGGGGCGGGGCTCGTGTGCGCCCACACCGGCGGCGTGCAGCCGCGCACCCGGCCGCACCGGGTGGAGTACGACGACGTGATGGCCGACGTGATCGAGCGGACCGTCGCGCTGGCCGAGCGGGCGGTGGCGGCCGGGGTGCCGCGTGACCGCATCCTCATCGACCCGGCCCACGACTTCGGCAAGAACACCTGGCAGTCGCTGGAGGTGACCCGGCGCGTCGGCGAGATGGTCGACACCGGCTGGCCGGTGCTGGTGTCGCTGTCCAACAAGGATTTCGTGGGCGAGTCGCTCGGCCTGCCCGTGGGGGAGCGGTTGATGGGCACGCTCGCGGTGACGGCGCTCTGCGCCTGGCAGGGGGCGCTGGTGTTCCGGGCGCACAACGTGCCCGAGACGCGGCAGGTGCTCGACATGGTGGCGGTGACCCGGGGGGTCCGGCCGCCCGCGCGCATCGTGAGGGGGCTGGCATGATCGTCGCCGCTGCCACCGTCCCCGGCGCTCCGTTGCTGCTGCCCGGTGTCACCGGCGGGCCCGTACGGGAGGTCGAGAAGGCGCGCGAGGCGATGGCGGCGGCCGTCACCGTGCTGCTCGACCAGGGCGTGGAGGAGATCGTCGTGGTGGGCGGTGCGCCTGCCACCCGCCCGTACCCCTCCGACGCCCCCGGCCCCGAACACCGCGTGGCCCCTCACCCCGCCCGGCGGCCTTGCGGTGGTGGGGGATCTGCTCCCGGGGAGGTTCTGCCCGTTTCGCTGGCCGTGGGGCGGTCGCTGCTGGACGGGTGCCCGGTGCCGTGGACGTTGCGCGGGGTGGGCGAAGGCGAGTCACCCGACCGCTGCCGGGCTCTCGGGCGCGAGCTGGGCGCGGGTGAGCGGCCCGCGGGGCTGCTCGCCGTCGCCGATGGAAGTGCCCGCCGTAATGAGAAGGCTCCCGGTCACTTCGACCCGGCCTCGATCGAGATCGACACCCGGATCGGGACCGCGCTCGGGGCTGCCGACGCCGGTGCGCTGCTGAGCCTGGATCCCGCCGCCTGCGAGCGCGTCCTGGTCGCCGGGCGGGCCGCCTGGCAGGTCATGGCCGCCGCCTGCGAGGGCCGGTCGTGGCAGGCGCGGGTCTTGTACGAGGAGGACCCGTTCGGCGTCGCCTACTGGGTCGCCACCTGGACCTGACCGGTTCCCCACGTTGACGTCCCACACCCGGTCGCCGGTGCGCTGCCGGTCCAGGGTGACGCCTTCGAAGGTGGTGAACGGGTAGGTGACCGCGCTGCCCGAGCGGGGCCCGGGGAGGCGGCCCATGCCGTTGGCGTCCAGCCCGTACCCGTAGCCCGCCACCTGGTGGGCCTGCCGGATCGGCGCGCTCCGCCGCCACTCGGCCACGAACTCGCCGGCGTCGTGACCGTACTGGGTGACCATGCCGCCGAGCGCCCAGATGCGGTCCAGGTAGCGCTGGTCGGTCCAGCTGTGGGAGGAGACGACGCCCGGGTAGGCGGCGGCTTCGAGCAGGTCGAGGGCACGGCCGGCGGCCTTGACGCTCATGTGGTCGATCTCGATCAGCATGCCGCGTCGCATCATGCCCTGGACCATGTGCTCGCCGAGCGAGGTGAGGCCGCGGGTGTTGCAGTGCGGCGGCGCGGGATAGGCGGGCAGCGAGATGCCGGGCGGCAGGAGCCGGGCGATCTGGCCGGGCAGCACGCCCGCGGGTTCGATGGTGTTGTCGTGCTCGGCGGTGGCGCAGGTGCGGGCCTGCCAGAACCGGCCGGTGCCGAGCAGGTTGCCGATGTTCACGATCGCGCCCTGGGTGCCGGAGTCGAACCGCACCCCGCAGAGCGCGTTGTCGTACTTGTGGCAGACGAACATGCTCCGCACGCCCAGCTCGTACATCTCGTCCAGGCCGCGGCTGAGCGCGATCAGCGAGCCTCAGAGGACGACGGCGGTCAGGATCAGCCCACGCCCCGCCATCCAGCGCCCCGGGAAGACCTCCAGCCCCTCGGGCCCGTCCACCAGCAGGCGGGCCGAGAACGTCCCCCGGTCGGGGTCGAAGTCGATGACCGCGTCCTCGAAGCCGAGCCACCTCCCGGCCAGCGGATACCACGCCTTGTAGACGGACTCCTTGGCGGAGAACAGCAGCCGCTCCCAGTGGACGCCCGGACGCGACGCCTCCAGGGCCCGCAGCGCCTCGCGCTCCTCCGGCAGCGAGACCATGTCCAGCACGCCGCCGGTCAGCGGCGCGTTCGGCTCGGCGTCGATGCCGATGCTCCGCACCTGGCCCAGCCTGCCCAGCGCCGCGCCCCGGTACCCCGTGCAGTGCGTGATGCTGCCCACCACCCCCGCCGGCCACAGGGGCTCGCCGCGCGGGCCGGACGGCAGGGGAGAGGCGGGCAGGCCGAGCTTGCCGAGCGCCTCCCGCGCGCAGTGCCGCCCGGTGGTGAACTCCCTGCGGCGTTTGTCCACCGCCCGCTCGATCAGCCGCTCCTCCTCCGGGAAGAGCTTCACATCCGGCGGGTCGTGGAAGAAGTCGACGGCCACGACGCCGGCCGGGAGGATGGCCTCGATCACGCCATCCCCCGCGGGGGAGCCAGGAAGTTCAGCACGCCGCACATGCTACTTCGGGGCGTTCATCCGGAGATATGGTGCTGCGATGTCCATTCGGTTCATCGGTGCCAATCCGTGCGTCACCCTGTCCGCCTCGGGCGAGCGCGTCGCGTTCGCCTCCGTCTGGCGGGCCGACTGGTCCGAGCGGGGCAGCGGGCGCGCGCTCGTCCTCTGGTACGGGGGAGCCACCCGCGTCGTCGCGCCCGACGCCGCACTGGGGCGGTGGCTGGCCCAGAGCTTCACCCGGCACTTTCCCGAGGTGCGCGGCCTGCCGTGGCCCGAGCCCGAGATCACCCTGGCCCCGGTGGGCCTGGAGCTCGACCTGGAGGCGGGCATGCGGGCGGTCGCGGCCGACGTGGTCGTGGAGATCCCGGGGCCGCCGCTGGAACGCCGGGCCGTCCGCGTCGAGTCCTTCGACCTCGGCGGCGAGCCGCACCTGCTGACCAACGTCTACATGCCGTGCGCCACCGGCGCTGTCACGATCGGCGGAGTCCCGGTGGCTGCGGATGCGGCGGACGCGTTCCTCGCCGACGCCGAGGTCTGGAGCCGCCCCTGACCGGTCAGGAAGCGGTCCAGGGCGGGCCGTCGAGCCGTTCGCCGTTGTGCAGGGCGGTGAACAGCCGCTCCCACATCGGCATGACCACCTCGGGCGAGTAGCTCTGCGCGGTCTTGGCCGCGGCGGTGCCCAGCCTGCGGCGCGCGTCGATGTCGCCCATCAGCTTCGACAGCTCGGCCCCCAGCGCCTCCGGGTCGCGCGGCGGCACCAGGATCCCGTCCACGCCGGGCGTCAGCACGTCCGCGGGCCCGGTCGGGCAGTCGAAGGCCACCACCGGCAGCGCGTGCCCCATCGCCTCGATCATCGCCATCGGCAGGCCCTCGATGCGGGAGCTGAGCGCGTAGATCGACGCCGCGGCGAACTCGTCGTTGATCTTCTCGGTCCGGCCCATCAGCCGGAACCGGCCCGTCAGCCCGGCCTCGTCGATGCGCTGCTGCAGCTTCTCCTGGGACGGGCCGGTGCCGAAGACCTTGAGCTGCCACTCCGGGTGCTGGTCCGCGATCGAGGCGTACGCCTTGATGAGATAGTCGAAGCCCTTCTGCTTGACCAGCCGCCCCACCGCGATCACGACCGGGGCCGAGTGGTCGGAGGGGGCGCGCCCGGCCATCGGGATGCCGTTCGGGATGCGCACGATGGGGGCGCCCGGCAGCGCCTCCAGGTACTCCCTCCGGCTGGTCTCGGTCAGCACCACCACCGCGTCGAAGCGGTCGTAGTGGCGGGCGATCTCCTCCCGTACCGGCTTGCGGTACGAGCCGAGGTTCATGTGGTCCTGGGCCACCCGGATCACGCCGGAGGTTGCCCGGCGGGCGGCGATGAGGTTGAGCGCGGGGCGGGTGGTGACCAGGATGCCGTCGCTCAGCGGGCTGACGTACTCGATGACCGCGCGTTCCACGCGCTCGGTGAAGTAGCTGGCGGCGAACTCGCCCGCGGGCACGATCTTGCCGCGCGCCCGCCGCCAGACCTTGCGGGCCAGGGAGTCGGTCTCGACCGCCTTGCGCTGATCGACCAGGGCCCAGACCTTGACGCGCGGATCGATGTCGAACTGCGGGCTGGTCCGCCTCCGGACCACGCTGACGATCTCCACGTCGTGGCCCGCCGCCGCCATCGCGTTCGCCTGGTTGACCACGGTGCGAATGGTCCCGCCCATGCCGTAGGCGTGCAACAGCATGTACCGGATCTTCATGTCTTGCGTCTCCGAGGCACGTCTCATCCTGGTGGCGTCGCGGGGCCACCCCTTTATGCGCAATGAGGCTAGTGCCTCTTGCTGGGTGTTCACTGTCAGCGTGAGCGGACCGGCGACACCGTCCGGCAAGAGTACTGATATTTCACACCACTTGGTGATCTTTGGGCACCGCGTGCTCAGGGATGGATGGACCGGTGCAGCAGGGCCCAGGCCCGCCCCGCCACCTCGGCCCGCTCCTCCGCCGGCCTCCCGGACAGCACCCCGGCCAGCAGGCGGGTCACCCGCGCCCTCGCCGCCGCCATCCGCTCCTCGGACGAGGTCACCGGATATCTACAGGCTGGATGCCTCGTTCTTCAGGGCGGGCAGGAAAGCCGGAACGGCCAGGCACTTCTGTCTCCCGGTTTTGTCGGTGGCGGTCGGTAGTTTGATCGGCGTGTCCCGCTACCGGCTCCAGCCTTCGCCTGCCCAGGAGCAGGCGTTGCTGGAGCATTGCGGGCATGCCCGGTTTGTGTGGAATCTCGCGGTTGAGCAGCACGCGCTGTGTCGGCGGCCCTGTCCACCGGCGAGCTGTTGAACGCTCCCGGTCTGTGTGATGCGGAGAAGGCTCGCCTGCTCAGGTTGCTGCGTAAGCTGGCGCGGGCCGAGCGGGGGTCGAACCGGCGCGGCAGGGTCAAGGCCGCCATCGCCCGGCTGAAGGCGCGCGAGAGCGACCGGCGTAAGGACTGGGTGGAGAAGGTCAGTACGGGCCTGGCCCGGCGCTTCGATGTGATCGCCGTCGAAAACTTGAAGATCCCTGCCATGACCCGGTCGGCGCGTGGCACCGTGGAGGTGCCGGGCCGGAACGTGCGGGCCAAGGCCGGGCTGAACCGGTCGATCCTGGCGGCCGGATGGGGCCGTCTTGCGACCTCCTCCTCGTGGGGTAGTCGCGGTTGGAATCCCCATGCTTCGGCTTCAGCGCGGGAGGATGTCAACATGTGGATGAACGCCGCAGTCGCCGGGTCGGCGGCCAGCGACTCCAACTCGGCGAGGTTGCCCTCGAACACCGCCGTCGCCAGGCTCGCCCGGTCGGGAAGTGACGGTAGAGGCTGCCCTGCCCCACCCCCGCCGGGGCGCGCGTCCGGCGTCTTGCGGCGAAATGTCCTTTGCCGCGGAAGGCCGAGCCCGGCGCCCCCACGTCGAAGGGGTCACGGGGAGGAGGCGGAGGAACGGGGCGAACCGAGGGCGCGGGAGAGAGCGCGGGCGGTGGCGTGGAGCGCCGGGGCGAGGGCACGCGGCTCGGCACCGGCCGCCGGGACGACGACCGAAAGAGCCGCCACCACCGAGTCGTCGGAGCCGCGCACCGGAGCGGCCACGCTGATGAGCGGCCCGGGCTCGGACCGCTCGACCACCGCCAGCCCCGTACGCCGCACCTCCGCCAGCGTCCGCCGCAGCGCCGCCGCCGAGACGGGCACCCCTTCGGGCTCGTGCACCAGAGGCCCGGCGAGCACCCGGTCCTGGAAGCCGGGCTCGGCATAGGCCAGCAGCACCAGCCCGACCCCGGTCGAGTGGAGCGGCAGCCGCCCGCCGACCCGGTAGAGCACGTCCACGGCGTCCCGGGCCGACAGCCGCTCCACCAGCAGCGCCTCCGCCCCGTCACGCACCGCCAGCAGCACATGCTGGTGCGTCGCCTCGTACAGGTCCTCCATGTACGGCAGCGCCGCCTCACGCAGCCCCTGCCCGCGCGGCGCGAGCGAGGCGAGCTCCCACAGCCGCAGCCCGATCACGTACCGGCCGTCGCCGTCGCGTTCGAGCGCGCCCCAGTGGACCAGCCGGCGGGCCAGCCGCAGCGCGGTGCTCGGCGGCGTGCCGGTGGCCCGGCTCAGCTCGGCCAGGGTCATCGCCCGCCGGGTCGCGGAGAAGGCGGCGAGCAGCGCGAAGGCCCGGTCGATCACCGGGGCGCCCTGCGGCGGGCGGCGTCCACGGGTCATCCGGGCAAGTGTGCCATTGAATGAAATCCTCCCTGGTGCGGGCATCGCCCACCCCCTAAGGTTTGCCGATCAAGACCAGACAGGGAGGCCAGGATGACCGCGGATCCCGCACCCGACCGGCTCGGCGAACTGCTCACCCAGGTCCTCGGCTCCGTCGGAGGCGAGGACCCCCGGCTGCGCGACCTGGTCGGCGGCCTCGTCACCCACCTGCACGCGTTCGTCCGCGAGCAGCGCCCCACCGAGGCCGAGTGGCTGCGTGCCGTCGACTTCCTGGTCCGCACCGGGCAGGCCTGCACTGACACCCGCAACGAGTTCATCCTGCTGTCCGACATGCTGGGCGTCACCTCGGCCGTCGACGAGGTGAACCACACCGGCCCGCCCATGATGACCCCCAGCTCGGTCGAGGGCCCCTTCCACGCCCCCGCACCGCCCCGCCCGATGGGCGCCTGGATCGCCGAGGGCCCGGAGCGGCGGCGCGGCGAGCCCACGGTGGTGCACGGCCGGGTCACCGACTGCGACGGGGTGCCTGTCGCAGGGGCGGTGCTCGACATCTGGCAGGCCAACGACACCGGCCTGTACGACAGCCAGGACCCCGAGCAGCACGACGGCAACCTGCGCGCCCTGCTGACCACCGGCGACGACGGCACGTACTGGTTCCGCACCGTGAAGCCGAGCAGCTACCCGGTGCCGACCGACGGCCCCGTCGGCGAGCTGCTGCGCGCGATCGGCCGCCACCCGATGCGGCCCGCCCACATCCACATCAAGATCCACGCGGCCGGGCACCGGCCGCTCACCACCCACCTCTTCGTCGCCGGAGACCCCTACCTCGGCTCCGACGCCGCGTTCGCGGTCAAGGACGCGCTCATCGCCGACTTCCGGCCGTCCACCGACCCGCGCTTCGGGATGGACGGCCCGTTCCTGGCGGCCGAGTTCGACATCCGGCTGGTCAAGGAAGGAGACCCGCGGTGAAGCTCGTCGGGCTGGCCGGGCACGACGGGGCCCGGCACGTCACGGTCGGCGTCCTGTCCGGGGACACGGTCACGCCGCTCGCCGAGGTGACCGACTTCTACAGCGACGTCCCGTACTGGCTGGACCGGGCCCGTAAGGCGGGGCCGGGCGGGGTGCCGCTGGCGGAGGCGGAGCTCGCGCCGCCCGTGCCGCCGTCGGCGCGGGTCCTGTGCATCGGGCTCAACTACCGCGCGCACGCCGCCGAGGGCGGGTTCGAGCCGCCCGCGCACCCGACCGTGTTCGGCCGGTGGACGGCCTCGCTCTCGGTGACCGGCGTCCCGGTGCCGGTGCCCGCGGGCGAGCCGGGGCTGGACTGGGAGGGCGAGGTCGCCGCCGTCGTCGGCGCGCCGCTCGCCGACGCGGACGAGCGCGAGGCCGGGGCCGCCGTCCTCGGGTACGCCGCGTTCAACGACATCACCGCCCGCACCGCCCAGAAGCTCACCAGCCAGTGGACGCTCGGCAAGAACGCCGACCGCAGCGGCCCGCTCGGCCCGATCGTCACCGCCGACGAGGCAGGCGGCCTGGAACAGGGCCTGCGCGTCATCACCCGGGTCAACGGAGAGGTGATGCAGGACGGCGACACCCGTGACATGATCTTCACCGTGCCCCGCCTCCTCTCCCGCATCAGCGCCACGCTGACCCTGAACCCCGGCGACGTCATCGCCACCGGCACCCCCGAGGGCGTCGGCTACGTCCGCACCCCGCCCCGGCTCCTCACCCCCGGCGACGTGGTCGAGGTGGAGGTCGAGCGCCTCGGCGTCATCCGTACGCCGGTCGTCAGGAGGACCGCGTGAGCAGCGTCATCATCGCGGGCGGCGGCCCCGCCGGGCTGGCCGCCGCCGTCGAGCTCGGCAGGCGCGGCATCCCCACCACCGTGGTCGAGCCGCGCACCGCCATCGACCACGACCGGCCGCGCGCCAAGACCACCAGCATGCGCACCATGGAGTACCTGCGCCGGTGGGGGCTCGCCGACCGGCTGCGCGCCGCCGCCCCGCTGCCGGTCTCGTGGTCGCAGGACGTGCTGTTCTGTACGAACCTGCTCGGCGTCGAGCTCACCCGCTTCCCGCACGCCTTCGGCCTCTACCCGGAGCGCGACGAGCGCTGGGCGGAGCCGGGCCAGCAGGTGCCGCAGCCGATCATGGAGCGGGTGCTGCGTGAGGCGGTCGCCGAGTTACCCGCCGTCACGTTCCTGACCGGCCGCTCGGTCACCGCGATCGACCAGGACGCCGACCGGGTCCGCGCCACCCTCTCGGACGGCACCACCCTCGAAGCCGGCTACCTGCTCGGCTGCGACGGCGCCGCCGGGGTCAGCCGCGAGGCCATCGGCGCCTCCTACGAGGGCTCCTCCGGCGAGCGGCCCAACCTGAGCGTCGTCTTCCACTCGCCCGGCCTGGCGCAGAAGACCCCGCTCGGCCCGGCTGTCCAGTACTGGGTGATCCACCCCGAGGTGTCCGGGCTGATGGGCCGGATGGACCTGGACGACAAGTGGTGGGCGATCCTGGTCGGGGTCGACGTGCGCACCGCCGACGTCGACCCGGTGCGCATGGTGCGCGTGCTCATCGGCGCCGACCTGCCCGTCGAGGTCGTCAGCACCGACCCGTGGGTGGCCCGGATGCTCCTCGCCGACCGCTACTCCGCCGGCCGGGTCTTCCTGGTCGGCGACGCCGCCCACCTCAACCCGCCGTGGGGCGGCCACGGCTTCAACACCTGCGTCGGCGACGCGGTCAACATCGCCTGGAAGCTCGCCGCCGTCCTCCAGGGCTGGGGCGGGCCCGCGCTGCTCGGCAGCTACGAGGCCGAGCGGCGGCCGGTCGCCGCCCAGACCATCGCCGACAGTTCCGCCCAGGAGAAGCTGCTCGCCCCGTCGTTCGCCGACCGGCCGCTCACCGGCTCCGGGCCCGAGGCCGAGCGCGCCCGCGCCGAGACGGCCGCCGCGCTGCGGGTCAAGGCGGGCGAGTTCTACAGCGAGGGGCTGGTGCTCGGCTACCACTACGCGGACTCGCCGATCGTGGTGGACGACGGCTCGCCCGTCCCGCCGCACACCCCGCGGGAGTACCACGGCTCCGGCCGGCCGGGCGCGCGGCTGCCGCACGCCTGGCTGCCCGGCGACCGGTCGGTGTACGACACGCTGGGGGAGGGGCTGACCCTGCTGCGGCTCGCGCCGGAGCCGGTCGCGCCGTTCGAGGAGGCGGCGCGCGCCCTCGGGGTGCCGTTCGCGGTCGTCGACCTGGCGGACGCGGGGCTGGCCGGCCGGTACGGGGCCTCGCTCGTACTGGTCAGGCCCGACCAGCACGTGGCCTGGCGCGGCGAGGGCGGCGACCCTTCCGCGATCCTGCGGACGGCGCTCGGCTTCACCGGCGGGTGAACCAGACGCTGACGTCCTCCAGCCGGTCGGCCGGGCCCTCGGCGAGCACCCGCACGGTCTCGCCGTCCAGCCCGGCCAGGACCAGCCGGCCCCGCCCGCGGCCGGTGACCGCGTCCCCCTTCTTGATCGACAGCAGCAGCCGGCGGCCGTCGCGCGACCAGACCGGCACCATCGTCGTGTCGGGCTTCCGCACGGTCTGCACGGTGAAGGACTCGCCGGTGGACAGGTCGCGGACGCGGACGTGGTCCATCTCGGAGTTCTGGAACTTGACCCACGGGTTGAGCGCCACCCACCGCCCGTCCGGCGATACCCGGGGCTCCTCCGTCTGGCCGACCTCCTCGAACCGGCCGGAGGCGTCCCTGACGAACGCCTTGAAAGGCGCTTTGGCCTGCAGATAGGCCGTCAGCCGTACCCGGTCCTGGGGGTGCTCGTGCAGGGTGGTGCCGATGTCGGGCAGCTCCACGTCGTCCGACGCCTCCGGCGGCACGCTGGCGACGGGCGCGGTCGTCACGCTCGGGGTGACCGGCGGAGCGGAGGAGATGACGGGGGCCGGCGAGGCGGACCCGGCCAGCACGGCACCCGTGCGCGGCGGCGCCAGCGCGTACACGGCGACGCCGGACAGCATCGCCCCGGCCGCGAACGCCGCCACCGCGATCAGCGGCCCGCGCCGCACCGGCTGCTGTTCCGGCTCACTCTCGGGCCGGGGACCGTCGGGGCCGAGCACCACGTTCTCCGGCCGTACATCCCCGTGCATGGCGCCGGCCTGGTGGATCGCCACCAGCGCGGTGGCCGTCCCCACCGCGAGCCGGTGCAGCGCCGCGTCCTTCAGCCGGGTCCCCGCCGCCGTCACCGCCGCGAGCGCGGGGCCGTCGATGTACTCGCTCACCACGTACGGCCGCCCGTCCGCCGTCCCCGACCCGAGCACCCGCGCCGAGCAGAACGCCGACACCTCCCGGATGGAGGCGACCAGCCGCAGGAACCGCTCCCGGTCGATCCCCGGACGCAGCAGCTTCACCACCACCGGCGGGCCGTCCTCCACGCCCTCGGCCAGGTACACCTCCGCGCCGAGCCGGCCGATCAGCCGGTACGGGCCGACACGCGCCGGGTCTTCCTCGCGCAGCGGTAAGAACTCGGGCATCCCCGTTTCTCCTCCCGGCCGGGGCACAGTGCCGCGTGGATCACAAATTATGAGTCCTCGCGGGCCCCCTGTGCAGACCCTTTACCGCCCCGCCTGACACCTAAAGTCCCCGATGCGCCCGCACCGCCCCGAACGCCATCACACCCACGCCCAGCGCCGTCCCGCCCAGCACCAGCCCCGCCCCGCCGCCGGTGATCAAGGGAGCGACCGCGGTGACCGCCAGCACGCCCGCGGCGGCGTACGCGTAAGGCGCGAACCTGGCATGCACCTCCCGCCACGCCTCATCGCTCGCCGTAGACGTCTTCGTCCGCACCCCGAACAGCGGATTGCGAGGTAACCGCCGCCGCTCACCGAGCAGCCCCAGCACCAGCAGCATGATCGCCACCACCCCGAAGACGCCCGCGATGGTGATCTGCTCTTCCCAAGACACGCTTCCGCCTCCCGCCGGAGAAGGTGATCACCCGCGCGCTGTCACGTCCGTCCGGGGAAGCCCTCTCCCGCGTACGCCGTCACGTCCGCCCGGGAAGATCCTCTTCCTCGCACGCTGTCACGGCGGCGAGGCGGTGTCCAGAAGGTACGTCAGGCCCGGCCGGCAACCCGGGCCGCCGCGGCGGCGAGCAGGTGTTCGTCGCCCGGGCGGCAGACGAGCTGGAGCCCGACCGGAAGCCCGCCGACGCTGCCCGCCGGGACGCTCAGCGCCGGGAAGCCGACCACGTTCCACGGGCAGGTGAACGCCAGCAGCGCGGCGCGGACCCCGATCTGCCGCCCGTCCAGCACCGCCTCCCGCTGGAACAGCGGCGGAGCGGTGAGCGGCACGGTCGGCAGCGCCAGCACGTCGTGCCCCGCGAACAGCTCCTTCGCCGCCTCGGCGAGCCACTCCCGCTCCGCGACCGCCCGGCGGTACTTCCAGGCCGGCACCTCCATCGAGTTCCTGAGCCGGTCCAGCACCTCGGCCCCGAACAGCTCCGGCGCCTCCGCCACGCGGTCGGCGTGCACGTCGGCGGCCTCGGTCATCCCGATCGTCGCGTACACGGCCCGGAACGCGTCCGCCACCCCCGGCGGGAACACGACCTTCTCGGTCGTCCCCGCGGCCTCGGCCGCGACCCGCAGCACCTCCGGGTCGCAGGCGTAGAGGTCGGTGGGGTCGAGCCAGGCCACCCGGGGCGCGGCCTCGCTCTCCGGCACGTCCCGCCCGCTCAGCAGCCCATAGGAGAGGAAACACTCCTCAGCAGTACGAGCGAGCACCCCCACATGATCCAGGCTCGGCGACAACGGGAAGACACCGTCGGCCGGAATCGCACCGTACGCGGGCTTGAACCCGGCCACCCCGCACAGCGCCGCCGGGATGCGCACCGACCCGCCGGTGTCGGTCCCGACCGCCAGCGGCACCAGCCCGGCGGCCACGGCCGCGCCGCTGCCTCCGCTCGACCCGCCCGACATCCGCTCCGGGTCGTACGGATTGCGCGACGGCCCGGCCGCCGACTGATCGCCGGTCGGCCCGTACGCGAACTCGTGGGTCGTGGTCTTGCCGATCATCACCGCCCCGGCCTCGCGCAGCCGCGCCACGCACACCGCGTCGGTGTCCGGCACGTACCCGTCGAAATGCCGCGACCCCATGGTGGCGGGCTGCCCCGCCACCATCACCATGTCCTTGACCCCCACCGGCAGCCCGTGCAGCGGCCCCCGGTCGGTGCCACCCGCCAGCTCACGGTCCGCCTCGCGCGCCGCCGCGAGCGCGCCCTCGGCGTCCACGCTCACGAAGGCGTTCAGTACGGGGTCGATCCGGGAGATGGCGTCGAGCGCGTCCCGCACCAGCCCTTCGGCGGTCGTGCGGCCCGCGCGCAGGTCGCGGCCCAGGTCGTCGATGGTGCGGCCGGCGAACGGCCCGTGCGGGGTCTGCATGCCATCCCTTCTAGCATGCCGGGTGACGACGACCAGGAGGGGGCGGGCCGTGTCCCCCGCACCCGGTCCGCCAGACTGAGCCGCGTCGGGGTGACGCGGTGCTCGTGCCGGTGGCGGGGAGCCCGCATGAAGGTGACCGCCGCCATGACCAAGATGACGGGGAACGCCATGCCGAGTGAGTTCACGGTCCCGCATCGTGATCCTGGCCCGATCGGAAGTCGATGAGATACGGGATACGTGAGTTCGAGCTCACGCTGATGCACCGGATGCGCGACGTGAACGCCCCCCGGGTGGAGGAGGCGCTGCGCGACATGGGCGCCACCCCGGCCGAGCTGCGCGCCGCCCACACTCACTGGACCAGGCTGACCCACGCGAAACGGGCGCCGAAGGGGCTGACGACGCTGCGCTGGGCGCTCGGCCCGCCGGACTTCCGGGGCGAGCGGCCGATCGGCAGCCTGACGTGCGAGGTCGCCCAGTGGGTGCTGCCGTCCTGGCCGGAGCTGCGGTTCGAGGCGCTCGCCGGTCCCGGCGGGGAGCTGTGGAACCAGTGGTTCGTCCGGCCCGGCGGCGCCAAGGCGGTCACGTTCGACGAGCTGGAGCCGTGGACGTGCGTGGTGGCCGACATCGGGGCGGGCTTCCCGGGCGCCACCCTGCTGGAGGGCGGCGCCCCGCACCACTGGGCGGCCGACTTCGCGCACGCGGGCGTGACCTACCGGGCCCGCTTCGTGTAC
Organism: Nonomuraea sp. NPDC049649; assembly: GCF_040675175.1. NCBI lineage: Bacteria > Bacillati > Actinomycetota > Actinomycetes > Streptosporangiales > Streptosporangiaceae > Nonomuraea > Nonomuraea sp. NPDC049649. The sequence continues at coordinate 346,183 of NZ_JBFAOH010000004.1, forward strand.
GGCCTTCTCCAGGGCGTCACGCCGTGACGAAGTCGGCGATGAGCACGGTGGCGTCCCCCTCCGGCTCCACCACCGACAGCTCGTCGTAGAGCCGGTCCAGGCAGGCGGCCGGAGAGCGGCCGTCCGTGAACAGCTCCGTCATCCGCTCCTCGCCGAGCGCGTCGCCCACCCCGTCGCTGACCACTACGACGCGGTCGCCCTGCCGGAGCGGCACGCTGCCGAGCTCCGGCCCGGCGGCCTGGCCCGCCGCCGTCACCCGCCGTGGCCGCCCGCCCTTCGGGCAGTGCCAGATCCCGCCGCCGCCGACGTGGGCGTACCGAAGGCGCGGGCTCTCGCCCGTGTCGAGCACGATCAGGTCCAGGCCGGGCGCGGGCTCCCCGTCGCCGGCCGCCGGCGCGCACCCGCCCAGGTCCTCCCCACCCGCCCCGGCCACCTGCGGCCAGGCCGCGACCACCGCGCCCAGGGCCCGCGCCGCCGCCCCGTGACCGGCCCGGCCCCCGCCGTCCGCCACCGCGATCAGCCGCTCCTGGATCACATAGACGTCGGACGGGCGGCCGCGCGAACCCGCGTACGTGCCGCCCGTGGCCGACAGCCTCGGCCGGGCCACCGGAATGTCCGGCGGCCACGGCCCCCGCCTGCCGCGGACCGCCATCACCGACAGGCAGGAGATCAGGATCGAGATCGAAATGAACGTCATGTGAGGTCCCCCCTCGGTCGCGGTGATCGCGACACGGCCAGTACACGCCCACCACCACGGAACGGCATGACGGTCGATCAGCCGTCATGCGGGCGGGGGACGCGAGGGGGGAGGGTACGGGGTGACAGCCATGCGTCCCCTCCCGTCGCCGTCGGGGAGGGCATGACGGTCGATCAGCCGTCATGCGGCTGGACGCGCGGCGGGGGAGGGTGCGGGGGTGGTAGCCATGCGTTCTGTCATTGAGGCCCCCGTCCGTCGTCGGCTCGTGCGTTATCGTGAGTGCCGACTTGTGATCGCGTCGCGGGCGGACGGGCGATGGCTCACCTCGGTTCCCAGCGCTACGACTCGGCGGCCAGGCAGCTTGAGCGGACCGCCGCGCGCACCGCTGCCGCGGCGCGGGGTGTCATGGGCGTGGTGGTGGCCGTCGCGGCGGCGCTCGGCGCGCTCCCGCCCGTCTCGGTCGCCTGGCTGGCGCCCGCGCTGGCGGTCGAGCTCGGGTGGACGGCCCTGTTCCTGTGGCGGTGGTGGCGCGGGCTGCCGTTACCGGGCTGGCTGGTGGCGGGCGACGTGGCCGTCACCGTCGCGCTCTGCCTCGCGCAGCGCCATCTGGTGGCGGCGGAGGCGCTGGCGGGCGGCGCGAGCTGGGTCGCGGGGCTGGTGACGATGACGATCATCGTGCCCGCCGTCGTCTGGCGTCCCCCGGTGGCCGTGCCGATCGGGCTGGCCGTGGCGCTGGCTTATCTCACCGGGGTGCGGCTCGCCGACCCCGGGCAGGACGTGACCGTCTCGCTCGGCATCCACCTCGTCCAGGTGCTGGGGATCGCGGTGCTGATGACGCTGCTGCGCCGCTCCGCCGCCTCCGCCGACGGCTTCCTGCGGCAGAGCGCCCGCGCCGGCGCCGCCCTCATGGTGGAACGCCTGCGCCGCGAGGACGAGCTGAAACAGGTCGGCAGCGTGCATGAGACGTCCCTGCACACCCTCACCATGGTCGGCCTGGGAACCTACGACGGCCCCTCGGCCACGCTGCGCGCCCAGGCCGCGGCCGACCTGGCCGCGCTGGAGAGGCTGCGCGACGCGCCCAGCCCCGACGGCGCCCCCATCGCCCTCGACGCGCTGCTCGACCAGGTGGCCGAGCGCGCCACCGGGCTCCGGGTACGCAGGACGCTGTCGCGCGAGACCGTGCCCGGCGAGGTGGCGGAGAGCTTCGCCCGCGCCGTCGCCGAGGCGCTGTCCAACGTGGCGCGGCACGCGGGCGTGCGCGAGGCCGAGCTGACCGCCAGCAGCCGCGACGGCGAGATCCGGGTGGAGGTCGCCGACCACGGCCGCGGCTTCGACCGGGACCGGCTGCCGCCCGACCGGTTCGGGGTGCGCGGCTCCATCCTCGACACCATGCGAGCCCTGCCCAACGGCGGCGCCGACGTCCGCTCCGGCGGCGACGGCACCCGGGTCACCCTCTGGTGGCGGCCATGACGGGCGACATCGAGCAGGTGGCGCGGCGCTACGCCCGCTACACCGCGATCGGCGCCGTCGTGATCGCCGCGGCCTGGCACGTCGGCTACGACCTGACGGTCACCGTCACCGGCTGGCAGGACTTCCGCTGGCCCGCGCTGGCCGCCGTCGCCTGGGTCGTGCACACCGCGGTCGGCGCCGTCGCCGCCGTCGCCCTGTTACGCGGCGCCGAGCCGCCCAGGACGGCGCTGCTCGCGGCCGTGGCGCTGGCCGTGACCGTCATGGTCATCCTGGCCTGCCGCCCGGCCGACCTGCTCGGCACCATCGACTGGGGCTGGGGCTCGGTCGGCTGGATCGGCGTCATGCTGCTGTGGCACCGCCCGCGCCGGCGGGCCGAGCTGATCGTCTTCCTGGCCGCGAACGCCGGGATCATGCTGGCCGCGATGGCCGTCACCGGCGCCTTCGACCGGGTCTCGGTCGCCAAGTACCTCGTCGTGGTGGCGGGCAGCGTCACCCTGCAGCTCGGCTACAGCGTCGGCTGTCACGCGCTGCGCGCCAGCGCCCAGGACGCGACGCTGCTGGCCCGCCGGCTGGCCGCCGACGACGCCTGGCGGATGTCCGCCCAGCGCATCCACGCCGACCGGCTGCGCCGCTACGCCGCCATCCGCGACGTGGCGGAGGACCTGCTGGAACGGCTCGCCGACGGCGCCGACCCCGGCGACGCGCGCGTCCGCGAGGAGTGCACGGCCGGAGCCCTGCGGCTGCGCCGCCTCATCACCGAGCGGGAGGACGTGCCCGACGCGCTGGTGACGGAGCTGCGCGAGCACCTGGACGCCGCCGAACGGCGGGGGGTGCTGGTGACGGCCCCGCCGTTCGGCGGCACGCTGCCCGACCTGGCCGACCGTGTCCGCCGCGACCTGCTCAGGGCGCCGCTCCAGGCGCTGGACGGGGCCAGGTCGCAGGCCAGGGTCACCGTCTCGGCCATGTCGAGCATGGTGAGCGTGGCCGTCGTGGCCGACAGCGACGACCTGCCCGTCAGCCCCGAGCCGATGCGGGAGGCTAGCGGGGTCGTCGTCACCTATCAGCGGCAAGGAGGTGAGGTATGGGTCAACAGCGTGTGGCAGGCCCCGTGACGGTCGTCCTGGTCGAGGACCACCAGGTGGTGGTGGACGGCGTCCGGTCCTGGTTCGGCCAGGACGGCCCGGTGCGGCTCGTCGCGCAGGGGCCCAGCATCGAGTCCGTCCGGGGCGTCGCCGCCGACGTGCTGCTCCTCGATCTCAACCTCAACGGCACGATGATCGTCGACCGGATCGGGGAGCTGTGCGCGGGCGGGCAGCGGGTCGTCGTCTTCTCCGAGCACGAGGAGCCCGAGACGGTCCGGGCCGTGCTGGACGCGGGCGCGTCGGCCTTCATCGGCAAGGGCCGGGCCACCCGCGAGTCGTGCGTGGAGACCATCCTGGAGGTGGCCGCCGACCGGCCCAGCGTCACCCCGCCGATGGCGCAGGCGATCGCCACCGACGAGAACCCGCACCGGCCCCAGCTCTCCGAGAAGGAGCGGCTGGCGCTGCTCTACTGGTTCCAGTCCATGTCCAAGGCGTCGGTGGCGGCCCGGATGGGCGTCAAGGAGCGGACCGTGCGCCAGTACATCGACCGGGCCAGGGTCAAGTACGCGGCGGCCGGCCGGCCCGCCCCCACCAAGGAGAAGCTGCTGATCTGCGCCATCCAGGACGGCTTGATCAGCCCCGGCGAGGTGGACGTCTACACCTCGCTGGCCGCCCGGCCCTCCGACCGGTAGACGATCCGGCCGTCCAGCATGGTCAGCCAGGCGTCCACGCCGGACAGCGCGTCGGCGGGCAGCGCCTGGACGTCGGCGTCGAGCACCACCACGTCGGCCAGCTTGCCCGGGGAGAGCGAGCCGATCCGGTCCTCCATGCGCAGCGCGTACGCCGCGTCGAGGGTGTGCGCCCGCAGCGCCTCCTCCAGCGTGACGGCCTGGTCGGCGCCGATCGGGCCGCCCTCGCGGGTGCGGCGGCGCACCGCGTTGGAGATCGTCTCCATGGGCCGCAGGGACGAGACGAACGAGTCGCTCGACAGCACCGGGCGCAGCCCCGCGTCCAGCTCCTCCCGCATCGGCTGCAGCCGGTGCGCCCTGCTGTCGCCGAGGCGGCGCACGAAGTCCGTGCCGCTGTCGTACAGGAAGTTGGGCTGGTTGACCGGGATGACGCCGAGCGCGGCGAACTCGCGCACCTGCGCCGGCGTCGGGTAGCCGCAGTGCTCGATGCGCGGCCGGGCGTCGTCGCCGCTCACCGCGACCGCGGCCCTGATCGCGTCGAGCGTGTAGCCCATCGCCCGGTCGCCCTGGGTGTGCACGCCGACCTGCCAGCCCGCCGCCGCGGCCCGCCGCACCAGGTCGGTGAGCTCCTCCGGCCGGTGGTAGAGCGTGCCGGTGAAGTTGTCGCCGTACGGTTCGCCGAACATCGCGGTGCCGCCCAGGAGCGTGCCGTCGCAGTAGAACTTCATCGCGCCGAACCGCAGCCGGTCGTCGCCGAACGGCCCGGCCAGGCCGATCGAGGCCAGCTCGTCCAGCATGTGCGACAGCGGCATGACCACCGTGCGCACCGGCAGGGTGCCCGCGTTCCACGCCGAGCGGTAGATCTCCAGCTCGCGGCGCGACACCTGCGGGTCGCACACGGTGGTGACGCCGGCCTTCAGGTACGGTTCGGCGGCCATCTCCAGCCAGGAGCGCAGCTGCTCGCGCGGCAGGTCGACGTGGAAGTTCGGCCCGTGGCAGCCGATGTCGACGGCCACGGGCAGCAGCAGCTCCATCGCCGAGTCCAGCACCATCCCGGTCAGCCGGCCGGCCTCGTCCCGGACGAACGCGCCGCCCGGCGGGTCGGCCACGTCCTCGCCGATGCCGCGCCAGGCCAGCGCCGCCGAGTTCACCACGGCCTGGTGACCGGAGACGTGGTAGACGATCACCGGGTGCTCGGTGGTGGCCTCGTCCAGGTGGCGGCGGGTGGGCCGGCCGCCGGGGAACTTCGCGTCGTCCATGCCGTACGCGCGGATCCACTGGCCCGCCGGGGTCCTGGCGGCCTCGGCGGCGATCCGGGCCACCAGGTCCTCCGCGCTCGCCACGCCCGGGTAGCGGGCGTCCACCGCCACCAGCGACTCCGCCGTGGACAGCAGGTGGTTGTGCGGGTCGATGAAGCCGGGCAGCACGCTGCGCCCGCCCGCCGGCACGACCTCCGCGCCCGGCCCGGCCGCGGCCAGCACGTCGGGCTCCCGCCCGACGGCCAGCACGCGGCCGTCGCGCGCGGCCACGGCCTCCGCGACGGGGTTGGCCGGGTCCATGGTGATGACCTTGCCGCCGGTGATGACGATGGTGGACACGCGAGTCTCCTTACGGGATCAGTGGATGGCCGGGCCGGTCGGGGCGGGGTCGCGGAACCGGGGCGCCACGGACAGGCAGATCGCGCTCAGCGCGCACATGCCGATGAGCAGCCCCACGGCCGGCCAGGCGGCGCCGCCCGCGGCGCCCACCAGGGCGGTCGCGACGAGCGGGGACAGGCCGCCGAAGATCGCACCGGCGCCCTGGTAGGCGAGCGAGATGCCGGTGTAGCGCACCTGCGCCGGGAACATCTCGGACAGGATGGCCGCCATCGGACCGTACGTACCCGACGTCGCCAGCCGCATCAGGCCCAGCATGGCGAAGATGAGCAAGGCGTTCTGCGAGCCGAGCACCGCGAACTGCGGCACGGCCAGCGCGGCGGTGATCACCAGGCAGACGATCACGACCTTGCGGCTGCCCAGCCGGTCGCCCACCCAGGCGATGCCGAGGGTGGCCACCAGCTCGACGAACGCGGCGAAGCTGAGGCCGCTGAGGATGAGCTGCTCGGACGCGCCGACCGACTCGCCGGTCGCGTACGCCAGCAGGAAGGTGGTGAGGATGTAGTACCCGCCGACGGCCACCGGCAGCGTGCCGATGCCGAACAGCACCGACCGCCAGGACAGCCGGAACACTTCCTTGATCGGCGTGGCGGCCTTCTCCACCTTCTCGAAGACGGGCGACTCCTCGACGCGGAGCCGGATGAACAGGCCCACGAACACCAGCACGGCCGAGACGATGAACGGCACCCGCCAGCCCCACGAGTGCAGCACGTCGTCGCCGAGCATCGTGATGAGGCTGAACGCGCCGGTCGCCAGGAGCGCGCCGGCCGGGTTGCCGAGCTGGGCGAACCCGCCGAAGAAGGTCTTGCGGCCCTCCGGCGCGTGCTCGACCGCCATCAGCACGGCCCCGCCCCACTCGCCGCCGACCGCCAGGCCCTGCACGAAACGGAGCGCCACCAGCAGCGTCGGCGCGAGCACGCCGATCGACTCGTACGTGGGCAGCACGCCGACCGCGAAGGTGGCGACACCCATCATGACCAGCGTCACCACCAGCGCCGACTTGCGGCCCACCCGGTCGCCGAAGTGGCCGAACACGATGCCGCCGAGCGGCCGGGCGAAGAACCCGACGGCGTAGGTGGCGAACGACGCCATGAGGGCGACCGTGGGGCTGGAGGCGTTGGGGAAGAAGAGGTCGCCGAAGACCAGCGCGGCGGCTGTGGCGTAGATGTAGAAGTCGTACCACTCGATCGTGGTGCCGACGAAGGCGGCGCCGGCCGCCCTGTTGGCGCGGTTCATGGGGTCCTCCGGGGTCTTTCAGGGGGTGGGTTGACGATATGCGCAGGTCACAGCACCGGCCCCCGGGACAAACCGCACCGTTGGCGATGAATTAGAGTGCGGTATGCACCTTGCGGAGGATGAGTCATGGCCCTGACCGTCGCCCAGGTGATGACGCTGCCCGGGATGAACATGCGCCTGCTCGCCGGCCGGGCCGGGCTGGGCCGGGAGGTCCGCTGGGCACACGTGTCCGAGCTGACCGACCCGGTGCCGTGGCTGCGCGGCGGCGAGCTGATCCTGACCATCGGGCTCGGCCTGCCCTCCGGGGCGGAGGGGCGTCGCGCGTACGTCGAGCTGGTCGCTGACCTTCACCCTGCCCGCCGAGACCTGCACCACCCCATGACCCCCGGGAACGCCAGGAGGATGACGTCCCGCGGCGGGTGGAGGCGCTGCCCGGCAGGGAGGCGGTCGACGTGGGCAGGCTGGAGGAGGCGCTGCGCGAGCTGGACGGCGAGCCCGCGATCGTGGTGGCGAACGCCGGCACGGTCAACACCGTCGACTTCGACGACCTGCGGGCGATCGTCGCGCTGCGCGAGCGGTACCGGTTCTGGCTGCACGTGGACGCCGCCTTCGGGGCTTTCGCGGCGCTCTCGCCCGGCCACGCCCAGCTGGTGGCCGGGCTCGGTGAGGCGGACTCGGTCTGCGTCGACCTGCACAAGTGGCTGAACGTCCCGTACGACAGCGCCGTGCAGTTCACCCGCCGCCGCGACCTGCAGACGCGGGTCTTCCGGAACGCCGCCGCCTACCTGGGCCCGGCCGGCGACGAGCCCGACTTCGTCGACCTGACCCCGGAGAACTCCCGGCGGCTGCGGGCGCTGGCGGCCTGGTTCACGCTCGCCGCGTACGGGCGCGACGGCCACGCGGAGATCGTCCGGCGCGGCGCCGCGCTCGCGGCCCGGCTGGGCGAGCGCCTGGCCGCCATGCCCGCCTACCGGCTGCTCGCCCCGGTCAGGCTCAACGTCGTCTGTTTCACCCTCGCCGCCGACCCCGGCCGCGCCGGCGAGGTGGCGCGGTCGGTCGCCGAGTCGGGCGAGGCGTTCGTCACCCCCACCGTGTACGGGGGCGTGCCCGCGCTGCGGGCTGCCTTCTCCAACTGGCGTACGACCGAGGCCGACGTCGACCGGGTGGCCGGGGCGCTGGCTCGGGCGGCGGGCTAACCCCAGACCCGCCGGGCGGTCTCCACGACCAGTTCCAGCTTGCGCCGTTCGTCGTCGACCGTGAGCAGGTTGCCCCGGGCGGTGGAGGCGAAGCCGCACTGCGGGCTGATCGCCAGATTCTCCAGCGGTACGTAGCGCGACGCCTCGTCGATGCGGCGGCGCAGCTCGTCCACCGGCTCCAGGGTCGGCACCTTGGACGAGATCAGCCCGAGCACGACCGTGGTGCCCTCGGGGACGAACCGCAGCGGCTCGAACCCGCCCGCCCGCTCGGTGTCGTACTCCAGCAGGAACCGGTCCACCGGCACCCCGGTGAACAGCCGCTCGGCGATCGGCTCGTAGCCGCCGCTGGACATCCAGGCGCTGCGGTTGTTGCCGCGGCAGATGTGCATGCCGACGGTGACGTCCGGGTCGATGGCCTTGGCGGCGCGGACCAGCTCGGCGTCCACCGCGACCGTCGCCTCCAGGATGGCGTCCGGGCCGGGAGCTTCGGGGCCGAGCATGCGCTCGCGGAACGCGGGGTCGATGACGAAGTTGTAGCTCAGCGAGTCGAACTGGATCCAGCGCACCCCTCGCTCGATCAGGCCCCTGATCTCCTCGACGCGCAGCGCGATCAGGTCGCGCATCATCGCTTCCGGGTCGGGATAGGCGGCGTCGCTGACCCCCGGCCGCCAGAGCAGGTTGCCCATGGACGTGCTCATCATGGTGATCTTGTAGGGGCCGGGGGCGTGCTGGGCCAGGAAACCGGCCTCGGCGGCGGTGAGGTTCCGCTTCTGGGTGAGCTTGGCGTTCGCGGCGACCATCTCGAACGCCGTCTCCTCCGGCGGCGCCTCCCCGTCCTCGCGGAACCAGGCCGACGAGGGCGGCGGCGCGGGCACCACGCCGCCGAGCGACTCCAGCAGCCCGGCCATCCAGGTGGCCCGGCGCATCTCGCCGTCGGTGAAGACCTCGATCCCGGCGTCGCGCTGCAACTGGAGCGCGGCGAGCACCGCGTCGTCCTCCAGCTTCGCCAGCGTCTCGGCGCTCAGCTCGCCGCGCTGGTGCGCCTCGCGGGCGTCGAGCAGCTCGGGCGGCCTGAGCAGGCTGCCGACGTGCTCGGCGTGGTGGATGGGCATGCTTCCTCCCCGTTCGTCGTCAGGTGGAGCGTCCGCCCCACACTCTCCGCTCCCGGCGGCGGCTCGTCCATCCCCTGACCCACGGGTCTTGATTAATTAATAAAATACGAATACTGTCTCCATCCAATCGGAACCCCCAGCTCAGGCGGTCCGTGGAAGGAGTCAGCATGCGCTCGAAGCTCGCCCGGGCAGCGGCCGCCCTCGCCGCCGTCACCCTCGCCGCGGCCTGCGGCGCCGGTGAGCCCGCCGCCGACGGCGGCGGCGACCCGGCCCAGCCCGTCGAACTGACGTTCTGGTCCTGGGTGCCCGACATCCAGAAGGCCGTGGACGCGTTCAACGCCGCCCACCCGGACATCAAGGTCAACCTGGAGACCGTCACCCCCGGCCCCGACGGCGGCTACGCCAAGATGCTCGCGGCCGTGAAGGCCGGCAACGCCCCCGACGTGGCCCAGGTCGGCTACGACTCGCTGCCCTCCTTCCTCGTCAACGGCGCGCTCGAGGACGTCACCGAGCACGCCGAGGGCCACGCGGGCAAGTTCGTCGACTGGCAGTGGCAGACCGGCGTCTTCGCCGGCAAGGTCTACGCGATCCCGCAGGCCAGCGGGCCGATGGGCTTCTACTACCGCAAGGACCTGTTCGACAAGTGGGGCGTCGAGCCGCCCAAGACCTGGGACGACTTCGCCGCCGCCGCCAAGACCATCCAGGAGAAGGACGAGGACGCCTACATCTCGACCTTCGCCGCCAACCAGGCGCCCTGGATGATCGCCCTGGCCCAGCAGGCCGGTCAGCAGTGGTTCGGCATCGAGGGCGACTCCTGGAAGGTCACCATCGACAACCCCGACACCCGCAGGATGGCCGGCCTCTGGCAGAAGCTGCTCGACGACAAGCTCGTCAAGACCGTCGCCGACATGTCCAACGGCTGGTACAAGGACCTGCAGACCGGCAGCATCGCCGGCTGGATCGGCGGCTCGTGGGGTGACGCGATCATCCGCGGCAACGCCCCCGGCACCTCCGGCAAGTGGGCCGTCGCGCCGATCCCGCAGTGGCCCGGCGCCGGCGAGTTCACCTCGGCGAGCTGGGGCGGCGGCTCCGCCTCGGCCATCCTGAAGGGCACCGGCAACCCCGCGGCCGCCACCGAGTTCGCCGTCTGGCTCAACAGCGACCCCGCGAGCGTCGACATCCTGCTCTCCGCGGGCTACGGCTGGCCCTCCGTCAAGGACACCGGCCAGATCCCCAGCCTCCAGCAGGACGACACCGTCTTCCCGTTCTACGGCGGGCAGAACATCTGGGACGTCTTCAAGGAGGCCGACGCCGCCGTCTCCCTCGACTGGCGCTGGCCCCCGGTGAGCGACGCCCTCTACGCCACCCTCACCGACAACGCCAAGGCCGCCGTCGAGGGGAACGGCACGCTCGCCGACGCCATCGCCAAGACCCAGCAGGCGATGGTCGAGGAGATGAAGGCCAAGGGCCTGAACGTGACGGGCGGCTGACGATGACGGGGGTGCTGCAGCGGACGCCGGGCACCGGGACGGGGGCGCCTGCCCAGGCGCGGCGGCGCCCCCGCCGTCTCCGGCCGCACGTCCTGGTCTTCGTCGCGCCTTTCTTCACCGCCTTCGCGCTGTTCTTCCTGGCGCCGATCGGCTACGCGATCTACCAGAGCTTCTTCAAGCTCACCAGCAGCGGGCTCGGCCTGACCGAGCCGACGGTGGACTTCGCCGGGCTGGGCAACTACGTCACCGCGCTCACCGACGAGGCGTTCACCGGCAGCGTCGTACGGGTGCTGGTGTTCAGCGCCATCGAGGTGCCGATCATGGTGGTCTGCGCGCTCGGGCTGGCGCTGCTGCTCGACTCGGCCAGGGCCCGTTTCCGGGCGTTCTTCCGGGTCTCGTACTTCCTGCCGTACGGGGTGCCCGGCGTGATCGCCTCGCTGCTGTGGGGCTTCCTGTACGTGCCGCAGACCAGCCCGCTGGTCGACCTGCTGGCCGCGGCCGGGCTGCCGCACGACTTCCTGCGCGCCGACACGATCCTGCTGGCCATCGCCAACATCGCCACCTGGCAGTTCGCCGGCTACAACATGCTGGTCCTCATCGCCGGGCTGCAGGCCGTCCCGCGCGAGCTGTACGAGGCCGCCCGGGTCGACGGCGCCGGCGAACTGCGCATCGCCTGGCACATCAAGATCCCGCTGGTGCGGGCGCCGCTGATCCTCATCACCGTCTTCACCCTCATCGGCACCCTTCAGCTCTTCGTCGAGCCGCTCATCCTCAAGCCCATGACCACCGCCATCACCAGCGACTACACACCCAACCTGGCCGCCTACAACCAGGCCTTCGGTCAGGCCAACACCCACCTCGCCTCCGCCATGGCCACGCTGATCGCCATCATGGCGTTCGTGATCTCGTTCGGCTTCCTGCGGCTGGTCAACCGGAAGGGGAACCGCGCATGGTGAACCGCATCAGGCCGGGCACCGTCGTGGTGCTGGCGCTGCTGTTCGCGGCGGCGGCCTACTTCCTGCTGCCGGTCGTGTGGGTGCTGATCGCCGCGACCAAGAGCACCGCCGACCTGTTCGGCACCTTCGGTCTCTGGTCGCCCGACCCGCAGCTCGGGCAGAATCTGTCCCGGCTCTTCGGCACGGGCGTCTTCGGGCGGTGGATCGTCAACAGCTTCCTCTACGCGGGCCTGGGCGCGCTCGCCGCCACCCTGCTCTCGACCGCGGCCGGCTACGCGATGGCCAAATACCCCTTCACAGGGCGCGAGGCGCTGTTCAACCTGGTGCTCGCCGGGGTCCTGGTGCCCCCCACCGTGCTGGCGCTGCCCACCTACCTGATCTTCAGCGAGGCCGGGATGACGGGCACGTTCTGGTCGGTGCTGCTGCCCGGCATCGTCAGCCCGTTCGGCGTCTACCTGGCGCGCATCCACGCCAACGCCGCCATCCCGGACGCGCTGCTGGAGTCGGCGCGGCTCGACGGCGCGGGGGAGTACCGCATCTTCGTCTCCATCGGCCTGAAGATCATGAGCCCGGCGCTGGTCACGATCTTCCTGTTCCAGTTCATCAGCATCTGGAACAACTACTTCCTCCCCCTGGTCATGCTGTCCGACCAGAACCTCTACCCCGTCACGCTGGGTCTCGGCCTGTGGAACTCGCAGACCTTCCGCGACCCGGCCTTCTTCGAGCTCACGGTCACCGGCGCCGCGGTGTCCGCGCTCCTCCTCGTCCTCACCATGGCCTCGCTCCAGCGCTTCTGGCGGGCCGGTCTCACCGCAGGGAGCGTGAAGGAATGAAGCACGACCGAATCCACTTCGGTGCCGACTACAACCCCGAGCAGTGGCCGCGCGAGGTGTGGCCGGAAGACATCCGCCTCATGCGCGAGGCCGGCGTCACCGCCGTCACGCTCGGCATCTTCTCTTGGGCGAGCGTCGAGCCCGAGCCGGGCCGCCACGACTTCTCCTGGCTGGACGAGGTCATGGACCTGCTCGGCGAGGCCGGCATCGCGGTCAGCCTGGCCACCGGCACCGCCTCGCCGCCGACCTGGTTCTCCCGCCTGCACCCGGAGACGCTGCCGGTGAACCGCGACGGCGTGCGCCTGTCGCCCGGCTCCCGCCAGCACTACTGCCCCAGCTCGCCCGTCTACCGCGAGGCCGCCGCCGGCCTCGCCGCCCTGTTCGCCAAGCGGTACGGCACGCACCCGGCGCTCGCCCTGTGGCACGTCGGCAACGAGTACGGCTGCCACGTCCGCGAGTGCTACTGCGAGGTGTCGACCGAAGACTTCCGCGCCTGGCTGCGCGCCCGGTACGGCGACCTCGACACCCTCAACGACGCCTGGTCCACCACGTTCTGGAGCCAGCGGGTGAGCGACTGGGCCGACGTGCTGCCGCCCCGCACCGCGCCCACCTTCCGCAACCCCGCCCAGGAGCTCGACTTCCGGCGCTTCAGCTCCGACGCCCTGCTGGCCTGCTACCGGGCCGAGCGGGAGGTGCTGCGCGAGCTGACCCCCGGCGTGCCGATCACCACCAACCTGATGGGCATGTGGGAGGCGGTCGCCGACTACCCCTCCTGGGCGCCCGAGCTGGACGTGGTGGCGCTCGACCTCTACCCCGAGCCCAAGGACCCGGCCGCGCACGTCGACGCCGCCTTCTTCCACGACCAGATGCGCTCGCTCGGCGGCGGCCGGCCCCACCTGATGATGGAGACCGCCACCAGCGCCATCAGCTACCGCCCGCCCAACCGGCCCAAACGCGCGGGGCTGAACCGGCTCTGGAGCCACCAGGCCGTCGCGCGCGGCGCCGACGGGGTCATGTACTTCCAGTGGCGGGCCTCGGCCGGCGGCGCGGAGAAGTTCCACTCCGCCGTCGTCTCCCACGGCGGCAGCGACAACCGGATCTTCCGCGAGACCGCCGCGCTCGGCGCCGAGCTGGCCGGGCTGCGGGACGTGGCGGGCACGCGGGTGCCCGCCGAGGTGGCGCTCGTCTTCGACTACGCCAACTGGTGGTCGCTGGAGCTCGACGCCCGGCCCGCCGAGCTGCGGATCCCCGAGCGGGTACGCGCCCACTACCTGCCGCTCTGGCGGGAGAACGTCACGGTCGACGTGGTCACCCCCGAGGCCGACCTGTCCGGCTACCGGCTCGTCGTGGTGCCCAACCTCTACCTGTGCACCGACGAGGCGGCGGCCAACCTGCGCCGCCACGTCGAGGGCGGCGGCCACCTGCTGATGTCGTTCTTCAGCGGGATCGCCGACGCCTGCGACCGGATCCGGCTCGGCGGCTACCCGGGTGCCTTCCGCGACCTGCTCGGGCTCCGCGTGGAGGAGTTCTGGCCGCTCAGCGGGGGCGAGACGGCCCGCCTCGACACCGGCCGGCAGGCCGACCTGTGGGCCGACCACATCGTGCCCGAGGGGGCCGAGGTGCTCGCCCGGTACGTCGACGGCCCGCTGGCCGGGGAGCCCGCCGTCACCCGGCATGCCTTCGGCGCGGGCACCGCCACCTACCTGGGCACCCGCCCGGACGAGCGGGCCATGCGGGAGCTCGTGCGCGACACCCTGCGCCGGGCGGGCGTGCGGCCGGTCGCCTTCGGGCTGCCCGAGGGGGTGGAGGCGGTCCGCAGGGGCGACCGCCTGTTCCTGCTCAACCACAACGACCACCCGGTCCTGGCGGCCGGGACCGAGCTGGCGCCGCTCGGCGTCGCCGTGCTGAAGGAGGGCCGATGAGCGGCTTCGCGGGCCGTACCGCGGTGGTGACGGGGGCGGCCTCCGGCATCGGCGCGGCCACCGCCGCCCGCCTGGCGGCCGGGGGCGCGCGGGTACTCGCCGTGGACCTCGCCGACGACCTCGCCGAGACCCCCCTCGGGATCTCCGGCGGGAACTCCGCGGAAACCACCGGCGGGACTACCTGGGACCCCGACGGGAGCAACGCCGGGACCACCGCAGGGGAGCGGTCGGCGGGCCGGGTGACGTACCTGCGGGGTGATGTCGCCGACGAGGAGACCTGGCGGCGGGTGGCCGCCGAAGGGCCGATCGACGTGATCGTCAGCAACGCGGCCGCCGTCGAGGTCGCGCCCGCCCACGAGACCTCGCTGCAGTCGTGGCGGCGGCAGCTCGACGTCGGGCTCACCGCCACCTTCCTGGCCGCCCGCACGCTGCTGCCGGGCATGACCGCCGGGTCGATGGTCGTCACCTCGTCGGTGCACGCCCTCGTCGGCCTGCCGGGCCACCCGGCCTACGCGGCGGCCAAGGGCGGGCTGACCGCGCTCACCCGGCAGCTCGCCGTCGAGTACGGCCCCGCCGTCCGGGTCAACGCGGTGATCCCCGGGCCGATCATGACCCCGGCCTGGGACCGGGTAGACGAGGAGGGAAGGGCGGACAGCGTCAGGGCGACCGTCCTGGGCCGGTTCGGGGCCCCCGAGGAGGTGGCGTCCGTGATCGCCTTCCTCGCCTCGGCGGAGGCCTCATTCGTCACCGGCGCGTGCGTGGTCGTCGACGGCGGATGGAGCATCGTGAAGGACTCGGCATGACTCGCTCGTACGGAGGCAGGGGCCTGCACGGCCAGACCGTCGAGGCGCTCGCTGCGATGATCTTCGGCGGGGAGGTCAGGGAAGGCGGCACCCTCGACGTGCACGCGCTGCGCGAACGCCTCGGCGTCAGCTCCACCGCGCTGCGCGAGGCCATGAAGGTGCTCGCCGCCAAGGGGCTCATCGGCGCCAAGCCCAAGCTCGGCACCTACGTGCGGCCCCGCGCCGACTGGCACCTGCTCGACGGCGACGTGATCCGGTGGAAGTTCGCCGGCGGCCCCGACCCCGGCTTCCTGCGCGACCTGCACGAGCTGCGCGCCGTCGTGGAGCCGCCGGTCGCCCGGTTCGCCGCGCTCCGCCGTACGCCCGAGCAGCTCGCCACGCTGGAACGGGCGCTGGGCCGGATGGCGGACGGCAGCGACCCGGTCGAGACCGACCTGGCCTTCCACCGGGGGTTGCTGGAGGCCGCCGGCAACGAGCTGATGGCCCGGCTGGAGGTCGTGCTGGGCCCCGGGCTGGCCGGGCGCGACCGGCTGGTGCACGGGTCCGAACACACCGACGACCCGGTGCCCAGCCACCTGGCGGTGCTGGAGGCGATCAGGAAGGGCGACGCCGATGCCGCCGAGCAGGCCATGCGCGACCTGCTCGACAAGGCCTGGCGCGACGTGGAGGAGCTGCTGTGAAGATCACCAGGATCGAGACGTTCCTGGTCCCGCCCCGCTGGCTGTTCTGCCGCGTGGAGACCGACGACGGCATCGTCGGCTGGGGCGAGCCGGTCGTGGAGGGCCGCGCCGAGGTCGTCCGCGCCGCCGTGGACGTGCTGGCGGAGCTGCTCATCGGCCAGGACCCGCTGCGCGTCGAGGACAACTGGCAGGTGCTCACCAAGGGCGGCTTCTACCGGGGCGGGCCGGTGCTGTCCAGCGCGGTCGCCGGGCTCGACCAGGCGCTGTGGGACATCACCGGCAAGCACTACGGCGCCCCGGTCCACGCGCTGCTCGGCGGACCGGTCCGCGACCGCGTCCGCGTCTACGCCTGGGTCGGCGGCGACGAGCCGGGCGAGCTGCGCGAGGAGATCGCCAAGCAGGTCGAGGCCGGATTCACCGCCGTCAAGATGAACGGCTCCGGCCTGCTGCCGCGCTCCCTCACCGCCGCCGACCTGTCGGCGGTGCTGGACCGCGCCGAGACGGCCAGGTCCGTGCTCGGCCCCGGCCGCGACTTCGCGATCGACCTGCACGGCCGGGCCAACGTGGCCGGCGCCAGGCGCATCCTCGCCGCGCTGGAGGACCTGCACCCGATGTTCGTGGAGGAGCCGCTGCTCCCCGAGCACCTCCACCGGCTGTCCGACGTCACCTCCGCCACGCCGGTGCCGATCGCGCTCGGCGAGCGGCTCTACTCCCGCGCCGACTTCCTGCCCGCGCTGAACGCCGGGCTCGCCGTCGCCCAGCCCGACCTGTCGCACGCAGGCGGCATCTCCGAAGTACGGCGGATCGCCGCCCTCGCCGAGACCTTCGACGTCCAGCTCGCCCCGCACTGCCCGCTCGGCCCGATCTCGCTGGCCGCAAGCCTCCAGGTCGGCTTCGCCACACCGAACTTCCTCATCCAGGAGCAGAGCGCGGGCCTGCACTACCACGACGGCGCCGGACTCCTCGACTACGTCATGGACCCGGCGCCGTTCACGTTCACCGGCGGCCACGCCCACCGCACCGACCTGCCCGGCCTCGGCGTCGAGATCGACGAACGGGCCGTCCGGCAGGCCGACCGGAACCCGCACAAGTGGCGCAACCCGCTGTGGCGGCACGACGACGGGTCGGTGGCCGAATGGTGATGAACGCCGAACTGCTCGCCCGTACGAAACTGCTCGCCATCGTGCGCGGCCGCGACCCCGAGGCGTCCGCGCGGGCCGGCCGCGTGCTCGTCGAGGAGGGCATCGACCTGCTGGAAGTGTCGCTCAGCGGCGCCGGCGCGCTCGGCGTCATCGCCGCGCTCCACGCCGAGCTGGGCTCGCGCGCCCTGATCGGCGCCGGCACAGTCCTGACCGAGGCGGACGCCGAGGCCGCCGCCGAGGCGGGGGCACGCTTCGCCGTGACACCCGCCATGAGCGACGGCGCGGCGCGGGCCATCGCGCTCGGGCTGCCGACGCTCGTCGGCGCCATGACCCCCACCGAGGTCTGGCACGCGTGGCAGGCCGGCGCCGTCGCGGTCAAGGTGTTCCCCGCCTCCGCGGGCGGCCCCCGCTACCTCGCCGCGCTGCGCGCCCCGTTCCCCTCGGTGCCGCTGGTTCCCGTCGGCGGCGTGAGCGCCGCCGAGGTCCGCCCCTACCTCGACGCGGGCGCGGTCGCCGTCGGCGTCGGCTCCCCGCTGCTCGGTGACGCGCCGCACGGCGGCCCGGACGGGCTGGAGGCGCTGCGCGAGCGGGCCCGCCGGTTCCGTGCGGAGGTACGGACATGACACTCCCTGTGTCAACCTCAGGCAGCAACGAACTCGTTGAGCGCTGCTGCGGCGCCGTGTTTGGCGGGGTCGTAGGGGACACCGTCGAGCCAGCAGCGCCAGATCACGCGGATCCAGGCGCGGGCCAGCACGCGGACGGCGTGCGGGTGGTCCTTACCCGCCTTGCGGGCGTCGTTGTAGATCTTCGCGGCCCAGGGGCTGGCGTGCCGGCTGTTGTCGGCGAAGGTGGTCAGTGCGACGCGGAAGCGTTTGTTGCAGGCCCAGCGGAAG